>CADCJK010000128.1 GCA_902801715.1 uncultured Ruminococcus sp. | reverse complement strand
AAGGAGATTACTTTGCATTTTTGATAGCCTCCTCGACTGCCGAAAGATATTTCGGGACATATTCCATTTCAACGGGTTCAATATGCGGTTGTGCAGGGACTCTTTTAGTACCGCCCTTTGTGGCATGACCTTCTTCAAGCAGATGTGTCAACTGATAATGCCCTTTGTTATGCACGACATATTTACTTGTCCCCATGCGGTATTTATATCTTTTCTTGCCTGTAACTTCCTTTACCGCCCAATCTGCCGCATAATCGCCTGAATCTTTGGGAGATGTTTCGGAAAGTTCATTTGCAATTTTCTTTGCGGCTTTCTTTGAAGCATTGTCAATCTCAATAGCCAACGCTTCATTATAGCTTTCAATTTCTTTCATGATATCCGCTGCCAAATCGCTTTTCATAACTTTTCCGCCCCCTTGATATTCAGAACGCTGTCGGCAAAGAGAATATTGTCAATGAAAGTAATATCGTAATTGCAGTAACGGACTTTGAAATTGACGATATTTTCTTCATGCTGTTCTCTTGCCTGCCAGTATTCACGATTTGAAACACCGTTGACAGCCGCCCAACAGGTATAATAATCTGTCCATTCGGGTATCTGATTTCTTTTTGTATCGGCTGTCACGGTGCGTTTCTGTATGGTGATTCTTTTATCCAACCTGCCAATGTCAACTTTCATCATGGTCATTGTCATCATCTCCAAATGAGAAAGAAAGCTGATTGATGATAGAACGTATCACATACTGCACTTTTTCATTAGTGCTGTTTATGTCGAATGTCATTGAACGTTTTTCATACAGTTCCGCAACAATGACACGCATTAACAGTTTGTCAGATATGACTTCATTTCAGCAAGTGTCATCAGGTTCCACCGCCCTGAGATACTCTCTGGTCTTCAACCTGTAACTGTCCGTAACAATAGCATTTATCCGAACTGTCGCACTGTACGACTGTCACAAATTCGATAAGCCTTGCAACAGTGGTATTTGACATAAAGCCTGCTTCACTTGATGCCGCAAAGGAAGTCAATCCTGCATCAACGAATTTACAGCCGTTTTTAAGTGAACCGTAATAAATCGGTGCATAGCCGGCAGCGGTAGTTGTAGCAGCACTTGACGCAAGCTGTGCATTGGAGAATACAATAACGGGATAACCCATAAATCTACGCTGAGTAGGCTGTGAAATATCGGGCTGCATAACCGGTCTGCCATTTTCGTCAAGCTGACTGTCAAGATAATCAAAACCGTCCTGATTTGTAACAATGACTGTATCAAAATATGCTGCCGGATCCAAGTCTTTATTGATGGAAGATTTGAGTTGTTTCCAGTTGGCAAGCGTTTTAACGGTCTTATTTGACTGCAAAGCAGCTTTTGCCATAGCATTTTCCGTGATAACGGCTTTCTTTGCGAATACCTCAACGATATAGGCAACAAGGTCATTATCCGTGAGTGCAAGCAGAGTATTGGAGAGTTTCACAAATGCACCCTTTTCAGCAAGTGAAAATGTTACCTGAGTGAATGAAATGTCATTGCTGACAGTGCCGTCTGTACCGTCTGCAAAGTCAACCAATCCTGCAAGGCTGTCAAGATTTTCAACGGGAAATGCACCTTTGAGGGCAGTTGTTTTGATGTAGCCGAGAACGTCACGGAAAGAACGGTATTCACGGATTTTTCTGTTAATCTGTGTCTGAATGTCCTGCGGAAGTATGTAACCCTCACCGTTTGCACCGTTGACATAGGTTGATGTCGGCAAGAGGAGAGAATTTTCAACGTCCGTTACAGGCTTATTGCCAAACTTTTTCAGACAGGCTCTGATATAGCTTGCATTCTGCTTTGTCTGTGCGTTTTCGGGATTTTTGGCAGTTTCCTTGAAATTCATCTGATTTGCCTCGTCAATGAAAATCTGTGCGGAAATCTTATTCTGCAAATCCTGAATTTCATTCCTGACGGCAGCGGCATCATCAAGTTTATCATTATCAAGGCAATCCTGCATTTTTGTCAGAAGATTGGAAAGT
>CADCJK010000127.1 GCA_902801715.1 uncultured Ruminococcus sp. | reverse complement strand
GTTTCAGTGACTTGGCAATTTTCCTGTCATCTTCTGTAATTAAAATATTCATACATTCTCATTTCTTATTGTTTCTATAATATTCTGTTTTTTGAGTTTGGAAACGGAGTAAAACATGATACTGCCGACAATCATTACTACCACTGTAATACTCAGAATCACCGCTGTCAGCGGAAAAATATATATGCTGTGCCCCGTATATGACATTTTCTCTATCAAAAAGTATATCAGCCAGCCCGTCAATAATCCGAAAGGTATGCCTATCAAAAGAGCCTTGAAAGAACAGAAAATACTTTCCAGAATAATCATTCTGTCAAATTCTTTTCCCGTCATGCCGACGGAACGGAGCATAGCAAATTCCTTTTGCCTTAATTTCATGTTCGTTGAAACGGTATTGAAAATATTGGTAACGCCTACAAGCAAAACTATTGCATTCATCATCTTGACATAGGCATCTATATTTTCAACATATATACCGCTTTTACCCATATTTCCGATATCCGATTCAAGCTGTATGCTGTTTGACGAGTTGATGAACATACCACCGTATGTGAACCAACCTTCTATCGTATTCATATAGTCATCAAGCGGAATGATAATGGAACCGCTTCTTTCATAAATATTGACAAAATATTTTTCATCGAGAAGTTGGGCTGATGTAAGCTCCGCACCTATTTCAATGCTGACACTGCCCCTTTTGCCGTCATATTTGTCATCGGGATCCCACAATTTTATATTGCCGTTCAATGTCATTCCCACAGGATTTTTAAAAAACGGCTCATATATAACCTCTCTGCTGTCATCATCATGGATAATGGTTTTTCTGTTGTCGTTGACAAAAACCGCCTTGCCTTTGAGTTCTTCGGGAGTTTTGCCCGTAGATTTGATGATTTCTTTATATGCTGAATCATCAACCGCCATAATGCAAAGATTGGTTTTCAGTACTCCGTTTTCAATGCTGTAATTCATAATATCAGGCACACCGCCTGTTTTGCTTTCATACAGTTCACTTTGCGGTATATCAAAAGAATATTCACGACATTGGAAACAATAACTCCATGTGTCCACATTTGAATTTTTCGCTATCTCTTCAAAGAAGTTTTTATATTCTTCGTTTCTGTTTTCCCTGTCTGCATAATTTGGAATTTCCAAATCTCCGTGATAATCGGGATCGGTTGAAGTTTCATCGACATTTGAAGTTTTCCACGAAGAGTGTGAATAATACTCAACGGACAAATTATAACCGTTTGTCGCAAATGTTTCGGAAACCTCACGGGATATTGAACCGACAGCGGTTGACGCTGCAAGAAAAATGGTAACACTCAATACAAGCGAAACTATCGTTGTACGGTACTGACGTTTACTGCGTTTCATATTTTTCCATGCAATACAGCCGCCCTCATGGAAAATCTTTCTTATCAGCTTCGGCACACGATAATTTTGGGAATTTTTGATTTCTCCCGAAAGCCTTACAGCGTCTATGGCGGACATTTTTGAAACACGCCATGCCGCCATCATGGAAGGACATTTTTGAAACACGCCATGCCGCCATCATGGAAGATACAAATACAGTCAGAATACCGAGAACTGCCGACAGCAAAACCGCCCATAACGGAATGGAAAATAAAAGTTCGTTTCCGTTGAGATTGTCTTTAAGGATATTTCCGCATATATTGACAAGGGCAAATGTAACACCTGTTCCCAAGCCTATCCCCAAAGGCACTCCGAATACCGTTAAAACAAGTCCCTCAAAAATAACGCTGTTTTTGATTTGTCGTGGAGTTGCCCCCACTGCCGAAAGCATACCGAAAAGTTTTGTTTTTTCCGTGACCGATATGGAAATACTGTTTCTGATAATAAAAACACTCATGCAAATAATTATCAATATCAAAACTGCCGCTGTTATCAGCATGGAAATATTCATTGTATTGTTAAAACCAATTCCCTTTGCCGTCAGTACAGCTTCGTTATGTGTAAAGCCTGTTATTCCGAAATCATTTCCGGCAGATACTTTTTTTGATGAAATGTCATATCCGTGAAAGAAACAATTTTCCACCTCTTTATCGCTTACACCGACAAGCTGTGCCGTAGCGGAAATATAATCCTTTTCTGCACTGTCCGTATAGTTTATCCACAATCTTTTGGGTGTACCGTTAAATTCATCGGTTGTCCATATATCTTTTACACTGTCAGTAAGCGTGTAAACATCTACACAAGCTGATTTGTAAAAGCAAGTGACCTTACTGCTTACAGAATCGAGTATTCCTACAACAGTATATTCCTTTTCTTTCTGTATTTCAAGCCTTTCACCGTCTGAATAAGATGTATCATAATAGAGCAGTTCCGATAAAACCCTGTAACCCAGACCAAATTTTATCTTGTCACCGATATGATATTTCTTTTCGGAATATTTTTTAAACATGGGGGAGAGGACTATCTCACTGTCATTTTCGGGAAATCTGCCCTCATACAGCTTTGCATTGAAACAATTTTCCAATGCCCCTGCATTCAGACCATGCACAAGTACATACGGTTTATAAACAGATACATTTTCGGGTATTTCGGCAACACCTATATTTTTTTCATAATATACGCCGTCAACATCACGGTTACGTTTTATATCCGCAATATTTTTATCATTGAAATTCCCTGTCAAAGTGACATCAAAATCTCCGTATGAATTGATACAGGCATAAATATAGCTTTGCCATGCACTTGTACCCATGCCCGATATGACCGTTATCAAGGCACATGAAAGCATGATTGCAATCATCGTCATAACTGTACGGCTTTTGTGCATGAGCATATCTCTCAAA
>CADCJK010000126.1:1412-2763 GCA_902801715.1 uncultured Ruminococcus sp. | reverse complement strand
CTGTCAAAACTGATATTCTTTATCAGCATTTCAGCCATTTTCCTGCATTTCCTGTACCCTATCAATTCGCCCGACAGTTCTTCACGCATTTTTTCACCGTCATCATATTTCGGCAAAAGCATAGCTGACTTTATCTGAACAAGCCTTGATGCCATTGACAAGAATTCGCCTGCTATATCCAGATTCTGCTCCTGCATGATATTGATATGCTCCATATACTGTTCCAGCAATTCCGATATCTGTATATCATAGATATTCAGCTTGTTTTTCTCTATCAGGTGCAAAAGCAGGTCAAGCGGTCCTTCAAATACCTCTAATTTATATGAAATCTGTTCCAATGACCGTCACCATGCCCATAAAAACGGCAATGCCGTCAGCCAGTTGATTCCGTTACAAAGCCATTCCTGTACGGGATAAATGATATTGCTTACTCCTCCCATCAGTACGGCTACCATAAATATCATGCTAATATAGGTCTGATGTCTTTCTATCCAAAAAATCGCTTTATACGGCAAAAACGCCATCAGTATTTTTGAACCGTCAAGCGGTGGTATCGGTATGAAATTGAACACCGCCAGACTTGCGTTTATCATCATTAAATATCTGAAAAACAGCAGCACATATACAAATCCCGTTGAAAGCGAACTATTTCCTGTTTTTATCATTATCATCACGATAAGATTGGATATCAGTCCCGATACGACTGCCGCCAATAAATTCGATACAGGTCCTGCCAATGCCGTCAGTGCCATATCCCTTTTCGGATTTTTGAAGTTTCTCGGATCAACGGGTACAGGCTTTGCCCAGCCGAATCCTATCAATAATATCATGGCTGCCCCTAAATAGTCTATATGTGCCAGCGGATTGAGCGTCAATCTTTTCTGATATTTTGCCGTTCTGTCGCCTAATTTATAGGCAACAAAGCCGTGTGCCCATTCATGCAGCGGCATCACAAGAAATATTACCATCAATGACGATATGATATATACAATAATCGAAATCAAATCCACGTTCCCCGAACGTATCAAACTCAATAACATTTTCTTTCATTCCTTTCTCCAATTATCAAAAAACACCAACTTTTATATTCAAGTTGGTGTTTTCATAAGCTCAATTTCAGAAGATATTATTCTTCTTCGTCTTCCTCGTCATAGTCGAATTCGAGAAGTTCACCGCATTTCGGACATTTCATGCTGCCCTGCAATACTGCTTCTTCCGTCAATGCTATGGTTTCATTACAGGTCGGACAAGTTACTTCATATACTGTTCCTTCTTCATTATCGGAACAATTTTTACAGTCACAAGTCTTGTCATCTTCACTGTAAATTTTGTCATAGTCATCATCTTCGTC
>CADCJK010000126.1:0-1378 GCA_902801715.1 uncultured Ruminococcus sp. | reverse complement strand
TCTGATACTTCCTCTGCCATTTCACCTACGAGGTCTATCAGGGCTTTCAGAATCTTATTCTGCTTTTCATTCATGTCGGGTTCCATGCCATCAAACAAGCCCTTGACATAAGCAGCTTTCTCGCTGATATTCATTTCTTTCCCTCCGCAATCTTCCATTGCTCATTGCTAATTGCTAATTGCTAATTATTTACGCTCTTGACATATATTCGCCTGTTCTGGTGTCAATCTGAATCTTGTCGCCCTCATTGATGAACAGCGGCACTTTGATTTCTGCACCTGTTTCAAGCGTTGCAGGCTTTGTTACGTTGGTAGCTGTATCGCCTTTGAAGCCCGGATCGGTCTGCGTAACTGTCAGTGTTACAAAGTTCGGCGGCTCTACGCCAAATACATTACCCTTATATGACAATACTTTACATACCATGTTTTCTGTCACGAACTTGAAGTTATCGCCCAGAACCGTCTTATTGATAGGAGTCTGCTCATATGTTTCATTGTCCATGAAATAGTACAAATCGCCATCGTTATAGAGATATTCCATATCTTTTCTCTCAACGAACGCTGTCGGATACTTGTCATTCGGGTTGAATGTTCTTTCAACAACTGCACCTGTAATGACATTCTTTATCTTTGTACGAACAAATGCCGCACCTTTGCCGGGCTTAACGTGCTGAAATTCAACAATAGAAACAACCTGTCCGTCCATTTCAAACGTAACGCCGTTTCTGAAATCTCCTGCTGTAATCATAAATTAAAATCCTCCGTTTTTTAATAAAATAATAATACCTATGCTATTATACTATACGCAAAATCAAATTGCAAGATTTTTTTCAAATTACGGTCAGTTCTTTTGGAAGCGATACGAAATTTTTATATCCGCTGTCCGTCACAACGACCATATCTTCTATTCTTACTCCGAATCTGTCGGGCAAATATATCCCCGGTTCAACGGTTATCACCATGCCGCTGTGAACCGTGAAATCACTGTTCGGTGATACCGACGGCACTTCATGTATTTCCAATCCCACTCCATGACCGGTGGAATGTCCGAAATATCCCTCATATCCCGATTGATATATATACTCTCTTGCGGCTTTGTCGATAGTTCCGCAAGTCATGCCGTCTTTTACAGCGTCAAGGGCATTTTGCTGTGCCTGTCTGACGGTTTCATATACTTTCTTCTGTTCATCACTGATTTTTCCGAAAGCGTATGTCCTCGTCATGTCACTGTGATAGCCGTCATAAGTCGCACCGATATCAAACAAAATGAAATCTCCGTTCTTTATCCTGCTTTCATCGGGAACTCCATGCGGCATGGATGTCTTTTTGCCCGAAAGCACTATCAAATCGAATGAAACTCCCTCTGCACCTGATTTCCG
>CADCJK010000125.1 GCA_902801715.1 uncultured Ruminococcus sp. | reverse complement strand
ATTCCCTTTTCGGCTTTCTGCATGAACTCCGTGAAATACTTTTTCTTCATAGCCTTTTCAAGCAGTTTCAGCGGATATGCCGACAACTCATCTGTCAATGCTTTATCGGGCTGTTTCTGTTCAGGCTCATGCACTTCTTCCTTTGCATTTCCTTTTAACCACAATATTGCAGTTATAATATGCCTACATATACTCCTTGACGGACAACTGCATTTACTCTCTGCCAACGGCTCTTTTATCGTGCATTTTTCTTCTCCGACATTAACGGCAATTGCACTTTCACTGTATTCAGCGGAAATTTCCGCTGTTTCCATGTCTTTGTATGCCCTCTTGACAGTGCCTTTATTCGTTAAGCCCGTTAAATACTCGTCATCTGCCAATTTTATGACATTCATCAATTCTCCCCTGCCGTCACCCCCCTCAGCTTATCATTTTTCCGATGTAATCTCCAAGCTGTTCAGGTGTCATTGCTCCTACGAATGCCCCCATATCAGCCAATTTCTGTCCTACGTTCTTATCATAAGCAGGATTTGCGTCCCTGTCGAGTGCCGTCAGAAATATCATTTTACTGCCGCCGCTGATAATATCTCCGCAAGTTCTCAACAAATCCTGCGTACTGCCGCCTTCATACAAATCCGTCACTGTCACGAATATCGTATTATGCGGATTTTCACAAAGTCCTGCACAATAAGTCAATGCCCTGTTGATATCCGTACCGCCGCCCAACTGCATTCCCATCAGCACTTCAACGGGGTCATCTATATATCCGCTTAAATCAACTATATCTGTATCAAATATAATCAGCTTGGTTTCTATCATGGGCAATTTCGCAAATATGCCTGCCATGACGGCACTGTATATCACACTGTCAAGCATCGAACCGCTTTCATCTACCGCTATTATAATATGCCATTTATTGAACCTTTTCACACGGCTGCTGAAATACACGTTTTTCAATACAAGCCGTTCATTTTCCGTATCGTAATTTTTCAGATTCCTTGCAATCGTCTTTTTGATATCCAGATTCTTTATCGACTTCACATTTGACGGCATATTCCTGTTGAGCTTTCCCAAAAGTGATTTTTGGATATCCGTCTGCAATTTCTCCGTTATCTCATCAACGACTTTCTTGATAATTCTCTTTGCCTCCGCTATGACATCACTTTTCATCAGATGTTTGAACTGCAAGATTGTCTTTAACAAATCCGTGTTCGGCTCCATTTTCTGCAAAACTTTCTTGTCCGTTAAAAGCTCCGTCAATTTGAAATGCTCCAAAGCCTGTTTTTCAAGGACTTCAACTGTCCTTTTCGGAAATAATTTTCTTGCTTTCTCTATCCACTTTGCCGCATTCAGCTGTGATTTGCCTGTACCGCCGTTTCGCCTGATTTCATCTCCGTATTCCTGACCGTATAAACTGATTTTCGGAATTCTTGCCGAGTATCAGCCGCCATCTGTTCAAATTTTCCTCTGCAACGCTCATATCTCCATTCCCCTCAATATATCGCTTTCAAGACGTATTCCCTCCGAATACAAATACTGATATATCTCCAAACTCTTTTTCATATCTTCTTTTGATTTGCCGTATAATTTCGCTGTTTTTTCCGCTATCACGTCAATTTCCGACGGCGTGAAATAGCTGAATGCCAATCTCAATTCTGGCAGGATATCCATGAAATCCTCTATCTGCAAGCCGTTTATCAGTCTGTCCGTGATAATGATAAACTCATTTCCCACTAAAACAACATCCCTTGCCGTTGAGAAAAGTCCACGCAAAAATATTGCTCCCTGTTTTTTTATCTCCTCACTGCCCGTTAAATAGGAATTTAAAGCGTGTTTGATATCTTCTTTATAGGCATTGTCACTTCCATACAAAAGCCCCAATACTGCACCATATAAAGACGGTTCGGGATTTTCCTTTTCAATCATTGTTCTGAACGTGTCAAACAGATTTTCATATTCTCCGCTCAGAACATCTCCACGAACCAAGTTATACATCATTCTGCATATCTTAATACATTCATCTGCGTGGTCGGAATCCACATTCATCATGGACGGCAGCATAATCAATATCTTCTGAAAACACTTTTCCAAAAAATATTCCGTCACAATCCCCTCTGCATTGTACATCTTTTTCAGCGTGTCAAGCATATTGAAAT
Source organism: uncultured Ruminococcus sp. (assembly GCA_902801715.1). GTDB lineage: Bacteria > Bacillota > Clostridia > Oscillospirales > Acutalibacteraceae > UBA1213. The sequence goes on along the minus strand of CADCJK010000125.1, from coordinate 458 downwards.
AATACAAACCTTTTCCCAATGAGAAAAAATCTCCGTCATTGATGATGATTTCATCTGTCTTTACGGCAAATTCATCTGTAATCTCTATGCCCATCAAAAAGCACTCTACATATAATTTTGCCGCTTCACTGCATTTCTGTTCCTCTTTTATCTGCTTGGCAGACATCGTTTTACAAATTTCTTCTATCGTCGCACCGTACACGCTTACATCTATCAGTGAAGAATCCGTGTGCACTGTTCTCTTATATTCCCACGTTTCTCGAATACGGCTCCTGTCCTTATTATTCAGAATATCCGCACCCTTTAAACGTCTTGAAAACTCCGTTTTCAGATAGCCCATTCTGTAAAATAATCGGCTCAATTCCATGTGTGCAGGCTTTGAAAAGATATCCAGTTCAATTTCCTGTCCAAGCACATTATCCACTTTCAGACGGTACTTTCTGCACTGTTCTTCAAAA
>CADCJK010000124.1 GCA_902801715.1 uncultured Ruminococcus sp. | reverse complement strand
TACATTGTGCGAATAAAGAATTATAAAATGTATAGTCGACTATACATTTTGTTCAGTCGACTGAACATTTTCAAAAGGGTGTAGGGTGGTGAAGGGTTTTCTATACCTTTCGCATAAAAAATAATTTTCATAGAAAATATATAAAAAGTTCTGTAAACCCTACACCACCCTACACCCTTTTTTTACTTGTATTTTTGTGACTGTTCAACGGCTAATTTATCACATCTTTCATTGTAGGGGTGTCCGTTATGTCCACGAACCCATACAATATTGACTTTGTGAATGGCAAGGAGTTTCAGGATTTCCTCCCACAAATCAGGATTTTTCGCCTGCGTTTTATCGCTTTTTATCCAGTTGTTTTTCTGCCAGCTTTTCGCCCAGCCCTTTGTAATGGCATTACAGACATACTGCGAATCGCTTGTCAGAGTGACTTCACAAGGCTCTTTCAGGGCTTTCAAGCCCTCGATAACAGCTGTCATTTCCATGCGGTTATTGGTTGTATTTGCCTCACCGCCCGAAAGTTCCTTTTCGTGACCGTTATAGACAAGGATAGTTCCCCAACCGCCTGCACCGGGATTTCCACTGCAAGCCCCGTCCGTATAAATTTCTACTTTTCTCATATTCTCACCTCTCTTTCAATTATACACATGATTTTTGTTTTCGGCAATACGTTTTTTCAAATAATGCTCTTGCAATATCCTGAAAAATATGTTAAAATATGTGAGTAATTTTTGAGGGGTGATTTTAAATGAAAAATACGGAAAAAACAATGGACAAAATTGTGGCACTCTGCAAAGGTCGTGGATTTGTATATCCGGGCTCGGAAATATACGGCGGCTTGGCGAATACCTGGGATTACGGTCCTCTGGGTGCGGCTCTTAAAAACAATATCAAGGCTGCATGGCTTAAAAAATTCGTGCAGGAAAATAAATACAATGTCGGCTTGGATTCCGCTATTCTGATGAATCCTCAGACATGGGTAGCTTCGGGACATCTGGGCGGCTTTTCCGATCCGCTGATGGACTGTCGTGAATGTAAGACAAGACACCGTGCAGACAATCTCATTGAAGATTTTGACGGTACAAACGTAGCCGGCTGGTCGAATGAACAGATGATGGATTATATCAAAGAAAAGTCCATTCCCTGTCCGAACTGCGGCAAGCATAATTTCACGGATATCAGACAGTTCAATCTGATGTTCAAGACATTTCAGGGTGTTACAGAGGACAGCAAGAATGAATTGTATCTCCGTCCCGAAACAGCTCAGGGTATTTTTGTCAACTTTGCGAATATCCAGAGAACAAGCCGTAAAAAAGTACCGTTTGGCGTTGCACAAATCGGTAAATCTTTCAGAAATGAAATAACTCCGGGTAATTTCATATTCCGTGTACGTGAATTTGAGCAGATGGAATTGGAATTTTTCTGCAAGCCCGGCACCGATTTGGAATGGTTCGATTATTGGAGAAGTTTCTGCCGTGATTGGCTGTATTCTCTCAATATCAAGCCTGAAAATCTCCGTCTGCGTGACCATGACAAAGAGGAATTATGTTTCTATTCCAAAGCGACAACAGACTTTGAATATATGTTCCCGTTTGGCTGGGGCGAATTGTGGGGCGTTGCCGACAGAACTGACTATGACCTGACGCAGCATATCAATACAAGCGGCAAATCTTTGGAATATTTCGATCCGCATGACGAGAAAGATACAAGAGTCGTACTGCGTTTCCATCCTGCCCTTGCTCCTATCAAAGCCGCTGTATTGCCGCTTTCCAAGAAACTCAATGAGGGTGCGGAAAAAGTCTATGATATGCTTGCAAAGAACTTCATGACGGAATATGATGATGCAGGTTCTATCGGTAAGCGTTATCGTCGTCAGGACGAAATCGGTACACCGTTCTGTATCACCTTCGACTTTGACAGTCTGGAAGATAACTGCGTGACAGTCCGTGACAGAGATACTATGTCACAGGAGAGAGTTTCCATAGATAAACTTGTTGATTATATCAATGAGAAGATAACATTCTGATTACAGGGTTTCTTCATGCAAAACCTTTCTTTTAAAAATGGCGGCAGAAAGTTCTGTCGTCATTTTTTTGC
>CADCJK010000123.1 GCA_902801715.1 uncultured Ruminococcus sp. | reverse complement strand
TTTGAGAAATCTCTCTCAGATTTTAAGTGAAAAACAGAAAGGAATTTGAATCTATGCTTACAAGTAAACAAAGAGCTTTTTTGCGTTCCCTTGCCGTTGACGAGGAAACCATCTTAATGGTCGGCAAAGGCGGCATGAGTGAACACATCACCAAACAGGCGGATGACGCTCTCACCGCAAGGGAACTTATCAAAGGCAAAGTCCTTGAAACTGCCGGCTCGACTTCAAGGGAAATTGCCGAACAGCTTGCACTTGAAACCAATTCCGAAGTTGTGCAGGTAATCGGTGCAAAATTTGTGCTTTTCAGAAGAAATCTTAAAGAACCTAAAATTGAACTGCCTAAGGCAAGAAAGGGCAAAGCAAAATGAAAATCGCTATGTTCGGGGGCAGCTTCAACCCCATTCATAATGGCCATATCATGCTTGCAAAGGCTTTTGCAAAGGAACTTTCTCTCGATAAACTTCTTATCATACCTACTTATATTCCCCCGCACAAGCTGGGGGATTATTCTGTATCACCTGAGCAAAAACTGGATATGTGCAGACTTGCCGTGAAAGATATCCCCTTTGCAGAAGTCAGCGACATTGAAATTAAACGACAGGGGGCAAGCTATACCTATATGACCTTGCAGGAATTGAAAAAAATTCATCCCCATGATGAACTCTATCTCATTACGGGAGCCGATATGTTCATGACAATTCATCAATGGAAAAATCCTGAAATTATTTTTCAGCTTGCCACAATATGCGGTGTTCCCAGAAATGATGACGATATATCCCATTTGGCTCAACAAGCTGAATACCTGCATACCCTTGGTGCAAAAACTTATATACTCAATGCCAATATCATGACCGTTTCTTCCACTCAGATAAGAAATAATATTTCACAAAATCAGAGTATTTCAGGACTCGTTCCGCCCGAAGTCGAAAGCTATATCCTGAAAAATCGCCTGTATGTCAAATAAAAAAAGCTTTGGTGATATAAAAATCATCAAAGCTTTTTCCATTATCTGTTGTTGACGGTTTCAGGGTATAAATCATGGTGTGAAAGCCTCTCCCATGCAAGCTGTTCCCATTTTGTATCAGGTCTGCCGTAATTACAGTACGGATCTATCGAAATGCCGCCCCTTGGCAAAAACTTTCCCCATACTTCAATGTATTTCGGATTCATCAGCTTTATTAAATCTTTCATGATGATATTCACACAATCTTCATGAAAATCTCCGTGATTCCTGAAACTGAACAAATATAATTTCAGTGACTTGCTTTCCACCATCAATTTATCAGGTATATATGAAATATAGATACACGCAAAATCAGGCTGTCCCGTGATAGGACACAAACTCGTAAACTCCGGACAGTTGAACTTCACAAAATAGTCATTCTCTTGATGCTTGTTTTCAAATGTTTCCAGAACTTCAGGTGCATAGTCACTCGCATATTTTGTATTTTTATTTCCCAAAAGCGTCAATTCACTCATTCCCATACCTCCGTTATGCCATTGGCTTTGAAAGCCGCTATTCTGTCACGGCACGTTCCACATACACCACACGGCTTTTCTCCGCCCTCGTAACAACTCCATGTCATTCTGTACGGCACATTCAAATTCAATCCCTTTGCCACAATATCCGATTTACGCATATTCACAAACGGGGCTGTCACTTCCATGTGTATGCCGTGATATATCTCTGTACAGCCGTTTGAAATCGCCACGCTTGCCGCACATGACAAAAACAAGCCATTCCTGAACGGCACATACGTTGAAACAGGCTTGCCATTCGTTTTTTCAAGCTGCTCTGCATAACTCTCTTTAGGAATGTCCTCATCTGATGAACTCAGAAGTGAACAGTCCGAACCTTCAAATATCTTTGCCAAGTCCAATTTTTTCAGCTCGACTCCGTAATAATTTGCTATTTTTTCGGCTGCCTGAATTTCTTTTTTGTGTTTCTGACCGTAACTGACTGACAAGGCTATGACGTTTTCTCTGCCGTATTTATCGACTGCCATCGCCAGACAAGTTGTACTGTCTACTCCTCCGCTGAATAATACCAATGCTTTCATATCTTCTCTCCCTTTTACTATTCAGAGTGGAGTTTGGAGAGTGGAGAGTGAAGTTATTATATTCTCCAATCATTTCCAAAATCCACCGTTTTTTATTTTTTTATGTTTCGGAAAAAGTTAAGTTTAGCAGCCTCTCAACTCTCAACTCTCCACTCTCAACTCTCATTTGAATCTTACAAGAGATTTCAAGTCGTTATCAACTTTAAACTGTCCTCTGAAAGTTTCCGTAACGGTATGTGCCGAAACATTTTTAACGCCTCTTGCCGTCATGCAGCTATGTGAACCC
>CADCJK010000122.1 GCA_902801715.1 uncultured Ruminococcus sp. | reverse complement strand
CTGAATCAAAAGATTTCGGAAATATGCTTTCCATGAACACCTGCGGATCTGACGTTTTTGCAATTTTGCCTAATTTTTTATCACTCTTCATTTTGTCATGCAGAACATATAAAATTACCCTGTCTGCTTCGGTAAAATTGCCGCCTGTTGCCTGATTGATTTTTTCGATAATTTCTGCCAAAGGCTCTTTCTTTTCGGGGGAAGATTTGCCTTTTGCCTTTGCAGGCTCGTATTCTCCCGACATATCCGTTAATCCGATATTTCCCTTAAAAGTCTTTTCCAGCTTGTAAAATTCCAATTTCAGTGCGTTTTCAAGGTCAAGCATAATTGTTGAATCTTCGGGTAAAAGTTTCAGCAGGTTCTGACAGAAAATATATTCTTTCTGCAATTCCGTATCAAACATACGACTGATTTGCGATATATAGCCGTACCATTTTATGAATGAACGCAGTTTTCTTCTGAATTGATAACGCTCGTCAGATGTCTTTTTATTATATCTGACAGCAACAGGCTGTAAAGCTGATGACATTTTGCCAAATGATTTATTATCCTGCCTGCCGACAGAATATATCTCTATCACCAAATCAATTTCCTTTTGCGTGTACAGACAATAATCATGCAGTTCCCTTTGTGTCCGATATATCAGGTCTATATTGATTTCCTGTGAAAGTGCCGTTTCTGTATAAAATGGTTGAAATGCCTCTTTTATATCGTCCGCTGTATTCACAAAATCAAGTATGAATGTATCTGTTTTGCCGTCACATATCCTGTTGAGCCTTGAAAGCGTCTGCACACATTTTACTCCTCTTAATTTCTTGTCAACTATCATTGTATGCAAAAGCGGTTCATCAAAGCCTGTCTGATATTTCTCGGCAACGATCAGCATATTGAAATTATCGTGAAATTCCGCTTTTGTCTGGTCTTCCGAAATATGACTGCCATCTTTGCGGATATTCAATTTAGGCTCGGTATATTCTTCTTCATGGTCTTTGACCGAACCTGAAAATGCCGTTAAAACATCTATTGTATCATAGCCGTTAGCCGTGATATATTTTTTTATTTCGTGAAAATAGCGTACTGCCGCCAATCTTGATGATGTGACTACCATCATCTTTCCTTTGCCGCCTATTGCATGAGCCGTTGTGGAAAGAAATGTTTCAACGATTATCTGTGCTTTCTGGGAAATATTATACGGGTGCAGTTCTTCAAAACGTCTTATTGTTTTCGCTGCCCGTGATGACGGTACATCAGGATTATCCGGTATTGTCTTGGCTATCTGATAGCTTGTCTTGTATGTCATGTAATTTTGAAGAACGTCCATAATAAAACCTTCTTCAATCGCCTGTTTCATGGAATAGATATGGAACGGGTGAAATGAACCGTCTGTATATTTCGTGCCGAACATTTCAAGCGTTTTATCTTTCGGAGTTGCCGTGAATGCAAAAAACGATAAATTTTTATGCCGACCGTGTGCAAGCATTTCCTGCACGATTTTATCCTCTTTATCAATCTCCTCTTCGGCTTTGCCCTCTATCTCTGCATACTCTTTCAGGGCATCAGCCGTATCCGCAAGAGCTGATTTTAATTTTATCGCTGATGAACCCGTCTGTGAAGAATGTGCTTCATCTACGATTACAGCAAAATTCTTTCCCGATGTGCTTTCGACTTCTTTATAAATAACAGGAAATTTCTGCAAAGTCGTTACAATCATTCTGCACCCGTCATTGATGGCATTCAGCAAATCCCTTGAATTTTTGCCTTCGCCAATCGTTTCGACTGCCCCGAGAGCATGGTCAAAGCCTGAAATGGTGTCCTGCAACTGTGCATCAAGAACGGTTCTGTCCGTGACGATGATTACAGACGTGAAAACAGGCTTATTCATCTCATTATGCAGAGAGGCCGAGTGCTGTATCAGATAATTTTTCCCCGAGCCGTTTTCACGGACATCTGCAATCAATTTCCGCACCACATCAAGCTGATGATAACGTGGAAACAATATGATATTCTTTTTCCTGTCGAAATGAATGAACTTTTGGAGAATATCCAATAAACTGTCCTTTTGGAGAACACTCTCCCAGATATACGCTGTGGGATAGCCGTCAGGGTTGGGCGGATTGCCTGCACCGCCGTTATTTCCTGCACCATTGGAACCCTGATCAAACGGCAAAAAATAAGTATCCCCTTTGGCAAGGCGTGTTGTTACCAATGCGTTTGTATGGTCAACACAAAAATATGCCAATATTCTCCTGTTGAAGTGAAATACAGGCTCATTCGGATCACGGTCATTTTTCCATTGAGTGCGGGCATTTTCAATATTCTGCCCTGTATATTGATTTTTGAGTTCAAGGGCAACAACGGGTATGCCGTTTATCGTCAGAAGCATATCAACGGATTTT
>CADCJK010000121.1 GCA_902801715.1 uncultured Ruminococcus sp. | reverse complement strand
ACTGTCGTGACCGAAATAAATGCAATTCAAACCAAAGGTATCGCATGGCTTGCCGTTTTTAAAAAAGTCCGTTTCACTGACTTCTCTCGTAATAAACATATCGTCATTGAAATATACAAAATGTTCCGACAAGCCCTCTATCCTGTGCATATTCAATTCTATTGCATGAGAACTGAATGTAGGAAGATATTTTTCGGGGATATAGTCTTTGTGATTGACTATATGCAATTTCGGGTTGCTTGTGTCAAGCCACTTTGGAAGATGTCCCCATGTGATAAAATGAATTTTATTTACCCAAGAGGCATATTTTTCCACTCCCCTGAACCAGTACTGCAAATTATCCCAATCCCTGAAACGCACGGGCGTTGCACTGTCTGCCATCGCTGACGGTGAATATTTTGCCTTTTCCGCAAGCCATTCTTTATCGTTTCCGTCTACCCATGCTATCACAAAATCTATCTTCTCCACTCATCTCAACTCCTTTATTGCACGATAATTCCTTTCACAATTATTTGTATCATACAAATCGAAAAATTCATCATGCCTTTTTATATAAACATCTTCATTTGCAAAATCTTCATTAACAGCCTTTTCAATTTCATTCAATGCCGTTTCAAGCGTATAACATACTTTCCCGAAACCGTCATTCTCATAGCTGAAATAGCCCTCTCCATACTGCCCTTTCCTGAAATCTTCATAGTCAAACTGATAATACATCAATCTCTTTTTCATATAGGCAAAGTCCATCGCTATACTTGAAAAATCCGTTATTAAATAAGCACTCTCTTTCAAAAGCGTCTGAACGTCATATTCGGGAAATTTTGCCGTTATCATTCTATCACTTTTTATCTGAAATTTATCCAGAAACATCTGCATATCCCTATGGGGATAAAATATCATCTGCAAATCATTCTTTTCCAGAATTTCAGCCAGTCTTTCACTCTGCAAAAATGCACTCCATGCCCTGAAATATTCCGTATTCTCAAACTTTGAAACATCTTCTATCTCATAAGATGCACTCGTAGGCGTTGCAATCCAGCTTCTCCATGTCGGCATTAACAAGACCTGTTTCGGCTTTACTTCAAATTCATGCAAGCCGTCAAATCGGCACAATCCCAACTCTTTCACATAACCTTCGGGATAGTGATATGTTTCAGATACAAACTTCCATTCCCTGTAAGTACTGCATACGAACATTTTCATCATGGTTTCTTCATAGTACAGCCACGGCATATCATCTTTTATTACTCCATGCTGTAAAAATACCCTTGTATTCTTCAGGATTTTTTTCACTTCCAGAAAATAACATACCGCTGCATTCGGCTTTCCGCCCTTTTGCGAACTGATATTTTTTCTTGCCGTCAGATATAATATCCAATGCTTTAAACTGCCGTAATCAACAGTCTTTCCCAAGTCTTTCACTCTTGCAAAATCCCTTGATTTTTTATTTATCGCATACACGATATCCTGTTCGGGATATTTTTCACATACATATTTATAAAACCAATAGCCGTTATCCCTTGCCTCATTCTTATTATCGCATACAAGCCATAAATCTCTCCTGAAAAGCCTGTATACAAGCGATATCGGCAATGCCAACAAAAATAAAAATATATGCCCTATATCCCCTATTTTCACTCTCTGCAGCTTCTGAAAAAATGTTTCTTTCATATACCTTACCCATTACAGAACGTCAGGCAGTCTTTTTCTCAGTCTGTTATAATTGATCACACCGAATATCAGTACCAATGCAAATTCTGTCGCAAATATGATATTTTCGTAATCGGGGTGATAATAGCCCTCAAAGAACCACTGATCATAGATCAATGCCTTTCTGTAACCGTTGCAGAAATATGTCATGGGATTGAAAAGCAATATTTTTTTAATGACCTCATCCTTGATATGATAGGAGTCAAAGCATACGCCCGATACCCAGAACAAGCCTGACATAATAGTCGCTATAAAACTCTCAAAGTCTTTACTGAACGCACTCATGGGTGCAAGTGACCATGTTAAAGCCCAATAAAATATAAACATAATTCCTGCATAGCCTATAATCTGTAAGTGATAGAGATTCGGTGCGAACGTCCAGCCGTGTTCGGTCGGAAAAATACCTGCTATCAGCATATAT
>CADCJK010000120.1 GCA_902801715.1 uncultured Ruminococcus sp. | reverse complement strand
TTTGTAGTGTTTTTTTCTGTCTTATTCAACACCATGAACTGAATTACAGTATAAATCGCATTAGCCTGTTCTTCTGTCATTTTATCTACTGCATTGTGCAGCAATTCTTTTGTACTCATTACTCATTACCTCCAAATAAATTCTTTAATGACTGCGAAATCTCATTTTCAAGACCTATGATTCTTTCAAGAATACTTTCACTGTTTTCGGGCTTTTGGTATTCGTAGAAATATCTTGTCATGGGGATTTCATAGCCGATTTTTGTCTTTTTCTCGTCTATCCATGCGTCAGGGGCATAAGGCAGGACTTCTCTTTCAAAATAGGCTTGTATATCCTCTGTCAGCGGAATATTTTCACTGTCCCTCAATGTCGCATCCGCAACAGGCTTGCCTTTTTTCAGCACGATTTCTCCGTTGTCATCTCTCAGCGGTCGCTCGACTACTATCTTACTGTAACCGAACTCCGCATTTTCAAAAATCCTGCTTTCGCAGTAAATGCCCGTTTTCTCCCCGTAAATGCCGTTTTCAAATTCACCGTAGGCTTTCACTATCATATCACGGCACTGATCCGTTATATCATTACGCTTTGTGCCGATGGATTTTCTTCTCGGTTCAAAACAGTGTGATGCGTCTATCAACTGCACCCTGCCTGCACGGTAGGACGGCTTGTTTTTATTCAGCACCCATATATATGTACTGATACCCGTATTCATAAATTGGTCTGTCGAAAGCTGTATGATTGCTTCCAGCCAGTCGTGTTCAATGATATACTGACGGATATTGGACGGTCCCGAACCTGCATCACCCGAAAACAGCGGTGAACCATTCTGCACGATAGCCATTTTACCGTCATCAGCTAACTTTGCAAGACCGTTCATGACAAATAACTGCTGTCCGTCGGATATTTTCGGCAAGCCTGCACAAAATCGACCTCTTTCACCCAAAGACGCTTCTTTCTCAACCGCCTTTTGTTCACGTTTCCAGTCTATGCCGAAAGGCGGATTGGAAATGATACGGTCAAATTTGTAGCCTGCAAATTTATCCTCCGAAAGCGTATCGCCAAACCGCATATTATCGGGATTACCGCCCCTTATCATCATATCTGCTTTGGCTATGGCAAATGTTGACGGATTGAACTCCTGTCCGAAACAGGTCACTTCCGTTTCACTGTCAAGAGCGTGTATTCTTTCCTCCATACAGGACAACATCTGTGAAGTCCCCATTGCCATATCATATACAGTCATTGACTGCCCGTCAAAAGCTGTATCTGCCAAAAGAATATCCGTCATAAGATAGATAATATCACGGGAAGTAAAATGTGCTCCTGCCTCCTCACCGTAGGATTCATTGAAACGCCTTACCAAATCTTCAAAAATATATCCGCAGTCAACTGCACCGATTTTATCTGCTCCAAGATAGCCTTTCGGTGAATTGAACTCCTTGATAACAAGATAAAGTGTATTGCTTTCGACCATTCTCTTGATAATGCTGTCAAAATCGAACTTTGCCAGAACGTCCTGTACATTTTCAGAGAAACCGTTGAGATAATCCCTGAAATTAGCCTCAATACTTTCGGAATCGGCAAGGAGTTTGTCAAATGTAAATTTTGAAGTATTGTAAAACTGATAACCCGACGCTTTTTTCAGAAAACCGTCATACACTTCAAAGCCCTTTACTTTATCATAAGTTTCAAGTACCTTTTCATGCGTAGGCAGAAGACAGTCATGAAATCTCTTAACGACCGTCATAGGCAAAATGACAAGACCGTATTCATGGGGCTTGAAAGGTCCACGCAGCATATCCGCAACATTCCATATCATATTTGACTTTTCGGCTATATTCAAACCGACATTTGTAATTTCCTGCATAAAAAATCTTCCTCTGCTATGAATTCAATATATCCTTATTATATCATATTTTTCAAATGTGACAAGTAAAAAAAACAAGTTATTCTGTTTTGCAAATAAATTATCTTCAAAATTTACATAAATGATTGACAAACACGTTTTTTCCCTATATAATGAACTCAGTTAATATTTACTTCATTTGATTTTAGAAATCAAGTGTGTCCAACCCGGCTTTGGACGGTCTTACATTCAGCACCATATCAGCCGCTTTCGGCTGAGGTGACTACGGCACAGCAGT
>CADCJK010000119.1 GCA_902801715.1 uncultured Ruminococcus sp. | reverse complement strand
CAGATATGTAGGCAAGGGTGCATTCAATAAATGCCGCAGACTGACACTGCCGCAGCGTATCATTGATTTGATGGAAAATCCGAAGCCGTATTTTTCGGAAGATGAAAAAGCTCTTTCAACAGCGGTTACGCAGGATATTTATACGGAGAGTGTGACGGTAACACGTCAATATACAGTGGAACATAGACGTTCGGAAATAAACAGGGGTGTGAAGTGTGAAACAATATACAGTCACGGGAATGAGTTGTGCGGCTTGCCAGACAAGAGTTGAAAAGGCAGTATCAAATGTTGACGGTGTGACGGCTTGCAGTGTCAGTTTATTGACAAATTCAATGGGTGTCGAGGGAAATGCAAGTGAAAGTGATATTATAAAAGCCGTACAGAATGCAGGCTACGGAATTTCACCGAAAGAAAGTGCAGTTGAAAAAAGCAATTTCAGTGCAAAACTTGCCGCTGAAGAAGATGCCCTAAAAGACCGTGAAACGCCTGTTTTGAAAAAGAGATTGTTTGTATCATTGGGATTTTTGATTGTTTTAATGTATTTTTCAATGGGCGTGCATATGTTCGGCTTTCCTGTATTTAATTTTATGCAGGGAAATCATATAGCCATGGGACTTGTGCAGTTGATTTTGTCGGGAATCATAATGGTCATCAATCAGAAGTTTTTTATCAGCGGATTCAGAAGTCTTTTTCACGGTTCGCCAAATATGGATACACTGATTGCATTGGGTTCATCAGCGGCATTTGCTTACAGTACAGTTATGCTTTTTGCCATGACTGCTGACAGAACTAATGAACATATTTATATGAATGAATTCTATTTTGAATCGGCGGCAATGATACTGACATTGATAACAGTCGGAAAAATGCTGGAAGCCTATTCAAAGGGCAAGACAACGAATGCCCTGAAAAGTCTGATGAAGCTTGCACCGAAAACGGCAAATATTATCCGTGACGGTGAAGAAATGACCGTTTCAATAGATGAAGTCAGAAAAGATGATATATTTATAGTACGTCCCGGAGAGAGTATAGCCGTTGACGGTGAAATTATTGAGGGAAACAGTGCGGTTGATGAATCGGCATTGACAGGGGAAAGTATTCCCGTTGATAAAACTGTGGGGGATTTTGTGACATCGGCTACAATCAATCAATCGGGCTTTCTGAAATGCCGTGCATTGAGAGTCGGGGAAGATACAACGCTTTCACAAATCATTTCCATGATAAGCGATGCAGCGGCTACAAAAGCCCCTGTCGCAAAAGTGGCAGATAAAATATCGGGTGTATTTGTACCGGCTGTCATTGGAATCGCCGTTTTAACGATAATTTTATGGTTAGTGTTTGGTGCAGGTATCGGAACGGCATTGGCAAGAGGAATTTGTGTATTGGTAGTATCATGTCCGTGTGCATTGGGATTGGCAACGCCTGTTGCGATAATGGTGGGAAATGGTGTCGGTGCAAAAAACGGCATATTGTTCAAGACAGCAGAGGCTTTACAGGAAACAGGCAAGTTACAGATAATAGCCCTTGATAAAACAGGGACTGTGACAAACGGCAAGCCGTCTGTGACAGATATCATTGCCTGTGACGAAAATTTGCTGTACTATGCAAAATCGCTTGAAAGCAGGAGTGAACACCCTTTGGCAAAAGCTGTCTGTGAATATGAGAGTGATGTAAAAATCGGTGAAGTGACGGATTTCAGGGCACTTGTCGGAAACGGTCTGACGGGTAAAATTGACGGCTTTGAAATATTCGGCGGAAGTGCCGGATTTATACGTGAAAAGTTTGATGTTTCAAAAGATATGCTTGAAAAGTCGGATGAATTGGCGGAACAGGGCAAAACACCGATGTTTTTCACAAAAGACGGTGAACTGTTGGGAATCATAGCGGTTGCAGATACAATAAAAGAGGATTCCGCAAAGGCTGTGAAAGAGTTGCGGAATATGGGGATATATACAGTCATGCTGACGGGAGATAATGAAAAGACGGCAAAGGCAGTTGCAAAGCAGGCGGGAGTTGATGAAGTCATAGCGAATGTCAAGCCTGACGGCAAAGAGGCTGTTATCAAAAAGCTGTCGAAAAAGGGGAAAGTCGGCATGGTTGGCGATGGAATCAATGATGCCCCTGCACTGACGAGGGCAGATGTCGGAATTGCCATTGGTGCAG
>CADCJK010000118.1 GCA_902801715.1 uncultured Ruminococcus sp. | reverse complement strand
GCAATGTGCGAGGCAAAAGACGGTCTGCATATTGCAGAAAATCACATTCTTGTTGAAACCGTTGATATTCATACAGGTGAAGTGCTTGAGCCGGGACAGGTTGGTGAATTGGTATTTACGACTCTCAGAAAACACGCACGTCCGCTGATTCGTTTCCGTACAGGCGATATAGGTCGTATTGATAATACAAAATGCTCCTGCGGAAGAACTCACGGCAGAATACATATTCTGGGAAGAAAAGATGATATGTTTATTGTTTCGGCAGTCAATGTATTTCCGAGTGATATAGAGGCGGTTGTCCGTGAGCAGAAAGGCATTACAGGTGAATATCTGATTCGTATCTTTGAAAAGGATTTCACGAATAAATATGCAGTGGAGATAGAAAAATCCGCTGATAATACGAAGTCAGATGATGAAGTGGCGGCAGAGGTATCAGCAGCCCTCAAAGCCCGTATCGGTGTAAAGCCTGCAAGAGTGGTCGTTCACCCTGACGGAGAGTTGAATACCCGTTCCGAGCATAAATCAAAGAGAGTGATTGATGAAAGAAATCTTGACTATAATATTTGATTGCAATATAATAAAAAGTCGGAAAGCGGAATATCAAAAAATCTGCTTTCCGATTTGAGTTTTGAAAGGGGATAAAATAATGCCTTCACTTTCCAAAAGAACGGAAAATTTTACGGATTCGGTCATAAGACGTATGACAAGAATTTCCAATCAGTATGGAGCGGTCAATTTATCACAGGGATTTCCTGATTTTGAGCCGCCCCGTGAACTTTTAGACAGGCTTGCGGAAGTTTCAAAAGAGGACTTTCATCAATATTCGATAACGTGGGGAGCACAGAATTTCCGTGAAGCCCTTGCGGAAAAGCAGTCAAGATTAATGGGCAGAAAAATTGATGCCAATGGTGAAATCGTTGTAACGTGCGGCAGTACAGAGGCAATGATGGCTGCCATGATGACGGTCACAAATCCGGGGGATAAAGTAATCGTATTTTCGCCATTTTATGAGAACTACGGTGCAGATACGATTTTATCGGGAGCAGAGCCGATATATGTACCGTTATATCCGCCCGAATTCAATTTCAATGCCGATGAATTGGAGAATGCTTTTAAGCAGTACCCGAAAGCATTGATATTATGCAATCCGTCAAACCCTTGCGGAAAGGTATTTACATATGATGAGCTGAAAATAATTGCCGACCTTGCAGAAAAATATGATACGTTTGTGATTACAGATGAAGTTTATGAACATATCGTATATGAACCGTATCAGCATACGTATTTTGCATCACTTCCGAAAATGTGGGAAAGAACGATTTCATGTTCATCACTTTCAAAAACATATTCCATAACAGGCTGGAGATTGGGCTATATCATAGCCCCGAAAAATATTATTGAAGTGGCAAAGAAAGTGCATGATTTTCTGACGGTGGGAGCGGCTGCACCATTACAGGAGGCTGCCGTGACAGGCTTGAAATTCGGTGATGAATATTATAAAGATTTGCAGGCAAAATATACGAAGAAAAAAAACTTGTTTCTGAAAGGTCTTGATGACATAGGGATTTCCCATACGATACCGCAGGGAGCATATTATGTATTGCTTGACATTTCTGAATTCGGTTATGAAAGCGATTTGGAATTTTGTGAAGTTCTTGCAAGAGATGTCGGAGTGGGAGCAGTACCCGGTTCGAGCTTTTTCAGAGAAAATGTCAATCACTTGATACGCCTGCATTTTGCCAAAAAAGATGAAACTCTGTATGAGGCACTGAACAGGCTGGAACATATCAGAAATAAGATACACAAAAGGTAAATCGAAAATGATTGGATATTTGTCTTTATACGCACTGCCAAAAACAGAAAAAATGGTATTCAAAAAAAAGACACACAATGATAAAAACCTCTGTACGGAAGCAAATCCGAACAGAGGTTTTTATCTATGGAGAAAAATACTCAGCCAATGAAGAACTGCGACCAGTACAGTACGCCATCGCTTTCATAACATCCCACACCGATTCCGGTGAAAGAGGGTGACAGGATATTCTTCCTATGTCCTTCGGAATTCATCCAGCCGTTTACGACCTGTTGAGGCGTTGCATAACCATAAGCTATGTTCTCTGCTACTCAAAATATGGACAAATATACCCATATTGAGAAAGTTCCTGTTTCATCGTATCCGATTTTGCCAAAGCTACCATCGTTTGTATGACACTC
>CADCJK010000117.1 GCA_902801715.1 uncultured Ruminococcus sp. | reverse complement strand
AATCTGGTCATAGGCTCTCTGCAAAAAAGTGGAATATACCGCAAAAATCGGGATAATATCACATGAAGCAAGACCGCCTGCAAATGTAACGGCGTGTTCCTCTGCAATACCGACATCAAAGAATCTGTCCTTGTATTTTTTGGAGAATTCCGTTAAACCTGTTCCCGATGACATGGCGGCTGTAATGGCACAAATTTTTTTATCATTTTCGGCAAGACTGCAAAGATACTTTCCGAAAATATAGGAATAGCCTTTGGCAGAACTTTTCGGCTCGCCTGTATCAATATCAAATGCGGAAACACCGTGAAAGCCTGTAGGATTTTTTTCGGCAAATTCATAGCCCTTGCCTTTTTTCGTACAGACGTGCACCAATACAGGACCTTTTTTTCTTTTGGCAGCTTTGAGAGCCGTCACCAGCTGAGGAATATTATGTCCGTCAAAAGTGCCGTAATAGGTGAAGCCCATCTGTTCAAAAATATTGTTTCTATGACCGAAAAATTCATCTCTCACCCAATCTTTGATTTTTCTGAGACCGTTGGCAAGGGAATTTCCGATAACGGGGATTTTTTCAAGAAAATCCTGTACCCTTGATTTAGCGTCAAGATAAGATGGCTTTATTCTTGTTTTCGTCAGATACTTTGCCATAGAACCGACATTTTTGGATATCGACATTTTATTGTCATTGAGAATGACAATGAAATTTTTCTTGTATCTGCCGCCGAAAGCCGCTGAAATGGAAGTACTGCTATGACCTGTATCGAAATTGTCATAAGGACTTTCACTTCTTTTGGGGAATCCTGCAAGACCGTTTTCCTTGCGAATCGTGTGGATTTCATCTTTACGTCCTGTAATGATTTTGTGTGCATAGCACTGATGTCCGACGTCCCAGACGATTTTATCATCGGGCATATCGAAAACTTTATGAATGGCAAGCGTGAGTTCAACGACACCTAAATTGGAAGCCAGATGACCGCCGTTTTCGGAAACGGTTTCTATAATAACGGTTCTCAATTCCTCTGCAAGTTCATAAAGTTCGTCCTCCGAAAGATTTTTGATATCCGATGGAGAATGGATATTATCTAAAATTTTATTGTCTGACATTTTTAAGCCGCTCCAAAACATAGTTTTGAATCATTATACTATATATTCTGAATTTATGCAATTATTTTTTTCTGTCACGGAGATAGTAGGCAAAATTTTTGAGTTCAGTCGTATCACCGTCAAAGTTATCAAGACATTCAACGGCTTTTTCGGTCAGTTCACTGCTGATTTTCTGACATTCATCAAGCCCTAAAAGAGATACATAAGTGGATTTATTATTTTCAATATCACTTCCGACAGTTTTTCCCAAAGTGGCAGTATCAGATGTGATATCAAGCATATCATCAACGATTTGAAAAGTAATGCCGATATTCATGGCATAATCTTTGGCAGCCTGAATCTGTTCGTCGCTTGCCCCTGCCGATATACAGCCCATGACGCAGGCGGCAGCTATCAATGCACCTGTTTTTTTCTCGTCCATGATTTGCAGCGTTTCGAGAGGGACTTGTTTATTTTCACTTTCAAGGTCGATAATCTGACCGCCAATCATGCCGACAGCCCCTGCATATTGTGCAAGAGTCAGAGCGGCTTTGGCACATTTTTCATAGCCGTTGAGGGAAACGGCTTTTTCGGAAAGTGCGGTTTCAAAGGCAAGCGTTAAAAGACCGTCACCGCCCAGAAGTGCAGCAGCTTCACCGAAAACTTTGTGATTGGTAAGCTTTCCACGTCTTAAGTCATCATTATCCATGCAGGGCAGGTCATCATGTATCAGTGAATATGTGTGAATCATTTCAACGGCACACGCAAACGGCATGGCATTTTCTTCCGAACCGCCGCAGAGTTTCGCAAATTCAAGTACAAGAAATGGTCTGATTCTTTTACCGCCTGCCGAAAGGCTGTATTCCATAGAAGAAATGACAGTCTTGATTTTATCGTCTTTTTCGGGAAGACAGGATAACAATTCCTTTTCAAAGTTCTGCATATCCATTTTTATTCCTCCAGTTCCGAAATCAAAGTAATTTTCTGTTCGGCATTTTTTAAAGTTTCATAACATTCTTTTGCTAATTTTGTTCCTTTTTCAAACATCTCGATAGACTCCTCAAGAGAGAGTTTGCCGCTTTCCAACTGTTTAACGGTTTCTTCCAACTGCTGAATGGTTTCTTCATATTTCATTTTGATGTCCTCCTGTTACAGTACATTCCATACTGCCGTCCGACAGCACGACTTCAATTTTATCATTTGGATTTACCTGTAAAACGCTGTTAATGATATGTCCGTCTTTTTTGGTGACGGAATAGCCTCTTGAAAGTATTTTCAGGGGGCTTAATGTATCGAGTTTAGCCGCAAGTTCGGCAAACCTTTCTTTTTCCGCAGACAGCTTTTTGGAATAACTGCCTTTGAGTTTTTCATGAAGCACGTCAAGTTTCATTTGTCTGTTTTTTATGATGTCATGGGGATTTTTGAAAGCCCTTGCATTTGCGGCACGTTCATAACGCTGATATTCATTGTGTATGCGTCTTTGCATGGAGTAATAAATATCATTCATGAAATTGTGTATATCCGAAAGCATATTTTCATTTGTCACGGAAGATACCAGTTCAGCCGCCGCAGATGGCGTGGAAGCCCTGACATCTGCCGCAAAATCGCATATTGTGAAATCCGTTTCATGTCCGACAGCCGATACTATCGGAATTTCACATTCATAGATAGCCCTTGCGAGAGATTCATCATTGAATGCCCATAAATCTTCAACAGAGCCGCCGCCCCTGCCAATGATAATAACGTCTGCACATTGGAGAGCATTGAATTTTTTAACGGCATTCGTTAAATCGACAGCGGCATTTTCGCCCTGCACGAGTACGGGACACATAATAATTTCACCTATAGGATAACG
>CADCJK010000116.1 GCA_902801715.1 uncultured Ruminococcus sp. | reverse complement strand
TGAATGTTTCAAAAAGCTGTTCAGCTTCGAGAGAAGAAACCGTCGGACTTTTTTCATTGACGGTTTCGGTATTCTGCTGTTTAATCTGTTCTTTTTCATCAAGAGTCATACAGCAACCTCCACAGCCAGACACTTAAACATTTCATCTGCTACTCTTTTGACTTCTGTTTCCATATCAAAGAAAAAGTTATAGAAATCATCATCAAAAAAGCTGTCGCATTCCTGATACAGATTTACTCTTTCCTTAAATCTTGTTTGCAATTCATTCTGCTGTTTTTCATATTCCTCAAGCAGTTCATCGGACGCACCTCTCAATTTCAGCTTGTATTTATACTGACGGGAAAATCCGTTGAATCTGTCCGTTATGGCGGAATAGAGATTACTTTTTCTTTCATCTCTTTTTTCTTTTCGCTTTTCCTTTTCCTCTTTCAGATAAAGCAGAATATCCCTGATAAAATCGGCATCGGCATTTTCAAAGTAACGCTGCCACAAAAGAGATGATTTATTGATAGGGTGTTTGTCGGCAAACTCTTTAAGTTCTCTGAAAAGCCTGCATTCTCTTGAAATCATGCCGTTTTCAAATTTGACGGTATCAATGAATTTCCAAAAGCTGACTTCACTTTGAGGAATTTGATGAGCCTCTTTCAGATGGCCAAAAATGCACTCTCTGAAATAGCCTGCATTGATACTCGGACTGATATATTTTTTCTTTTGTATTTCCATTCACATTACCTCCCAAAAGCACAAGCGGGACTTAAAGTCCCACTTGTCTGATGAATTATCGTTTCAAATTGCCGTTCTGTACAGGCGGTGTATCGTCCTGTGAAATTCCGCCCTGTTCATTCTTTTTGCCGTCCACATCCAATGCAGCATTGAGAACGGCAAGACGAGCTTTCTTTGTCTGATATTCCGTTTCTTTTGCAAACGGCTTTCCAATCTGTTCTTTTACTTCTTTCAATTCCCTTTTATGTTCGGCAAGCCTGTCAATGCGGTCTGTACATACACCTTCCAATTTGTCAAGAACATTATCCATACGGAGAAAATTATCTGTACCCAAATCAAGATAATAGGTACCCTCTCTTGAAAGCGTTGCCTTATACGTCTGTGAAAAGCTGTCAAACATGACACCGATTTTAAAACCACGATATTCACCGACAGGAACAAAATCTCTGTGACCGCCGCCCTGACGGATAGCCATGATATAGGTATCTCTGAATTTTTCGGCAGCCTCTTTTTTATCAGTATAAGTTGTGCCGTGAAGTGTAATGCCCTCAAATATCTTTTTGCCGTCTTGGTCAAGCTTTATCGGGTGCTTTTGAATATACAGAAAATCACTCTGATTTTTCGGGATATTCACTTCCAAAATACCGATTTTCCTTTGAATGTCCTCCGAAATATCTTCAAGTCTGTACTGTTCCTGCTGATAAGAACTTCTTTCAAGGGTAAGTCTGCCGAGTTCGTTGTCAAGTTCCATTTTTTCTTTAATTCGGGGATCGCCGACACACAATGCCTTGACTTCCGCATAAGAAAGCGTTGCTTCATCTATATCGTCACAACGTCTTTGCGGAGATTTATTTGTCATTACCTGTGAAATAAAACTCTGCTTTCGTTCAAGCATTTGGAAAAGGTATGCGTCAAATGTATCTTTTGTACAGTAACGGTATAGATGAACTTTACTGTTTTTATTGCCCTGTCTGACCATTCGACCTCTACGCTGTTCCATATCGGCAGGACGATAGGGTGCGTCCAAATCGTGACTTGCAACAAGTCTGTCCTGCACATTCGTTCCTGCACCCATTTTTGAAGTTGAACCGATAAGTACACGGATTTCTCCACTCCTGACTTTTGCAAACAGTTCTTCACGCTTGACTTCATTTGTCGCATCATGTATAAACGCTATCTGATTTTCGGGTATGCCCTTTTCGGTGAGTTTGGCTTTAATATCGCTGTAAACATTGAATTTACCGTCATTTTTCGGTGTGGAATAATCGCAGAAAATCAACTGTGTTCCACGAATATCAGCCGTATCATTCCATATATTGAAAACGTTATCCACGCAAACATTCACCTTTGTACCCGATTCATCGGGTAAGTCGGGATTTATCAAACGCTGGTCAAGACCGATTTTTCTGCCGTCAGTTGTTATTTTCAGCATATTATCGACAGACGGATCAACGGCTCTGTTATGTATTGCCTCTGCTCTTTTGGAAAGTGTTTCAACAAGCTGTTT
>CADCJK010000115.1:1206-4867 GCA_902801715.1 uncultured Ruminococcus sp. | reverse complement strand
TAAATTTGTCATATATCAATGTTACAGATTCGACAAAGGATATTATCGTTACGGCTGTTTTGAAGAATAATAACAGTGAAAATTTTACATTCACGCTGAAACGCTCTTACACTGACACGAATAATGCATCGGTGACGGAAAATGTTCCGAATGTTTCTGTTGAGAGATATCTTCCCCAAAAAACATATTCTCCCGACCATGATATATATACCATTGACTGGGTTGACGGAAAATATTCTTTCAAATTTGAGAATCTGGATTCGGCTTATGACTATCAGTTAGTAAATTCTGACGGTACAACGGTTTTGACAAACAATACTAATTCTCATACCGTTCCGACTTCTTCAAGCGGCTATTATTATGCACCTTACAATAACAATAGCGGAGATTTCAAGATGCCGCTGTCGAGTAACAGCTATTATTCGGGCATGAATGAGGGAGATTCAGCAAAATTGAATCTCCTCAGCGATTTGCTGGCTGATGTGGCTGATGATACATCGCCTCATCTGCTCAATACCAATCACTACATGACAGAAGAAGATGTCTGGACAGCACGTGTACAAGTAAGAATAGGCTACAGCTATCACCCGAGGACATCAGCCGATTCATACGGTTATGACCTGCGTGACTTTGCAGAGCATATTATGTCTGATAAGAATGGAGAAAATACATTTGAACTGCGTCATGATATTACCGGCAGTGATGACAATGCTATGGATTGGATGAATGCCATCAAGCCTGCAAGCGATGCATGGCTCAAAATGCTCCCTGCACAGTACAGCAAACATTTTTATGCGACTTCCGATGTATTGGACGGTTCGGCTTCCCAATATTCCTACAAAGTAGTGGATTCCGCAGGAAATGAAATAGAGGGAGCAAGTGTATCTGCATACGAAACTACAGCAGCCACAGTACCCGAAGATCAAAAAAAGCACAAAATCGTTGTTACGGCAGACAGTAAAAAAGAAAATCAAGATTTTGTCTTTAAGATTCAGCGTACCGAGGACAAAACTACTGATTATTTTTCGGGCACTCTGACGAATGATAAGACGGCTGACAATGTTACAAAGACATATTCTCTCGCAAATGACGTTTATACGATTCCTGTTACTGATGTCATGCAGAAAAATGTGATAGATATGACAAAGATAGACTATGGCTATGAAACAATGGCAGGGGAGCAGAAAGAACCGACAAAATATCAATGGCTTGCAGGTATCTATAAGGCAGTTTACAAAAACGGCACTGACGCTAATGGCAGATATGACCGTTACTATGCCGTACAGGAAATACCCTGCGACACCGCCATAGCAGGCGGAAGGCTTTCCGATTTGACTTTCCAGAATACCCGTATCGGTATTGTCAATTACCGCATTCACTTTGACTGGAATGTCGGCACAAGACTTTCGGAAATGAAAAAAGTTTCGCTCGAAATCGAAGCGGATTACCATGACGGTACGGGTGAAAAGCATATCATACAAAACGGTGACAAAAACACATTTGATATTGACCTGATTGACGGTGTGAATGACTATTATCTGACAGGACTTCCGAAATATACGCCTACAGGTCAGGTAATTACCTATACGGTCAGAGAAGTGGGAATCAACGGTATTCCCTTTGACCGTACAGGAAAATGTACGCTTGATAATGATACGCTCTATGCGGATATCGAAGAAAAAGATTATATCCTGAATCCCGATTCCAACAGTGATGACCTTATGCCGCTGGTCATTACCAACAGTTTCAGCGGTACAAGAGATTTTACAGTCAATAAGATATGGCTTGATGACAGTAATGCCCTCAATACCCGTACAGACCTGTATATCCAGTTGTGGCAGCACAGGTCACACGGCAACAGTGAGGATACAAAATTTGCCAAGGACTACCTCTGGAGAAGAAAAGCAGGTACCGACTCAACCAACCACTGGTCATATACCTATCAGAATTTGCCCAAGTATGATGAGGAGGGCTATCGTTATGAGTATTATGTCAAGGAACTTTCAGAACCCCTCAAACCCAATGACTATGAAACATACTATAACAACTCCGAACATATAACGGCAGTCAATACATCTAACGAAAATAAAAAGTATACTTCCAATGACAGCGTGTTCACGATTCCCGCAGAAGATATTGCCCGTGGCAACGGCAGTATTTCGCTGAAAATCAGTCACATTCATTCGGGCGACCATTACTATGACGGTCCGGATAAACATTATGATTTGTGGCAACGGCAGTATTTCGCTGAAAATCAGTCACATTCATTCGGGCGACCATTACTATGACGGTCCGGATAAACATTATGATTTCAGGGCAGTAGATAAAAACGGTACTGTCTTGGGAGATTCCAGTCTGACTCCTGAACAGTCAGCGGCAGCAGGATATAAAGTGACTTTCTCAAGTGTGCCTGATTCTGAAGATGAAGAACCCGATTTGACGATAAGTGCTTCAAATCTTCCGACAGATAAGGATTTCGTTTTCCGTTTGCAGCAAAAAATACACGTTGCCGAACCGCAGTATGAGTATAATACAGCTTATCTCACGGCGTTCGGTAATGCCGTTCCGCAGGTCAGATATACTTCCAACGGCGGTGTATTTTCCGTATCCCGTGCGGCTGTCAGCAGCACACCGCATTTTCAATTGACTATCAGCGGATTGGAACCAACGGATAAAAATAACCATTCATATACATATCGTGCAGTCCGCCGCAGGAACGGTGTTTTTTCAGAAAATGGTGTTACGTCTTCAACAAGCAATACTGATAAATACGGACGTGTGACAGTAACCGTCACCCCGACCGATCAAAATTATTTTGCATTCAAACTCCAGCGTAAGCTGACAAATGAAGATGACAGTACTTATGCAGATTTCAACGGTCAATGGGAACTGATTGATGATATGTGGCGTGATATCCCCGACTTCTATCAGTTCGATGGCAGCACCGACCACAAACTTTATGAGTATTATCCGGGTATTGGAAATCAAAATGCAACCGAAGAAAACGCCCGTGCTTATGATAACGGTACTATCACAAATAAATTGGTAGGTGAGGTTGATATCCCTGTCAATAAACTCTGGCAGAGTATCGACCCGAAATTTGAATCACAGAACTATCCGATAGCAGATGTATTCCTTTATGCCAATCTCAAGACCGAAGCAGAGGCAGGAGATTATAACACTGAAAAGGTACAGTATGCAAAGAACAGAGGTTTTGACGAGGGCGGTTATGCCATTATCGGTGATAAGAGTGATTCCGATGATGAAAAGTATGCTCTCGGTAAATTGATGAACATTCTCCAGATATCCTATACCCCCGAAGTCAAACCCGGTGAACAGACTTATTATTTCAAAAAGCAGAGAATCATCGAGACAGAAAATGGTGAGATAAAGTATCAGAACGGTACGGATTATGTGCAGTTTGATGATAATTTTGAGGGATTTGACGGTAAGCAGGGTTCTTTGCGTCTTGAAAAGTATGATGATGAAGGTGCACTCATCAAATACAGCCTGAAAGAAAGAGCCATCAACGGTTATACCTATCGTATAGATAATGACACAATTATCAATACCTATGACGGCGGCGGCAGAGTACGAGTAAAAGTTACGAAAAACTGGAGAAATATGGAAGCTGTCGAAAGATTCCCGACAGTTCGGTTTA
>CADCJK010000115.1:0-1178 GCA_902801715.1 uncultured Ruminococcus sp. | reverse complement strand
ATGTATGAATATGCACTGATAGATTATAATATCTTTACGCAGGATATCCGTGCATCAAACAGCGACCCTGTAAGCTATACATTCGGTAATACCGACAAGGATATACTGTATCAGTATTCCCCGACAGGTGATGAATTTTTCTACTACGTTACGGAAGAATTGCTTGATGCCGACGGTAAGGGCAGAGTGTCTTTCCGTAAAAAGTACACTGTTGACAAAGACAAAAACATATCCGAACCGCAGGTTATGACATATAGCTATGATAACAATGAAATGGTTCTGACAGATGATATGAAACTGGCAGGCATGGGCTTTACCTGTACCATCACGGAATCCGATGAGGACAGCTTCAAGGCTGATGACAGCGGTGTTATCACTGTACCCAGAAGTGATGCAGTGGATATCAGTGAAACTTCAGGCGGTACGATTAAAGTGCAGGTCGAGAATCTCCTGTCAGGCACTTACCAAGTAGAAATTGACGGTACGATATTGACTCCAACTCAAGAGGAAAAAGACGGCAAAGTGACAGTCAAAATCGAAAAAGCATTGCCAAGAGAGAACCCGCCCGAAAACATACAGTTCAAAATTCTTGATTCAAGTAATAATGTTGTTAAAACAGATAGCAACGGTGAAAGAATCAAGGCTGTCAATCAGTCATTGAATCATTCTTCATCTTCAGAGGAAGAAGCACCTATCTATAAGCGTGTTGATGTAACGAATGACTATTGCCCCAGCGAAGAAAACTTCAAGAGCGTTATCACCATTGACAAGAATTGGGAACTCTTTAAAGAGAACAATCAGGAGAAAAAACAAAATCCCCTTAACGCAAAAGAGTTTGCCAATATCAATAATTATACTTTCACGCTCAAACGTAAAACAAAGTGGATTCCCGAAAAGTCACTTTTCACTGTCAAGACAGGTGAGATGAACAGCGATATTTGTAACCCGATTGTCACAATTCTTGATACGGCACTCTTTGGAAATGGTACTGTCACCTTTGTGGGCATGACGGCAGACGGTACAGAAACTACATACGACAGCGAGATAGCATATTATCAGGCAATTCTTACGATGAATGTCTACCAAAAACCAAATCAGGAACCCAACCCGATTGATGTTAAAATAAAGGTCGATAAGAAAACCAAACAGGTTGTGATAGAGGGACTTGCCATATACGG
>CADCJK010000114.1 GCA_902801715.1 uncultured Ruminococcus sp. | reverse complement strand
AAAACTTGCGGAAACGCTGAAATTAACACGTCAGTGCAGTGATATTGTCAGTATCCGCAAGATAGATGAATGGGCGGTTATTTGTTACGAGAACGGCAGAACCGACCGTGTAAACATTGACGGCGACAGCGGCATTGCTGCTGTTTATGATATTGTCCGTAAACTGAAAAATTGATGGGGGTGAAAATAATGACTGAATCAGAAAAGGAAAAAATTGTTGCTCTGATAGCTGCTGAATATACATCGGCAAATGATGACGATGATTATGAGGAAGGCTATAAAATGGGACTTGCGGTGGCAACGAGAATTATCCGTGAATTCGATGAAAAAAAACAGTAAATAACATATTTCATTTTATACCCCGAAAGGTTGAATTTAACGGCTTTTCGGGGCATTGGTGAAGAAATCAAAATGCGGTCAAACTTGCAGGGACGGTCACTGTATCAGTACATACTGCCCTTGTCGGTCACTGACTTCAAGGAGTGAAAGTAATGGCAAGACCTCGTAAAGAAAATCTTGACTACTTTCCTTTAGATGCGGATTTTTTCACGGATACGAAAATAAAAATCCTGAAAGCAAAATACGGTGCTGACGGGATAGCAGTATATTTGTATATACTGTGTGAAATCTATCACGACAAAGGCTATTATGTCGAGTGTGATGAAGATTTCGTATTGGTAATGTCGGACTACTTCCATTTTTCCGAGGGAAAAACAATGCAGATATTGAACTACTTGTTCAATCGGTCACTGCTTGAATGCATACTTGTTGAATCGGTCAAGGTCATAACTGCGAAATCAGTGCAGCGAAGATATCAGGCGGCAAAGAAAGCCTCCATCAAAAAAGAGAAGGGAATTTTTGCCCGTGATGTCATCGTAGACGAGAGGATTTGGCTTTTAAAAAAAGAAGAAACCGAATCCCCTATTAAAGTGCAGCCTTTCGGCATTTTACCCGAGAAAAACGATAGTTTACCCGAGGAAAACGACAATAAACCCGTGGAAAAATCCCTAAAGGAAAGTAAAGTAAAAGAAAGTAAAGGAAAGGAAAGTAAAGTGTGTGGCAAATTCCA
The DNA here is from genome assembly GCA_902801715.1 of uncultured Ruminococcus sp. GTDB lineage: Bacteria > Bacillota > Clostridia > Oscillospirales > Acutalibacteraceae > UBA1213. The sequence goes on along the minus strand of CADCJK010000114.1, from coordinate 1,176 downwards.
AATCCCCTGCCGAAACGGAGTTTTTACGGTTGACGAGGAATACTACACCGAACTGACACACACCTATCCCAACATGAACATTGATGAATGTTTTAAAAGAATGATAACTGTACTTACTTCCAAGCCTGAAATCCAAAAACACGTCAATGAAATGAAAAGTTGGTATATTGCAAAATGGCTTGACGATGATGAAAAAGCAGGCAAGTACAGAAAAAACAATGTTTCGACAGGCAAAAATTATTATGCGGAATGGTGATTGGAATGAATGTTATGAATTTTCTGGAAGAATTAAGTAAACGTGCCGAACTCATTAAAAACGAGGGCGATTACTTCAAAGATGAACTGCTTTACTGCGGTGTATGCAATGAGCCGAAACAGGCTGTAAAAGAGATACCATTTGCCGAAAATAAAAAGCTGATAGTTACCTTGCAGTGCAAATGTCAGCGTGACGAAGAAGAAAAACAGCGTCTTGCCCTTGCCGAACAGGAACATCGGAGAAAAGTCAAGTATCTCACACAACATGGTTTGGCATATCCGAAATACAAGGAATGCACCTTTTCAAAAGACGATCAGCGTAATACGGATATCACAAAGTTATGCTGCAACTATGTCAGACACTTCCCGGAAATGCGTGAAATGAATAACGGCATTATGTTTTACGGTGATACCGACAAGGGAAAAACTTTTTATGCCTGCTGTATCGCAAATGCTCTCATACAGCGTGAAGTGCCTGTTCTGGTGACAACGCTTTCCAATCTGGTGCAAAATCGTGTGAAAGCCCTGACAAGTAAAGGCAATGAGATATCCCTTGATGACTTCCGCTGCATTGTTCTTGACGATATCGGAACGGAAAATACAACTCAGACAGCTTTCAATATCATTGATGAAATCTATCTTTCAAAGAAACTGCTGATAGTTACAACCAATCTGGATCCGCTCGAGATGAAATGTGCCGATACCATTGAACGCAAGAGAATCTATGAACGCATACTTGAAATGTGCGGTACAAAGGTCCTTGTCGATAACGACAAAACCCGTTTGCAGTCAGGCATTGAAAAGGGCAAAATTGCGGAAAGCATTTTGAATTCATAATTGATTTTTTTGAAAAGAGGTGCTATATGATGGACTTCATCGGCGGAATGATAATAGGCGGAGTAATAGGATTTTTTGCAGCGG
>CADCJK010000113.1 GCA_902801715.1 uncultured Ruminococcus sp. | reverse complement strand
TTATTCTGCAAATCCTGAATTTCATTCCTGACGGCAGCGGCATCATCAAGTTTATCATTATCAAGGCAATCCTGCATTTTTGTCAGAAGATTGGAAAGTTTATTCTGCATTTCTTCAACTTTGGTCATAGTAGTTTACCTCACTTTATATTATTTTTGAGCCTGAACATATCCAATTCAAGCTGTAATTTCTGTTTAGCCGTGTCATTTTTGACGGTATCGGGCTTATGCTTATACCTGTCGTACATATTGCTGATACTTGCCTGTACAGGTTCGCCCTGCTCAATCTCAATATTGAAATACTGTTGAGCTTCACCGCAAGTCAGCCATGTTTCACGGTCTATCATGGATTTTATCTTTTCGGGAGTCGTGCCATTAACAGCGTGTGCCGTGTAGATATCAATAATGGACTTTTCGCAAGTGTTCAGGGCTTCAATGCACTTCTTCATGTCATCGGCATTTCCCATACATAACGCCCAAGGCTTATGCAGCATGATTTGTGCAGACGATTTTGCAACAACCTTATCACACGAAAAAGGAATTATCCCTGCAATACTTGCCGCTATGCCGTCAATGTGTGCAACGGTTTCGCCCTCGTATCTCGACAGGATATTATATATTGCCATTCCGCCGAATACATCTCCGCCGCCGCTGTTGATATACACATCAACTTTTTTCTTACCGTCAAGGGAGTGCAGAAAATCGGCTACATCTTGAGGGGCTTTATCCTCGAGATAAGTTTCCCATTGAGAACCGCATATATCGCCGTAAAAATATAACTCTGCACTGTCTGTATCGGCTTCATCAACAATACGCATATAACCGCATTGCTTTTTATTTCTGTCCGTGAATTTGTATTCATTCATCTTGTTTCACCTCCACCATTTTATATTGCTTGCCTAAATCGTCAATCCATATCGCCGCCCCGTTCTGCATTAACAGACGGTCAGTGCCTTTGATGAATTTCAGATTTTCCCTTCGTCTTGCCTCGGCTATCTGCATGATACCGCCGCCCACTGCCGTTGTATATGCCTGCATACGACTTAACAAGTCAGTCCTTAACATCACATCGGCATTCCCCTCTATGAACATACCGTCATTTCTTTCCTCTGTCGTGAGAAGTTTATAAGACATTTCCTGTTCATAGCAGGTCAGAACATTCTGAACTGTATCGGAATAAAAAGCCTTGTTCTGTTCCGTGATATTGGAATACGTTGATTTCTCCATGTCATTCAACTGAAAACTCTTTACTCCAAAGGCATTGGCAATATGTCTTGTCGTCAAGCCGTTCAATTCAAAGAACTGATTGGAAACAAGATTTGTCTGCAAGGTCTTGATGTCGAAATCGGACGGAATAGGAATGACTTTTCCTGCATTCTGCACACCGCCCATGCTTTCAAATTTCTTTTGAATTTTGGACTTCTTATCGGAATTCAAGTCGCCCGTATAGGTGACAATGATAGGATCCTGCAAACCCTTTTTATATCTCTCTTTAACGACATTTTGTGCATACTTTTCCTGCGAAATGACATCAAGCAGATAGTATTTCATGGGAGTGCCGACAATGCCTGTTTTGGCAAAACTCTTGAAATGAAGTATCTTATCGGCAGGATAATAAATTTTTCCTTTTTTGGTGTCGGTGTACTCGTAATAGACGGCATTTTCCTTTCCGAAAAGGCTGTCATCATCTATTACAATGCGTACTCTTGACGACTGCAATAAATACAATGCCTTGATTTTTCCCTTTTCAAAGTCATATACCCAAAAGGCATTGCCGTATTCAAGACGCTGAAATTCCGTTGCCCAGAAAAAGTCATGTGCAGACATAAAGGGATTTGGTCTGAATTTAATCAAGTTCCGCAAATAGTGACTTTGCAGAGGTTCAGCCCCGTCACCGTCTGAACGGTATATCTTAAACGGTATCTTTGCAAGGGCATTACAGCGGATAAGCATACAGGCATAGTATGTTGCCGCTGTCAGATTATCCGCACCGACAGCCGAAAGTATATCCGAATTATCGAAAAGGCTGTTCAGTTCCGACAGCGTTCTTGTTTCATCTCTGATATTCGGGAGTTTCAGGGATTTGTTTTTCTTACTCATAGTATCCTCCTATTGCATACATACTGAATGTCATGATTTCAGACAAATCCATAATGTCACCTCATTCCTCATATAACCAGTCATCAGAATAATTGCTTGTATCAAATTCGTGATACATAGCTAACTTGAATGCACACAAACAAGCGTCAACGGGATCGATACGCTTTTTGTTAGCGTCCTTGTCTATCTTGATAAGTCCGCCTGAAGTCTTGACAACGGCATTTCCCATAGCGAAATTCAACAGCGGATTATTCATGAAAATAATATTGCCTTGATAGACTTCTTCTCTGAACGTCTTGGTAACTTCATTCAG
>CADCJK010000112.1 GCA_902801715.1 uncultured Ruminococcus sp. | reverse complement strand
TGATATTGTTAAGCTGTATGCCTATCGAAATACTGCCCGGAAACTTTGCTTTCATCAGCCTCTCAATATAGCCGTCCTCAACAACATTTGACAGATACAAGGCTATTTTTGAAAGTATTTTCAGCTTTACAGAATTTTGTTCATCAAACACTTTCAGAATTTCGGCAAGATTATTTTTATACGTTTTACTGCTGAAATCCTTTGCGGCAGGCTTTTTCGGGTAAAATTTCCCATTCAAAATAGCCTGCTGAAATCTCTTGGCAACACTAAAATCTGTAAACAGGATATGCCCGCACTCATGCCCGATAAGTCCTATATTTGACAGATTCTTATGCGACATTTTCCTGAACGATCTTGCAAGGATATTGGCGGTATTTATTTTTATCGTGAAATTGTCCGTGCTGGCTGTATCGTCAATATCGGGGGTATATTCCGTTTGGACAAATGCCCCTCTGCCGTATTTTCCCGAAACATTATCGGCAATATTTTGCAGATAATTTCGGTATGAAGGAGAGCTGAAAAGCTCCTCCTCACCGATTTTTGTCTTTTCGTCTGCAATCAGACTTTTTATCTGTTGGGTGTTCATTTTCAAATTCCTTTCTGCTTAATTTTGCACAACCATAAACTTATCAACTTCGGGAATAATCGCAAGAGAACTGCCGTTCTGCCATCTCACATGAATTTGTGCGGCATCATCAATATGCGTTACAACTCCACGCAAGCCTTTCGGCATTTGCTTTTCGCCCTGCATTTCAATCAGTTCCAGTGTCGTTCCGATTTTGATTTCGCCAACATCCAAAGTTTTCAGTTCTTCGACATTCATTCCTATATTTATCATAACTTTGCTGTCAAAAATATTATGGCTTTGGATTTCTCTGTCACCGATTTTATCAAGCATAGCCTTTGTAACTTTGATAAAACTGCCCGTGCCTTTTTCAATGATGAAAACACCGCCACTTTCCACGTTTATTCTGAAATTGAAAATCAATTCATTTACCGTCATTTTCAAATACCTCCATTATTTTTCTTTGATAACAAATAATCATCTATTCCTTTGTACTGCCTGTTCCAGACAATTCTTTTCGGGATAAAGCCATATTTATCGGCAAGCCATGCTAAATTTTGATGTCCTCGTCTGACGTGTTCATTTGTGTCATCGTCCATGTCAAACACATCAACTATAATCTTGCACTGACTTTCCCTTTGAAGTCTTTGAAACAGTATTTCCAACTCTTTTTGCTGATTAACACCTGCCGTTGCAGCAAACGACTTGCCCGATAAAAAGTGTGCAATCTGTCCTTTCAATGCACCTTCGGTGATGTAAATGGCATTACTGCCAAAAACATCACCGCTTAGCTGCACAGGACTTTTCGATGAACAGCCGTTTATTCTTTCCGCACTCGAAAACCACATATATTTTCTTTTGGTGTCCATCGTGTCAAGGCGTATCTGCATACCCTGAATCTGCCTTTTTTCGTTGAACACAGGCACGAAAAATCCACTCATGTGATTATGGATATTTGCCCTGACTTCTCCGTTTACATCAGTGAAAAATCCGGGTACTCCTATCAAATCACAGTCCTTTTCAAGAAGTTTATCCACAAGAATATTGTATGTATCCACAGGAACGGATTTATATAAATTTTCCTGTATAACTTCTTCAGACAGCCCTCTTTCAAGCAAATTCCACTTGTGCGGAGTATCTAACTCCAACTCGGCAAGCATGGAACGATAGCAAAAATCAAGCCTGTCAATATCAGCTTTCGGAACTTCTTTTATCGAACTGACAGTTGCCTGACGCTGTTCACGCTTTTGAATGTAAAAATCATCACTGCTGTTGACAGCAAGGCAATGATAAGCCGTTTTTCTGTCCGGAACATTCGTGCATTTACAAAACAAGTCCAGCATACCGCCGTAAGCACCGCATTTGTTGCAGCGATAGGCATTGTATTCGACATTCAAATTCGGCTTGCCTATTCCATCACAAAAAGGGCAGTTATAATCAGCAGATTTATTATGCGGCCGTTTCAGCACAAGACCGATTTTTTCAGCGACGTCATATATGTCAAAAGGAAAATTCACTCAAAATCCTCCTCACCTATTGAAATAATGACATACTTCGTAAATCTCAAATGTATTATCCATTTTCAACTTTCCTCTCAAAAAAATTTACAGCCTTGAATAAACAGCGTGTTGTCCATATATCCGTGAAAAACATGGGTGTTATCCACAAATTTTCGTCATCACACGGAATCAGGACATCACCCGTTAAAGGCTTTGTAAGCGAATTTCCGACAATAACATATCCTGCACAGCCCATTAGACTTAACTGTATATAGCACATTTTCGCAACCACAGGATCAATGTCTTGCCCGACAAAAAGCACCGACTGATGATAACTTTCATTAAACATATTTTTGTA
>CADCJK010000111.1 GCA_902801715.1 uncultured Ruminococcus sp. | reverse complement strand
CATGACCAGCAGGGCAAATTAAAAATCCTCAATTTCATCTGCAAACTGTATCTTGCCATCATCAGAGGCACTCCTGCCATGATACAGCTTTTGATTATTTATTATGTCATATTTGCGTCCGTCAATGTCAATAAGATACTCGTTGCAGTCGTTGCATTCGGCTTGAATTCGGGTGCTTATATTGCTGAAATTATCCGTTCGGGTATCAATGCCGTTGATAAAGGTCAGTTTGAAGCAGGCAGATGCCTTGGCTTGAATTACCGTCAGACAATGGCAAATATCATCATGCCGCAGGCGTTCAAAAATATGCTCCCTGCTCTCTGCAATGAATTCATCAGCCTGCTCAAAGAAACGGCTATCAGCGGTTATATCGGCTTACAAGACCTTACAAAAGGCGGTGACATTATCAGAAGTCAGACTTTTGAAGCATTTATTCCTCTTGTAGCCGTCGCTCTGATATATCTTGTCATTGTACTGCTCTTGTCATACGGTGTCGGCAGACTCGAAAGGAGATTGAAAAATAATGAAATCAGATAAAAATGAAATTCTTATCGAAGTGGACGGTCTTAAAAAATCCTTTGGTGAACATGAAGTTCTCAAGGATATCAGCACGACTGTTTCCAAAGGCGAAGTTATCGCCATCATAGGTCCGTCAGGCTGCGGAAAATCCACTTTTCTCCGTTCTCTGAATCTCCTCGAACAGCCCACGGGCGGCACTGTCAAATTCGAGGGTACGGACATTACAGACAAATCCGTTGATATCAATAAAATGCGTGAAAAAATGGGTATGGTGTTTCAGCAGTTCAATTTGTTCCCTAATATGACGATAAAGAAAAATATCATGCTTGCCCCCGTCAAGCTCGGCAAAATGTCAAAAGAAGATGCCGAAAAAAAAGCTGATGAACTTCTCAAAAGAATCGGACTTTCCGATAAAGCGGACGCTTATCCCGACAGTCTTTCAGGCGGTCAGAAACAGCGTGTTGCAATCGTCAGGGCACTTGCCATGAATCCCGATGTCATGCTTTTTGATGAACCGACTTCCGCACTCGATCCCGAAATGGTCGGTGAAGTTCTCTCCCTCATGAAAGAACTCGCCCAAAGCGGCATGACAATGGTTATCGTAACTCATGAAATGGGCTTTGCCAAAGAAGTTGCCGACAGAGTGATGTTCTTCAATGACGGCATTATTGCAGAAGAAAATACGCCTGCCGAACTGTTCGCCAATCCCAAAAATCAGCGTCTGAAAGATTTCCTTTCAAAAGTTCTTTAATAATGCACAATATTCGCAAGTCCCGACCCCTCCGTCAAAAGTTGACAATTAAAATTGTCACCTTTTGCCACCTCCCCTTTCAGGGGAGGCGAGCCGACTCTTTGGCTTACAATTAGTTCATTGTCAATCCGAATTGTAAAAAACGTGTAAAATACCAACAAACTTGGAGCTGTAACTCTTGCCTCCCCTGAAAGGGGAGGTGGCATTTCATCACATCAGTGATGAAATGCCGGAGGGGTCAGCGGTCGAAGAACAAAGTTGTCGTTTTTAATGTACCGGCACAAGAGGTCAGCATAAAACAAAGCATATTTGCAGAAACTTCTCTCTCTGCAAATATGCTTTTTTTCAGTTATCATTCAGTGTATCCGCCATGAATTTGCTCATTTTCTTGGGCTTTTCGGGCTTTATTTTTTTGCCCCTCAATTTTCTCGATTCAACGGCTATCTTTTTATATTCAGGTGTGAATTTCTCCGTTAACTGCTCAAATTTCTTGTCATCTTCAATGGAATTCAGCAGGATATAAGTAATAATTCCCTTTACGTCAAGGTCACCTGCATCATACATATCCGACAGCGATTTTGACATTCTCTCCAATTCGCTTTTATTGGCAGTATTGACATACTCCCTGAATTTCGGCATGATTTTTTCATCGGCAAACGTGATTCCCCTGAAACTCTCGTAATGTGCCTTTTCATAGGCTATCTCATCTCTTAATTCAGGAAAATATGTCACCATTCTGTTGGCGAAAAACAACGGGTCACTTGTATTTTCACCCTCTTTTTTATTTTTCTTCTGTTTCTGTACGGCTGTCTGTTTCGGTCCTCTTATCGTTTCCGCAAAGTCCTCTGCAATATTCTCCGCATCTCTTGCCGTGTCCGTTTCGGGATCGAAAAGCCATGTCGCTACCGTTTTCCATGTATTGTCAGGCTCTCCGTCCTCCATCGAACAGGAACGCAACAGCACTCTCTTTTTATCAAAATAATATACAATGCTGTATGCAATTTCTCCTGTATACAATGCCGTCAGCTCTTTGTCCGACGGTGCTACACTCTGCTTTTTATATCCCCTGGCAAGCAATAACCTTTCCACCTTGCCCGTGATGATTTCAAATGCTCTTTCTAATTCCATTTTTCTCACTCCATAAAAATAATATCTCTATTATACTATATCTTTTTCAATTTGTCACGCATTTTTTTATTGAAAACTGTTGCGAAAA
>CADCJK010000110.1 GCA_902801715.1 uncultured Ruminococcus sp. | reverse complement strand
TCCTTTCCTGCAAGCGTTCCCGATTGGGTATGAACGAATGAGAAAAAAGAATGTATTTGACGGTATCGCCGTCTTTGAATGGAATGATAAACGAAACGGAAGTCAAATCTATCTTTGCAGACATATCAAAACCGACATAAACAGGCATACCCGCTATATCTGTCGGCAAGTCTTTCACTTTGCACCTGTTCCACTTTGACATATCCATATAGCCGTTGTCTTTTGCCTGTACCCAGACATTCAGGCATTTTGTCATGAACATCGTCATTTTTGACGGAACTGCCCTTGCCACTACATAATCGTCATGTATCTTTTTTCTGCCTTCGGGATAGCTTGCCCTTATCGGATTGGACATTTCAACAAGCATATCATACGTTTCATCGGTGAGCTGTATATTCGGTTCGGCTTCAAATATGTCAACAAAGTATTCGTCATTGACAATATCGGGCTTATCGGGATTGATAATATCGGAACAGTAGGTATATTCATCAGTATAGCAAGGTACATTTAAATCTACTCCGGCAGTGGTTATTATCATTAATAACGGCTCTTTGGTGTTAGAACCTATCGCTAAGTCATAAAACTCTGATGTAGTATGCTGATGATATTCATCAAGTATCAGTACAGCAGGGTTTGAACCGTCACCATTTTTTCTGTCGTCCTTGCTCAGCGGCTTAAAGACAGAACCGCTTTTGATATGGCTTATTTCGGTTTTTGAACACTTGAATTTCAATGCAAGCGGTGAACCCCTCAGCATTAAAGCCGCCTCTTGAAACACTATTTTGGATTGGTCACCGTTTTTAACGGAGCTGTATGCCATTTCATAAAGGGCAACGCCTGCCTGTTCCTGCGATTTCGCATTTTTACGAGCTTTCTGCATATAGGCTTTATTGAACCGCCTGTATTTCGTGCCACGTTTCCGCCAGCCGTATATCTGACACAAATCAAATTTCTGAACGGTTGTCAATTCTATCGGCTGACCTGCCAAAACTCCCTTTGAGTGTTTCAGATAGCTGAACCATTTGACAATCTTTTGTGCTTCACTCTCATTCCAGATAAACGGACAATCTTTTGATTTCGCCCTTTCCAAGTCGTCAAGAAATCGCTGACAAGCCTGTTTATGCTTTGTACAGCTTATGATTTTCCCATTGATACAGCCTTTTGCATAATAAATCAACTCTTGCTTTATCGTCATATACTGCCGAACTCACTATCAATATTTTCGGAAATATCATCAAGTTTTACAGCGGCAAATTTCAAACGGCTGTCAATAGAAAGTCCGCATAATCGGGCAAAATCTCGCATTTCTTTGGCATACTTGATTTGAACGGCAATCAGCGGATTTTCATAATCCCCTTTTTCACCATGAATGATAAGCCCTTCAATTTCAAGCTGATATGTCGCCTTGCAATAATTTGAAAAAGCATTACAGTATCCTGCAAGGTTATTAGCGTCCAAATCGCCCAGCATATCCATATTTTTCATAGCCCTGACAAGACGTTTATACTCTTTGACTGCCGTTTCATCGGTGAGCCATTCGGGAGGTTTGAGAAAATACTGATTGTCCGTTCTGACAAGTTCCTGTTCGGTATAACGCTTTGTCTGCTGTTCTTTGGTGAGATGTCCCTGTTGTTCGGACATCGGTTTTCTTGTACGTCCCATGCAGGACACCCTCTTTCCAAAAAAAAAATATTTAGAATTTTGCAAAATGATGACTCCACCGCGTTGAAAAAGTTTTTCAAAAAAAGTTTTTCATACAGCCCCCCTGTATGAATTTTTCTTTGATACTTTTCAGAAATTTCACTGTTTCGGAATATTTGCCGTTTTTATACAGGTTATGCACAACCTGATGACTGCTTTCGGATAAGTAAATCAAATTGGACTGTTCAAGCCGTAACTGCGGACTGACCTCGACAGGCTCAATGTGATGTACGGTATAGCCGTATTCAATCGTATCATTGTGATACAGGCTGTACAAATCAAGTCCACAGCACAGCTCGATACATATTTTTCTTGCTTTGAGCCATTCGGAAGATTGATAGAAATCATCTTTCGCATAGCTTTTATTTCTCGCTTTAAAGCATACAGGGCATTTTTCCCCGATGCGTAACTGTCTGCGGCATCTGTCGCAATACTTCATTAACATAGTTTTTTAATGCATAATTCATAATGGTTTTGTACAAACACAAAAGCCTATCCGGCAATGGACAGGCTTTTATGCAAAATATATCGGAAGGACATTCAAAATGACTTGTTGTAATCTTTATTCATGATACCATTTTAGCACTTTTGAATATAACATAGTATAACATTTGGTGTCAAAAATTCAGATATATTTTTGTACATTATGTCATATTGTTTTCTTTACGAAATATATTGAGTGCCTGACCATGCCAACGACATATTGTCATATATGTTTTATCTGCCTTTTCCGCCACCTGCTCCAATGTGTATCCGTTTATGTAAATATCCGTCAGCAAAGAAATGAATTTCTCATTGCAGACCTTTTCGATTTTTTGATGGGCTTCTGCTTTCAAATCGACAAGCCTGTTGATTTCGGCATTGATGACGTTATTCAATTCGATAATCTTGTCAACAATTTTCATGCTGTCGGCAATACCGCCCTGCACTTTATCGCCGTCATAGGCAACGCCCTTTATACTGCACATATCACGCTTTAATCTGTCAAGCTCTGACTGCTTTGCGTTAATGGCACTGTCAAGATATTTGATACTCCTGAGATATTCCTTTGCTGTCACTTTCCAAACCTCTTTTCAATTCATAATTCATAATTCATAATGCATAATTATTTTTCATTCTTTCAGCAGTTCGGGATTGTCGTGGACGTTGCCTATAACTTCAACGTCACCATTCCAAACTCCAACAACTTCAAAATCGTTCAACTGTTTGCATTCATCAAGCGTTTCACCGAAAGACAACAAGAACTGCCCTCTGTCATATAAAACGACCGCTTTTTGATTGAGTGAGCCATTGCCGAAATATTCGCTTTTACCTTTGACAATATCCCCCTCAAAAATCTTTGTGCCGTTCTTGTCTGTAAGCCCTGTAAACTGTCCGACTGTTGACCTCTCAACTCGTACTTCTGTTAATTCCTCTTTATTTAAGCTGAAAGGCTTAATAAAGCCATCTATATCTGTTATGCAAAATACTTCCAACATGTCGGGAATGAAAGAGCCATATACCCAAGCCCCATTATCCACATTTTTTCCTCTGAAAAGTATCTCTCTCATTTGTTATTCTCCTCTTACGGCATATCCAAACGGAACAACACCATTTGCAATTCGTTCCCAATGTTTATATGCACAATCAGAAACAGGAATTATTTCGTTTTCTTCTTCTGCCAACAACTCTTTTGCTCTTTCCTGTAACCTTTTCCAAGTGA
>CADCJK010000109.1 GCA_902801715.1 uncultured Ruminococcus sp. | reverse complement strand
TCAAACATGAGTAGATTTATTATCGAAAATGGACACGGTGAACAAGGAATGGAACATAAAAGTTGTTTTTATAACTTTTTATAAGTTTTCAGTAACGGAGAGCCGTTTGAGAAAGGCATTGATAACGGGAGCGAGTTCGGGAATCGGCAAGGATATTGCGAGATTGCTTGTCAGCAGGGGCTGGCAGGTGATATTGGTAGCAAGACGTGCCGACAGGCTCATGGCATTGAAAAAAGAACTTGGCAAAAATGCCAGATGCGTCAGATGTGATGTATCGCATGAAGAAGAATGTCGGAAACTGTATGATGTTTTCAAAGATAAGGATATAGAAATGCTGGTGAATTGTGCAGGGTTCGGATTGTGCGGGGAGTTCACGGAATTGTCGCTTGACAGTGAACTGCAGATGATAGATACGAATATCAAAGCGGTGCATATTCTGACAAAGCTGTTTTTGCGTGACTTCAAGAGGAAAAACAGGGGATATATACTGAATGTTGCGTCAATAGCGGGATTTCTTGCAGGACCTCTCATGGCGACGTACTATGCAACGAAAAATTATGTTGTCAGTTTAACGGGTGCGATATATGAAGAACTGAAAAGGGAGAATTCCAATGTAAAAATCAGTGCATTGTGTCCGGGACCTGTTGACACGGAATTCAACAGTGTAGCCCACGTCCATTTCAGCGTGGAACCGCTCGACAGCAAGACAGTTGCCCGTGAAGCCGTTGACGGACTTTTGCAGGGAAAGTTATATATTATTCCGTCTGCCAAAATGAAGTGCCTGAAACTGGCAAAGAGATTTCTGCCTGATAAGACGATTACACATTTTTGTTATACATTTCAGAAGAAAAAACAGTAAAGGGGAAAGAGTATGCTGAAAATAAAGGATATAGAAGTGATGAATTTAAAAAATGCGGTTCGTGGGGCAAGGAATCCCATGAACAGCTGGGCAAAGAGTGACAGTTATTTCAATGAGAAGGGTGAATATATTTTAGGAGAAAATGACTTGTCGCTTGCGGTGAGGCTGAGAACGGCAGGAAATGACCATAGGAAATTCATGCGACAGATATTTGTATCCATGGATATCACCGCCCCGATGTACTGGTGGAAAGAGTTTGATACCTACAAAGTGGGCACGGTGGCGAATTCCACAAGTACGATGCATAAAATTACGTCCATGCCGTTTGACATATCGCATTTCAGCACGGATAAGATGGATAAAAATACACTGGAATTCATGCAGGGGATAGTGGAATATCTTGAAAAACTGCGTCTGGAATTCATTGAAACAAAGGATAAACAAATTTGGTATGATATCATACAGTTGTTGCCGTCAAGCTATAATCAGATGAGAACGTGCACGATGAATTATGAAAATCTCGTGAATATCTATCATGCAAGGAAGAATCACAAATTGGATGAATGGCATACTTTTTGTGATTATATCAAGACACTGCCCTATGCGAATGAATTGATAATATGTGAGTAATTTCATTCAAATTTGATTTTGATATGCTCGTCTGAAACGGATTGGATATTGCCGTTTTCGTCGGTGAAGAATTTGCATACAGGGTTGTCTTTGAGTGAAAACATATATAAATCATTTTTCTTTGAAAGGAACTTGACATTATCGGGTTTTATCTTGGAGAGAACGCCTGTTATTTTGGCGAATACGGCATTTTGGGAAAAAGCGGAATTTTCGCTTTTGCATATCAGCGAACCGAGTGAAACGGCACGATTATTTTGAGATTTGGCAAAAGTCAGTCCTTTGATATTATCGGGTGAGGTAAAGGAAACAGAGGAAACATTGTCGCTGACATAGGAAATGCGGCACTGATAGTTGGTATTGTCGATAGTGACAGCGGCATTGTTTTCGACAGCGGATTTGACTTCGGGAATTTTGACAGTTTCACTGCAGGACGTGCAGAGAATCAGTGTTGTGATAATGGTGATGATATAAGATAACTTTTTCAAAAAGGAAAGCCCCCGTTCTGTATATTGCTAATGCATATGCAGAGGGGGCTTAAAAAATGCCAAAAAATATGTATTCTGCTCACCTGATTTTCGGGCATAGAAAAACCGCCAATGTGGGCGGTTATATTAAGCATAAAAGTTGTAAAACTTCTTTTGCGGTAGTTGCCTGCATTCTTTCATCTAACCATTTGGGAGAATCAGCAGGTATTTTTTTAATTTCTTCTTCTGAATAAGGTTTAGCAGCCCTGTACCATTCCCAACATAACTCAATATCTTCTTCGCTGAAATCCGAAGGACTACTTTTGTCTGTAATCAAACCCATAGAAAGTACCTGCCTTTACACTTTTGTCAAGAGTTTTTTGAAAGGAAAGTTATTATTCCAAGAATTATAACAAAGTTTCAAGCGGAAAGTCAAGTCCGAATTCTTTCATGTCCTGTTCAGATACATCAAGTTCATTTTTGATGGTATCGAGTACTTCATAGTATGCCAATTTCTTGCCGTCAATGAAGTCACTTTTCGGATTTTCTTTGCTTTCTTTTACGGCATCATTGGCATTATCAATCACCCTTGCAATGATATATTGAAGTCTTTCGGCTGTCAAATCATTCATTCATATCACTTCTGCTACTCAAAATATGGACAAATATACCCATATTGAGAAAGTTCCTGTTTCATCGTATCCGATTTTGCCAAAGCTACCATCGTTTGTATGACACTCC
>CADCJK010000108.1 GCA_902801715.1 uncultured Ruminococcus sp. | reverse complement strand
GACTGTTTCACCATGCTCTGTCAAAAAATCCGCCAAGTTCGTTTCCCTTGCACGATTTCTTTCTTCTTCCGTGAATTTGACATATCCCATTTTCAAGCATCTCCTACTGTTTCAAGCCGTGAGCCTGTTTCTTGTCCTGAATTCTCCTGTAAAGTTTGCGGTCAACTCTGCTGTCGGCAACAATTTTGTTTTCGTCAATCCTGTCCTGCAAAATTTTTCCGAGATATTTTAACAATCTTAATGTTCCCGTTGCCGCCTTGCAATTTTTGTTTTCCCTTAATGCCAGCCTTTCGGGAGGAGGTGTCGGCACATCATATTCGGGCGGCATTAGCAAAGGCATATCCTCCTCAACTTCATTACTATCTGCATTTTTAGGCGGCTTATCGGCTTTGGAAATCTTCAGAGCCTCTTGGATAATCGCATTCTTCATAGGCTTAAACTCGTTGTTTGACACCAACGGAATCCTCTGCGGCATGGCTTCCGTATAGATTTTCAAGGCATTTTCTTTCTGTGGATACCACAGGTCATACAGCTTTTGTATCCTTTCATCTTTGGAAAGTTCGGTCAGAATCATGTCAACAATATTCTTAACTTCGGGTTTCAAGTAGCCGTAAACTTTCTTTCCTGTTGTCCTTGACAGCCTTTCGGCAAGCTGTATCAGCAACATTTGTATCTGTGGATTTGCAGTGTTTTCAGCGTTGATTTCCGACACAATATCCTCTATGATTTTCTTTCCGTTACCACGAATTTTATCTCTGTACTCGGTTTGTTTTTCGTAAATACAGTACAAATCCTGCATGAAAATATCCTTTGCAAAGGCAGAACGCAGATTTTCAATGCCTTGCTTTGAAAGATAACCCTCATTTTCATTCGCAGAATACACCATCATGTGAACATGGGGATGGTGCGATTCATTATGAAAAGCCGCATACCAACGCAGATTTTGCATAGGTATCTTGAAGTTTTCGGATAAGTTGGCGGTCTGTGTGCGGAGCATGGTTCTCCATCTTTCGCCCGTATTGAATCCCAATCTTTCCGCATCTTCTCGGTACAGGGAAATAATTATCGTCCAGATATTTCCTTTGTGGCGGTTCATTTCGTCTATCACTTGCTGTAAATTTACTTCCACTCCATCGTCTGTAAACAGTCCGTGACTGCCGACTCTTTCGGCACGAGGTCGAAGAGCGATATATTTTGCATAGCCCTCTCTGCCTGCAATCTCGGAATTATTATCCTCTATCACTCTTGAAATGAACTCCGAAGCATTGCCAATCGTCTGATTTTTCATGTAGTCTTGGTATTCATGTGTATCTTTGCTGTCGGGGAAATCCTGCAATAATTTCTGTACCAACTGCTTTTGTTTGTCGGTTGCAGGAATTTTTTTAACTGAATCATCGAGTTTTTCCACACCCTCACGGGTTGCAATATATCTTGCATAGCCGCCTGATTTTTTCTTTGTTCCCGACTTCATGTAACCGAATTTTGTAACCAATCGTGCCATTTTTATTATCCTTTCTGCCACTCAACCGCATCATCAAATGTCAAAGTCCCGTTGTGTTTTTTAACTTCTTTAACGCACTCCCCACGAAGTTTCGTGAGGGAACTTTCATCTATATCATGCGTTGCGGCTATAATATTCATCGTCATTGCCAGTTCAACCGCCAGCTTGAACACCATTCTGCTCATTCTCGTATCGCTTTCATCTATGATGGATTTCAAGGTCGAAGTAACGACATTCGGGATATATTTCCCGTTTTCGTTTGCCGAAAGATAACCTGTATAAAAAATAACTGCCTTTTCTATGAACTCGCTTTTGCTGATACAGTTGTCTTTTTTGTAATGTTCCTCGACCAAATCAAGTGTAGAATTTTTTATCCAAAGTGCAAACTTGCGTTTGAGTTCTTTTTCGCTCATTTTTGCAAAAATCTCCTTTCTGTTGGTGCAACCCATAAGGGCGACACCTTGTTTTTTGGCTTTATCACCGACTTTTTTGGCAGTACAGCTCGAAAACCGACAGACAGCTCCGAAAACCGACTCCTTGCCGTCAGACTTCGTTTTTCCGCATTGGCAGTCGGCTCTGCCGGCTGCTGTGTCTTTGCGAGGGTGCTTCAGCAACCCCTCGCTTTCTCCTGCTTAATTATCAACCGCCCTTTTCCGCCGAACTGCCGTCAATCAATGCCACAATATGCGGTCATTTTCCGCACTCTCAAACCTCGCTCAAAACGGCTCAAATTTGACCGTTTTCGGTGGGGTAGGGTACTTTCCCGACTTCGCCCCGAAACCTCGCACACGAGGCTTACACGGGCGACACACGGGCTTTTAAATCTTGCTTACGGTTTTGCCGTTAAGCTTTTCAAAATTGCAGTCCGTATACGACAATTTATGCTCACGAACTGCCTTATCAAGTGTTTCAAATAATTCCTGTTCCAGATTCAAGGCACTGTATCTGAACGGCTCGGAAATCGTGTCATAGCATATCCATTCTTCGCTATCCGGTCTGTCCTTGACAAAAATGTCGCAGCCGAGAGCCGTTCCTTTCGGTGTCGGAAAAAGTACAACATGAATTTTCACGCAGCCTATTATCAGTGAAGCATAAAGCCGTTCCTGATTTTTGTCCATCTGACTTTCCAATAACTTCTTCACTTCAAAAGCCGTCATAAATTTTTTATACCTGTATTTTTTCCCAAACTGCTTTTTCAGTTTTCTTCGCTTATTCATATCTGACCTCACTGACTGAAAAAATATCTCCAGTCATCACTTTCTTCTTCGTCAAGTTCTTCA
>CADCJK010000107.1 GCA_902801715.1 uncultured Ruminococcus sp. | reverse complement strand
TATTTTCTGAGCGGTCTGATAATAGTAATAGTATCTGACGAGAATCTCTTTATCAGGTTCACCGAACTGATTCAGAGCATCACATAAATCTTTATGTAAAGCCTGTTTATCAATGTTATCATCTATCATGTATTCATCGGCAAGGACGACATCATCAATATCCACGATTTCGGGGGATTTCACGGTACGCATTTTATCAAGTGCTTTGGTTTTGGCAATGGCTGACAGATAACCTTTCAGGCTGCCTTCCTGAATTTTGTTGGCATTGTTCCAGAGAGTGAAGAATACATCTGCGGCAGTTTCCTCGATATCGGAGGAAGTAAGACTCCCTCTTGAAACATTGTAAATAATTGCCGAAACAAGCGGTGTGAATTTATCCATTATTTCAGCCAATGCCGTTTCATCATGTTTTTTCAGCCTGTCAACGATCTGGTTTTCATTCATCTTGTTCATTCCTCTCGACACGATTTTTTTCTGAATGTTGAAATTTCAGCTTTCACTTATATAAACGAAAGGACTTTTCCAAAAGGTCTGAAATTAAAAAAATTTTTTGAAAAAATGAAACGGCAAAAAAAATCTGCCCGTTTGGACTCGGACAGATTTTTTGATATATTTTCGGTACAGTCACGGGTAAGTAACTGTGCCGCTTGCAAGCGAAAGTTATTTGCTGTAGAGTGTCTGTGTTTTGGACTTGATGGAAACGATCTTTGAGGGATTGATCATAGCGGAGTTGCCGTTGCTGTCACGGAATACGGAATATTCAAAATAGCCTTTAAACATTCTTGTATCAGTGTTTGTCATTTCTTCACCCGCACCCGTATTTTCCGCATAGTATGTCTGACCGTTTTCAAGAGTTATGGTAAGGTTATTCCATTCGGATTCATCTTTCAACCAGGATTCATCACTTTCATAATCGAAATCGTCAGGAGTTTCGTAATGGAATTCTGTTTCGATTGTCAGTTTGAAAGGAGTTACTTCAAAGAAGGTGATTTTCTGTTCATGGTCGTTCCAGTTCAGTTCCTTGCCGATCATGTCATCAAAGCTGACAGAAGTATCTTTGTAGTTGAGTTTTACGGATATATCATATTTGAAGTCTATTGTGTCATAGTGGGCTACAATGATACTGTGTAAATGTCCTTCATCGTCCAGAAGATAGCCGTTTTCATTAAAACCGTACATTACCTGCTGATTTTCCGCAAGGGCATGACCAGTTCTTTTTTCATATTCTTTCCTGGCTGCCTCTAAGAGATTGTCTCCGAATTCTTTCTCGAATTCTTCTTCACTGAGTTTCTGTGCTTTTTCCAGAGCAGCTTTGTCAAATATTACTTCGTCCTCTCTCCATACCATAAGGCGGCTTTCATTGATCTTCATAGTGCTGCCAATCAGATTCTTTTCATTTAAACTGACTTCTGCTGTGATGGTATTGTCATCTTCAAAACTGTAGAATATCTGACCATGGTGATTTCTATTGTCGCCGAATACATTTTCAAGCAGGGAATGAGATACCTTAACAGGAGAATCGTATTCCGTTCCCTCCACAATGTGAACATTGGAAATACAATAATCATTGTACGACATTGCCATTATGACGTCCTTGCTGTTTTCGACAAAAGCCGAACCGTCTTTCTTTGTAATGGTCATCATGCTGTAGGCTGTGTTTGCATCACCGAGTACACCTGCAAAATCAATATCCAGGTCATTGCTGTTGACTTTGACGTTTCCGCCTGTATAAGCACCGTTAGGGGCTTCGCCTGCGAACAGCTGTCCGAATACGGGATTGAAAGTGCCTGAAGCTGCGGCTACGCTTGTACCGAGAATGGCTGCGGCAGCAGCGGCTATGAGTGTGAATCTGATGATTTTACCTGTGTTTTTCTTTGCGGATTTACTTTCATGTATCTTATTCATAACTAACTCCTTTACATTGTCGGGATTAATGCCTGTATTTTCATATATTGTCTTTTCATCTATATTTTCGGGATCTGTCTGTAAGTAGTTGAAAATATTTTTTGTCTGTGTCATATCAATATCCCCTTTCCGTCAAAAAAGCCTTTAATTTTGTTCTTGCACGCTTGATTTTTGACTTGACGGCTTCCAGTTTCAAGTCCATGATATCCGCTATTTTCTGAGCGGTCTGATAGTAATAATAGTATCTGACGAGAATTTCTTTATCGGGTTCACCGAACTGATTGAGAGCGTCACATAAATCTTTATGTAAAGCCTGTTTATCAATGTTATCATCTATCATGTATTCATCGGCCAGGTCTACATCGTCGATATCCACTATTTCGGGAGATTTCACGGTACGCATCTTATCAAGTGCCTTTGTCTTTGCAATGGCTGACAGATAACCTTTCAGGCTGCCTTCCTGAACTTTATCGGCACTGTTCCAGAGGGTGAAGAATACATCTGCGGCAGTTTCCTCGATATCGGAGGAATTAAGACTTCCCTTGGAAACGTTGTAAATAATTGCCGAAACAAGCGGTGTGAATCGATCCATGATTTCACCTAATGCCGTTTCATCATGCTTTTTCAGCCTTTTAACGATTTGGTTTTCATTCATCTTTTTCATTCCCCTCGACACGATTTTTTTTGAATGTTGAAATTTCAGCTTTCACTTATATAAACGAAAGAATTTTTCAAAAAGGTCCGCTGTCTTAAAAATTTTTTTACGGCTTTCCGTTTTTTATCTTTCACTTATATAAACGACTATAAATGAGCAAATTTAATAAAGCATTGTGAAAATGCACAAAAATGTCAGGCAGAAAGCATATCAAATAAGCTGTCAATATTTTTTGCAGATTTTC
>CADCJK010000106.1 GCA_902801715.1 uncultured Ruminococcus sp. | reverse complement strand
AACATCAAGCATTTGCCGTCTGTTTGCACCCAAGCCGTCCAATGCACCGCTTTTTATCAGATTTTCCAACGCACGAATATTCATTTCACGACAGTAAACCCTGTCACAAAAATTATAAAATGACGTGTACTTTCCGCTGTATCTCTCTTTGATGATATTTTCAATCAATCCCCTGCCGATATTCTTCACGGCTTTCAAACCGAATCGGATATTATTCCCCTGTACCGTGAAGCCTGCACCGCTTTCATTGACATGAGGCGGCAGGACTTTTATATTTTTAGCCGCACATTCATCAGCATAGACCGCAATTTTTCCCCTGTCGCCCAAAACACTCGTTAAAAGTGCCGCCATGTATTCACACGGATAATGACATTTCATATATGCCGTCTGATACGACAATACCGCATAACAAGCCGCATGGGATTTATTGAAAGCGTATGATGCAAAACTCTCCATTTCGGAAAAAATATCTTCCGCCACTTTTTCGGAAACGCCTCTTTTGATACAGCCGTCAACTTCTCCGTCAATGCCATAGATAAAAACTTTCTTTTCTTCTTCCATGACGGATTTTTTCTTTTTGGACATGGCACGTCTGACGATATCCGCCCTGCCAAGTGAATATCCCGCAAGAGAACGGAATATCTGCATGACCTGTTCCTGATATACGATACAGCCGTATGTTACTCTCAAAATCGGTTCAAGCAACGGGTGCTTATATGTAATTTTTTCAGGGTGATGCCGATTTTCAATATATCTGCCTATCGAATCCATAGGTCCCGGACGATACAGAGATATAACTGCTATGATATCTTCAATATTTTCGGGTTTCAGCTTTAAAAGCGTATCTTTCATGCCTGCTGATTCAAACTGAAATACTCCCTCTGTATCGGCTTTTGCATAAAGTTCAAACACAGCTTTGTCATTTTCGGGAATGTCCTCTATTTTGAAATTGCCTATCAGCTTTTCGGCATCTTTCAAAACCGTCAGGTTTCTCAATGCCAGAAAGTCCATTTTCAGCAAGCCCAATTCATCAAGCGTTGTCATGTCGAATTGTGTCACGACTACATCATCATTTTTTGCCAGCGGCACATAGTCACTGACAGGCTTATCTGTAATAACAATTCCTGCCGCATGGGTAGTTGTATGTCTTGGAGTTCCTTCCAATTTAATTGCCGTGTCAACCAATTCTATCACCTGACTGTCACTTTCATAAAGCGACTTCAAATCTTTGGAAATTTCCAAAGCCTTTGGAATCGTCATTCCCAAATCCGATGGAATGGCTTTTGCCACTTTATCGCAAAGGGCATAGGGCAATCCCAAAGCCCTGCCAACATCTCTTATCGCACCTTTAGCCGCCATTGTACCGAATGCCGCTATCTGTGCAACCCTGTCTGCACCATATTTATCTATGACATAATCAATGACTTCCTGCCGCCTGTCCTTGCAGAAATCAACGTCAAAATCAGGCATACTCACTCTTTCGGGATTCAAAAATCTTTCAAACAGCAAATCGTATTTGATAGGATTTAATCCCGTTATATTCATGCAATAGGCGGCTAAACTTCCCGCACCCGAACCTCTGCCGATTCCTACGGGAATATCCCTTGACTTTGCATAATTCACATAATCCGCCACTATCAAATAGTAATCGACATATCCCATTTTCGCAACGGTTTCAATTTCATATTCCAGCCTGTCAATCAAAGATTTATCGGGATTCTCTCCATAATGCTGTTTCAGACCTTTATAACATTCCTCTCGAAAATATTCCAGATGGTCTTTGTTATCGGGCACGTCAAATCTCGGCAATTTCAGCTTGCCAAACTCGATTTCAACATTACATCTGTCTGCGATTTTCTGCGTATTCTCGACAGCCTCTTTCGGAAAAAGCGAAAGCATTTCATCTTCGCTTTTGATATAAAATTCATCTGTCGGGAATCCCAAAGGCATTTTATCCTGTACCGTGTGTGCCGTCTGTATACATAAAAGAACATGGTGCAAACGGCTGTCCTCTTTATTGATATAGTGACAATCATTCGTTGCCGCAAGCGGTATATCACATTCTTCCGAAAGCCTTATTATATATGGATTTATCCTTTCTTCCTCGTCAATGCCGTGATTCTGCATTTCAAGAAAAAAGTTATTTTCTCCAAAAATTGCTTTATATCTCAAAGCGGCTTTTTTCGCTTCATCATAATTATTATGCACAAGATATCTCGGAATTTCGCCTGCAAGACACGCTGACAAGGCTATCAAACCTTCATGATATTTTTCAAGCATTTCAATATCGACTCTGGGTTTATAATAATATCCCTCTGTCCATGCAAGAGAATCCAGTTTCATTAAATTCCTGTATCCCGTTTCATTCTCACAAAGCAAGACAAGATGCCTGTTTTCACGGTCAAATTCCGATACTTTATCAGTATGTTTTCTCTGCGAAACATACACTTCACAACCGATAATGGGCTTGATACCCTCTTTTTTGCAGGCTTTATAAAAATTTATCACGCCATACATGACACCATGGTCTGTAATGGCAACGGCATTTTGTCCCAATTCCTTGACACGTTTCACTAAATCATTTATCCTGCACGCACCGTCAAGCAAACTGTATTCGGTGTGCAAATGCAAATGTGCAAATGACATATTTTTCACATCTCCTTTTCACATAGGTTCGCCTAAATTTCCCACGATTTTTTCCAATTCATCAAATGACTTTTCACTGACAGCACCATATAAAACCTGCATATCATCCTCATTGTATCTCATCACAACATACAGGTTATCACTTGCATTATAATAAAAACTCATATTAAACGGATAATCCTGTTCATCATTTTTCAGTTCAAAGGGATATTTCTGCAAACTTTCCTTAACAATTTCAAATTC
>CADCJK010000105.1 GCA_902801715.1 uncultured Ruminococcus sp. | reverse complement strand
GTGTCATAGAATTCATCCTTTCGATAACTTATATTATCATTATACCACACTTTTCGATTTTGGAATACCTAAAAGCTCATTTTTTCCGACTAACACCTTTTTTTTATAAATCCGAACCATGAATCATTTTGAGATAAAATTCAAGCTCAGCATTGACATCTGTTTGTTCTTCCTTTTTGTCCTTGATATGACAGTAATGTGCATCTATGACGGCATCACATGGATCTATCCTGCGGTTTTTCATGTCGGCAGGCTTATCTATTTTGATTTCATCAAATGAATTTGAAACGGTTTCCGCATTCATAAAGCTGTATGCAAGAAGTTCATTCTTCTTGTTGTAGAAATACCGCTTTGACTTGACAAGGGCTTGTATATCCGTTGTAGCGTCATTCAGATTTCTTGCCGATTGATTGACGATAACAACAGGTGCACCGAATGTTTCCAATTCGCTCAAAATTCCGTCTGCATTATGCGGATCAATGCCGATAGCATTTATCTTGAAATGATACTTTGCAACACATTCTCTTAATTCTTTTATGATAAAGGAATAGTCATTTTTGTAGGAACTTTTTCCGCCCGTCACGGTGAGAAGTCCCATTTGTTCCCATACATCATAGGGGGCAAGGTCTGTTTTGATATGTTCTTCAAAGCGTCCTCTTGGCATATAGGAATGACTGTCAATAAAGAAAGCATTTTCTTCAAGGGGAATTTCTATTGCCCAGCTCGTCAGGTCACCGCCTGATGAAAGGTCTATGCCGATATTGACGGTATATCCCGAAAAGTCGGCAAGCGTTTTATCAATGCCGCATTGAGAGAATTTTTCAGGCTCGACAAATTCATTGCTTTTCTTGCGATACCATAAATTGAGGGATTTCACCATGAAGTCGGCTAAATCATAGCCGCCCATATCCTGAGCGGTTCGTGCATCACTGCGGAAAGTTTCAAGATTCTGCCGAAAATTCGGGTTATCGGGGTGCAGTAAAACGGGATTTGCCTTATGCCAGACACTTTCATCAAAAGGGCTGTCATCTTCATCAAGCGTGTAAATGTCCACGAAAAAATCCTCTGCGGAAACAGTCCCGTAGAGGATTTTCTGACAATAGCTGTCCATCTGATAGCAAAAGCTGTTAAGGTCAAAACCTCTTGTTGTAATCATGGAAACAAGCGTTTCGGGAAGTGCCTTTGTACCGTTGTAGATAGCCTTGTAAACTTTATTGTCTTTCATCTGGTGGATTTCGTCCAAACTTGAATAGATAGAACGGCTGCCATCTAATAAACCGCCCTCTTTTGAGAGAGCCTCAATAGTGCAAAGTGTTGAATAACAGGTAATCGTGGAAATATACTCTTGAATTTTGAAAAGTTCATCAAGGTCTTTGTCGGAACGAATGAATTTCGCCATTTCGTCCCATGCAAGTTTAGCTTGTTTTTTCTGAGTGGCGGCAGTGAATAGCTTGCCGTATCTGTAACCGCTTGCAAAGGCAACGTAAACGCCTTTAACGCCGTTTTTCAATGTCTTTCCGTTCTGCCTTGCCTGACATTCATAACTGCGTCTGAAACGTCTTTTACCGTTGACGGCTTTCAGCCACCCGAAAGGCAATCCCAAATCAAAACATTGATTATCGAATAATTTAACGGGTTTCGGTTCCGTTCCCTCTGCGATAGTGAGCTTTTCGGCAAAATTCAGGATACGTTCACTTTTTTCGCTGTCCCAGATATACGGAAATTCAGGAGTATTCTGCCTTTGCAAGTCATTGAGATGCCGCTGACAAGCCAGAAAATGAAGTCTGCCGCTGATGATTTTACCCGATACAACATCTTCTGCGTGTTTGGTTGCCCTGTCATGAAATGAACTCATTGAATTTATTTTCCTTTGGAGATTCTGTTTTCTGCGGCATGACAATCTTACAGCGGCTTGTAATAGTGAGTCCGAGGGAGCTGGCACAAGTCTGACATTGTGAAAAAGCCTTTGCCCTGAGTCCCTCGTATTTTGAGAGAATATGCGTATAGAATTCTATATTTTCAATATTATCTTCATTAAAGGCTTGTTCAAGGAATTTTTGAGCGTTTTCGACAAATCGGGAATATTTCTCCCAATCGCTTTGTGATTTGATATATCTCCCCAGAACGTCACAATCCAAATCACTCATGATGTCAAGCTGCTGAAGAATATCGGCAATTTCATTGAATTTTGCTTTTTCGGAATCATTGAGGAAATCAGGCGGTCTGATATTTTCGGCAATAACGGGAAGTTCGGATTTACGTCTGCTTTCCTCGATTTTATGTGTAATGTGATGTGATTTGCCCTTTGCAAGAATCAGTGAAACAGGCTCTTTGTTACGTCCCATACTATCACCTCGATTTTTTTTGGAATAAACGGATTTTTTTCTACGGAAAGATCCCCGTGCGATGTACTTGCAAAAAATCTCAAACTTTTTCGACCACCCCTGCACTATCTTTGTTTATTGTGACAGCTTGTGCATAACGGCATGAGATTATTGAGATTGAAACGCTCATTCCAGTCGGTATTCACTGACTTGATGTGATGAACTTCAACGGCAAGTCCGCCGCATAGGGCACACTTGTAATCCGCTTTTGCAAGCACTATCTTTGACAAAGCCTTCCATTCCTTTGAATGATAGAATTTATCAGACTTTTTATTGCGGATTTTTTTGTTGTATATCCTGTCATTGTCCTTACGGCTTTCATTCACTTTTGACAGACATTCATCACATAGATTCCTGCCGTTATAAATCATCAGTTTTCCGCATTTTGTACAGTATTTTTTCAGCATAGCAATCACCAAGCACAAAAGCCACTCCAAAAAGGAATGGCTTTCATGCAATCGTAATCAGGGAGGTCTTTCATTTATTCATGATACCATTTTAGCACTTTGGTATAGGACATTACAGGACATTGACTGTCA
>CADCJK010000104.1 GCA_902801715.1 uncultured Ruminococcus sp. | reverse complement strand
AACGGCATTTCCCATAGCGAAATTCAACAGCGGATTATTCATGAAAATAATATTGCCTTGATAGACTTCTTCTCTGAACGTCTTGGTAACTTCATTCAGGGAACGGTGACTTTGATAGACCTCTGCAACGTCATATTCTTCCGACAATTCAAGCATGAGTTTCGTTGAATTGAACGGGTCAAAGCAGAGTTTCTGTATTTTCAAATCGAAAGTTCCGCAAAATCCTTTGACATACTGCATTACTTGATTTTGGTCTATGACCTCGCTGTCGGTGACGGTCAGAAAGCCGTTTCTTTCCCATGCGTCATAGGGGACTTTATCCGTGATAATTCTCTCCTGTAACCGCTGTCTGTTTGGAATGAAAGAATGTGTGAAAAGAATATATTTGACTGTTTCATTGTTTTGGAACGGAATAATGAAAGAAACGGAAGTCAAGTCTATCTTTGCAGACATATCAAAACCGACATAAACAGGCATACCCGTTATGTCAATCGGCAAGTCTTTCACTTTGCACTTGTTCCATTTTGACATATCCATATAGCCGTTGTCTTTTGCCTGTACCCAGACATTCAGGCATTTTGTCATGAACATCGTCATTTCAGACGGTACAGCCTTTGCAATCACATAATCATCATGTATCTTTTTTCTGCCGTCAGGATAACTCGCCCTTATCGGATTGGACATTTCAACCAACCTGTCATACGTTTCATCGGTGAGCTGAATACTTGGTTCAGCCTCGAATATGTCAACAAAGTATTCATCATTGACAATATCGGGCTTATCGGGATTGAGAATATCCGAACAGTATGTATATGTATCCGTATAGCAGGGTACATTCAGGTCAATGCCTGCCGTTGTAATTATCATTAACAATGGTTCTTTTGTCTGAGAGCCTAAACCGAGTGCATAAAACTCTGATGTCGGGTGCAGATGGTATTCATCAAGTATGAGTACGGCAGGGTTGGAACCGTCACCATTTTTTCTGTCGTCCTTGCTTAAAGGCTTTAAATAAGAGCCTGTTTTCCTGTGCGTGATAATCGTTTTGCAACAGTTGAATTTCAATGCAAGCGGTGAACCTCTGAGCATATTTCCTGCTTCTTCAAAGACCTTTTTGGATTGTTCACTCTTTGTTCCTGCACAATAACATTCATTGATTTCTCCGTTTTTAACGGAACTGTATGCCATTTCATACAGGGCAACGCCTGCCTGTTCCTGAGATTTCGCATTTTTACGGGCTTTCTGCATATAGGCTTTATTGAATCGCCTGTATTTCGTGCCACGTTTCCGCCAGCCGTATATCTGACACAAATCAAATTTCTGCACCGTTGTCAGAATAATCGGCTGACCTGCCAGCACTCCTTTTGAGTGTTTCAGATAGCTGAACCATTTGACAATCTTTTGTGCTTCACTCTCATTCCAGATAAACGGACAATCTTTTTGTTTAGCTCTCTCCAAATCGTCAAGGAATCGCTGACAAGCCCATTTATGCTTTGTACAGCTTGTTATCTTTCCATTGATACAGCCCTTTGCGTATGCGATAAGCTCTTGTTTTATCGTCATATACTGCCGAACTCACTGTCAATATTTTCGGATATGTCATCGAGCTTTACAGCGGCAAATTTCAAACGGCTGTCAATGGAGAGTCCGCATAGTCGGGCAAAATCCCGCATTTCTTTGGCATATTTCGTCTGAATGGCAATCAGCGGATTTTCATAATCGCCCTTTTCGCCATGAAGAATAAGTCCTTCGGTTTCAAGCTGATGTGTCGCCTTGAGATAATTGGAATAAGCGTTGCAGTAACAGGCTAAATTATTAGCGTCCAAATCGCCGAGCATATCCATATTTTTCATAGCCCTGACAAGTCGCTTGTATTCTTTCTTTGCCGTTTCATCGGTAAGCCATGGCGGCGGAGTACTGAAATATTGATTATCCGTTCTGACAAGTTCCTGTTCGGTATAGCGTTTCGTCTGTTGCGATTTGGTAAGATGTCCTTTTTGTTCGGACATTGGTTTTCTTGTTCGTCCCATGCAGGACACCTCTTTTCCGAAAAAAAATATTTAGAATTTTGCAAAAAGATACCTATGCCGCGTTGAAAAATTTTTTCAAAAAAAAGTTTTTCATACAGCCCCCTGCATGAACTTTTCCTTGATACTTTTCAGGAATTTCACTGTTTCAAGATATTTGCCCTGTTTGTACAGAGAATGTATGATTTGGTGACTGCTTTCGGATAAATAAATCAAGTTGGATTGTTCGAGCCTTAACTGCGGACTGACTTCGACAGGTTCAATGTGATGTACGGTGTAGCCGTATTCAATCGTATCATTGTGATACAGGCTGTACAGGTCGAGTCCGCAGCATAGCTCGATACATAATTTTCTTGCTTTGAGCCATTCGGAAGATTGATAAAAATCGTCTTTCGCATAGCTTTTATTTCTTGCCTTAAAGCAGTAAGGGCATTTTTCGCCTATGCGTAACTGTCTGCGGCATCTGTCACAATATTTTATCAGCATAATTATCTCCAAAAGAAAATCCCGTCCGAAATGGCTCAACGGACAGGATTTCTTTAACCGAGAGGTTTTATATTTTTGCATGATACCATTTTAGCACTTTGTCAGAGGACATTACAGGACATTGACTGTCAAATTTTATATGCTTTATTTGTGCATTATGTCATATTATTTTCTTTTCTGAAAAGCTGTAAAGCCTGACCATGCCAACGGCAAATTGTTTTATCTGTTATATTCATTCTCTCCGCCACCTGCTCAAAGGTATAGCCATTTATGTAAATATCCGTCAGCAAAGAAATGAATTTCTCATTGCAGACCTTTTCAATTTTGTTGTGTGCTTCTGCTTTCAAATCAACAAGTTTATCTATCTCCGCATTGATGACGTTATTCAATTCAATGATTTTGTCAACGATTTTCATGCTGTCGGTAATGCCG
>CADCJK010000103.1 GCA_902801715.1 uncultured Ruminococcus sp. | reverse complement strand
ATATGCTTTATGAGAATCTGTACCGCTTCATTGACTTTATTATCAAAGCCACGTCTGATATGCTGATGGGGCTGAATCGTGCCTTTTTTCCAGTCAACTTCTGTCGGTACAGCTTTTTTCCAGTATTTTCTTTTTTCACTTTTGTTGGGAATACGCTTACGGATTTGTTTCATGGTATCGCTGTTTCTATGATGTGTCGAGCTTTTGCCCGGTCTGCCAAATTCATAAGTCATGCCGATAACGCCCGGTTTTTCTTTGCTTGCCTGTTTCCAGTAATCGCCGTCATGAACGATTCCGCTGCGGCTTACTGTATAGGTGCGGCGGTCATGATTTTTAGTTTGCTCATAATTGAAAGCATTTGCATGATAACCTGTCGTAATGCTGAGTACTCCGGCATAAGTCTTTTTGGTAGCCTTGTTGTGCAGCATGATATTGGAAGAATCCGTCTGTACGATCTGGGTATAGGGATTGCGAAGTTTGATTTTACCCACCGTAATTGCATCTTTCAGAAAAGAATACGGTGCAAGCCGTTTTTGTTCTCTGCATATCATTTCTGCCGCCTCATGCAAGCCGTCACGGACTTCCTGATTGGCATATTCATTCATCAAATCAAGCTGCTTGATAAGCCCCTGAATATCAGGCATTTCCATTGAAAAAAAGCTGTTGCCGCCGTCTATGTCTGCCATATCATCACCTCAATTTCGGGCATAAACAAACCGCACTGTTTAAGTACGGTTTATTCAAAAAGATAATAATATTTTTTCTGTATTTCTTTGAATTTTTTTGAAAATTCTCTGAAAATTTTTGTGCTTTCGGGATTATCTTTACCGCTGTTCACATTGTTTGCTCTCATTTTTTCCTCAAGAGCATCTTCTTTTTTTACCCATTCATCATGAACGGCATCACTTTCAGACTTATACTTTGGAAAATCGGGATGATTTTTATTAACCATGTTTTGCCACTCTCCTATATGAAAAATTATACTTTTTTGATAGTGTTTCAATAGTTTGATGATAACCGTCTTCATCAATATCAATCATTTCATTTATTGATAATTGATAAACATCTGTTTGAAGAATATAATTAAAGTCACGCTTTACGGTACTATAATCTGCCGAAACAGTATTGCTTTGTCTTTGCATGAAGTACAAATATTTGTAATCGGAGGCAATGGACATTTCTTCACCTTTGGAAATGAAGTCTCCCGCATCCTCACCACTGAATGAAAAATAGGTTTCATTTTTTGGATGATTATGATAAGAATACGAACCTTTGAGTGAAGAACCCATTTTTTCTATTTCAGAATTGTCAACAGTACCCGAAGTACCTGTTGTGTCCCACACTTTACCGTCAGAAGTTACAGTACGGCATTTTTCATAAGGTAAATCAACAAATTCTTTTTCGGCATCAGACAAAACTTTCAAAACAGCTTGCTTGTCGTTGAAATCGACATTTCCCACCTGTTCAATTTTGCTTGTATTTGTATTTGGAGTTTGTTCATTATTTCTTCCCGAACTCATACCGCCGCTTGATGAAGAACTATCTCCACCGCCGCCGTCTGTCCAACGTCCGTGATCGTCCCTCGGCTGACCGTCACTGTATTTCCTCAGATTTATTATAACCTGCCAAAGATTATCCGTCAAGGCTTTCGGATAATCTTTTTGCAGTGAATTGATGTATAAGTCTATTGTATCAAGAATTTTTTCAAGCATTTCAAATTCCTCTTGCAAGCGAAAGTTTGACAAACAAGTCATTGATACTGCTTCCGATATTTTCAATGCGGTATTCAACATTGTCAACAATGACGTGTGTAAAAGTATCGGATTCAAAGTCACGCCGCCAGAGATGGATAATTTTATCGGTCTGAAAGCCTGCCATCTGGGAATTGTTCCGAAAGGAAAGGCTTGGAGTTCGTTCCGAACAGAAAGCCGCCTTTTCACTGACAACGGCATATTCGGAAGAATCTCCGTAAGCCTGTTCACGTCTTTGGAGAGTGACAAGTTTATTGAGAGTCATTGCCTGCATAATTCAATTAGCAGTTAGCAATTAGCAATGAGCAATGATTGCTAATCGCAGCTGCATTTCCTTTCATAAAATCATTTCAACAATAAGCCTGCAATGTACAAAAAGCAGCCGTAACAATAATTGCTAATTGTACATTGCTAATTGCTAATTGATTCAATCTCCAGTCGTAAAGTAAACAGGATATTGTCCATAGCCTGTTTTGTGGCGGAATTTTCCTTGTTGGAGAGTTCTCCCAAACGGTCGGCATAATTGACGAATATCCAGTATTTCATGTATTGTTTGGCTTTTTGGGAATCTTGGGGATAATTGCCGACTTTGGATTTCAAATCTTCGTCAGCGGCACTGATAAGCTGAGTGAGAATTCTTTCCGTTACAGCGTCACATTCAGCAATACCAAGCCAGTCCATAGCCTCTTGAAGTGTAAGCATTTGCAGACACCTCTTATACTGTCAGAACACCATTGATGAAAGCATCTGTATCAATCGTTTTGAAGTCTGCACGGAGAAATGCCTTGAAGAAAGTAAGGTTATCCTGAAAAGCATGGAGAGTAGTCGTGTTGTTGCCGTCACTGACTTCAATGCTTGCCGTATTGGAAACCGTTACAGACATCTGCTGACGGTCAAAGATAGTGAAAGCAGCTTTCAGGTCGCCGATAGTGAACGGAATATCAACTTTATTGTTGGCAGCGGGAGTCGATGCATAAACGGAATTCGGGATATGAACGACAGGAACGATAATGCCGCCTATATTGATAGAAATATCGCCCTTATCGGCAGGATTGTAGAAGAAATAATCTCTATGATTGTCGTCCTGAAGATTCACAAGCCATGCATAGCCGTCATCATTTGTATAAATGGCAGAGGATTTTGTATAGGCACCGCCAAGACCTTTGATAAGATAATTTCTGATACTTGCAAGGGTAGTAATGGGAACGGCTGTTTTAGCGGAAATCAGTGCTTTTATCTGAGCGTTGAAAGTATCAACTTTACATTCACCGAGATGTTTCACGATTTCTTTTTCGATATTGACA
>CADCJK010000102.1:3271-3782 GCA_902801715.1 uncultured Ruminococcus sp. | reverse complement strand
GTTGGCGGTGTCGTGACGCTTGGATTGCAGAATCAGCTCAAAGTCTTTAATCTCCGTATGAATAAAATATTCGGTGCGGAATACAAGGATAAAGACGGAAAAATCAAATATGAAAATATCCCTGTAGAAGATTATCCGCTGTATTTCAATGAAACGGAATTTATCAACCGACTGAAATATACCCTGCAAAGAAGAACAGACAGTAATGCAGAATGGGACAATTATATCAATCTGAATGTCAATCAGGGTACGACTACCCCTGTTATAATTCCTTATACAGATGACGATAACTTGTATTCCAATATTACGGCTAAATTACAGCGTTATCCGTCGGGTGCAAATAAGGATAAGTATTATTATGAATTTTCCTGTCTGCCAAGACTTAACGCTCAGGGCAACAGCTATCAGTATCGTGTCATAGAGCATGATGACAGCGTGGGCGAGTATGTAAGGATATATTATCCGCAGAATGCCGATGATGAAGCAAATCATACTTATGATGTGCCAAATA
>CADCJK010000102.1:0-3246 GCA_902801715.1 uncultured Ruminococcus sp. | reverse complement strand
AACGTATAATTCCGCAACAGGTGTTATTACAGTTCCAAATACCAATGTAAATGATCATCAATACAGCTTTACGATAAGCGGACTGCCTGGCGGACTTTACAGGGCTAACAATGTCAAAGGCGGTATCAATGTAACGATATCCGCTGTTAACGACGGTGAAGTTACTGTTACGGCAGACAGCTATTCCAAGTATTTTGATAAGGAACCGCTCGAAATTCCGGCAAGCAATGACGGTACTTATGATACCTATGTGCGTAATATTTTCCTCGGAAAAGAAATTACCCTCAAGAAAGTATGGGAGGATAACAATAATGCCGACGGTATGCGTCCCGAAAAGCTTAATGTTTTTCTCCACACGCAGTATACAAATGAGAAAGGCGTAAAGAAATTACTGCAAAATGATGACCAGTGGCAAAGAACCGTCATTTTGCCCAGATACTATTATAACGGTGATTTCCCTGTAGATAACGTGACATTCTCCGTTACGGAAAATCTGGATGATTCAAAACGGTATTATAAAAAAGGTGATTCTCTGGCAACGCTCGGTTATCAACAGTCCGATCAGGGTTATATCATTGGTACAAGTGATGTTACGAATACATTTACAGATAATTTAAAGGGAACAGCCGATGAGAATTTTGTCGGTCTGTACATTGTCAACCACAAGGAATACGTCAACAGCAAGCTGACGTTTGAAAAGCAGTGGAATGACAGCAACAGCAGTTCACGTCCCGATTATATCTATATCAAAACGCTCAGGCGTACAAAGGGCAGTTTACAGGTCAATCCCGATGATACATTTACTGCCGATCCGTCAAAAGTGGATTTCTCGCAAATTGCACTGTTCCAGAATCTGCCCCGTTATTATACCGTCGGAGATGACAATACACGTTCTTTATCGCTGAATTATGATGAATCGAAAAAGAATTATCCGTTGGTATATTTCATTGAATCGTCAAATGATAAAATCACCAATACAGATGTAGACAAGGACGGTACGGTTGAAATTGACCTTTCCAAAGCAGGCAGTGAAGAAGTGACATTTACCCTGAAAAGAAAAGTCGCTTCCTATACCTACAAGACCTATGCACAGGCAGAAGGCGACACATTCAAACTTCTTGCTTCTGATTTAATGAATAAAAAATATTCCGTCAGGTTCAAAGACCTGGATATTGCCCGTGACGGAATCAACTGTATGTACAGAATCGTTGACAGCACCGATACGGAAATCAGCGGAAATATGACGCATATTCAGACAAGTGAGGAGAAAAAGGATATCGTTTTTGTTCCGGATGCGGAGTTTGACAAAGACCTTGTATTGAAAGTACAGTATTCCACCGGTGAAGATGATGACGGCAATCGAATCTGGCAAAATGTGACAGGTATCACCGCCGAAAGATACTTTGATGAAACGCAGCCGATATGCCGGTATCCTGCCAAGACCGTGGAAAAAGTTGACGGAGCGGTATATACCATTCCGGAAGAACAAAAATTCAATGATATTTATTCTTTCAAGGTGAGCGGTCTTGATGCAGGCACATATCAGCTGGCAGACACACAAGGCAATCTTCTGCTTGAAAGCGGTGTCACGGCAGATGAAAACAGCGATATAACGTTTACTCTCAAAAATATACCGCATAAACTGCAGTTCAGGATACAAAAATCTGATGGCACTTATTTTACGGTTGAGGAAGCAGAGAGCCGCCTTATAATTGTAAGACATAGTGAAGAAACTGTTAACAAGGATATGAACGGTACACGACTCAGACTGGAATATTTCCCGAAAGATGTCAAAACAGATTTAGTGAAAACAGACCATTACGACAAGCCTATCGGCTATGAAGACAGCGACACTTCAAAACAATATGAATGTACAAATAATTCCTATACCGTTCCTGTTGCTGATGCGTATATGATAAGCAATACAAAAAAGAAATTCTCCGTACTTATCAAAGGACTGCCTGAAAGCAATAGTTATACGGTGACAGGTGCTGATAATTATTCCATACGTCCTGCCGGTGCCGATTCTGACGGCAAGAATAAAAAGGTCAATTTGCTTGTGACAAAAACCGTTGACGAGAATTCAACGTCTGACTTTACATTCAGTGTAGGAAGTGTTCCAGAAGGTGTAACAATGCCCAAAGCAGTACGTTACTTTGTATCAAACGATAACGACATTGTACAGCTTCCCTCAGACGTGGCAAAATCCGTTGCGGAAAATCTTGCCTATGGCGTGAGCATGAAAACAGTATTGAATGGTGCCGTGGTTGAAAATGCCGAGATGAATGCTATCGATCCGAGTTCGCAGTTCAACGGCTTATGGGAAAAATATTATTATACAGTCGTTGAGTGTGACAAAAACGGTCTTGATGACCATTCTTCACTGTCATACAGCCAGTCGGATATCCATTTTGCCGAAAATCAGACTATCCCCGATAATGCAATATATACGGCAAAGAAACTGACATTTACCATTAACACAAGCAGTTATCATGCAACGGAAGAAACGACTCGTAAATATATCAATATCAAGATAGTTGATACAGGCAATAATAACCATATTGTCAAGAAAGATGTTGACGGCAATGCCCTGAAACTCACCATGACCAGCAGGGACAGCGACAATAATGAGAGAGTCGAGGAGTATTATGCCAGTGATATCACCAATAACATTCCTGCGGAAGGCGTATTCGTTATTCCTGTACCTGTTTACTGCAATGAAGTGACCTGCGTCGTTGACGGACTGCCCCGTTACTACGTTGACGAAGGAAGCATGAGAGAGCCGACTTATGCTGTTCAAAGATGTAAAGCAGGCGGTAAGACACATTCTGACGGTTTGACTTTGGTAGGGAAACTGAATACTGAAAATTCTCACCCCGTGAAGCCTGACGTTACATTCAGCTACAAAAAAACATGGGACAAGAGTGCAAAACATTATCAGCTCAAACCTGAAAAGGTATATTTCAAACTGTTCCGCACTGCTGATTCCTTGACTGAGGATGAATGTGTGTCAACGATAGTGAAATCTGTCGATGCTGATGAGGTGGAGGATACCATCAGCAAAATGATGATTGATGAAACACCTGTCAATTTGCCGTCAGGTCATTGGATAGATGCAGGCGGTACACATGAAATATATAAATGGGAACCGTACAGCTACTATCTGACAGAATATTTCGACAGCGGATATTCAGAGAAAAAAAGCTATAATAACCAATATGAAGCGGAATTTCTCCATGAACCCGA
>CADCJK010000101.1 GCA_902801715.1 uncultured Ruminococcus sp. | reverse complement strand
GTAGAAGAAAGTGATACCGGCATCGGCAAATTTATCTTTGTATTCGTTTTCAAAGATTTCATTGAAGATATCTTTGAAACGGTGGTCATATTTTTTGGAGATAGTGTCTTTTGTAGCAAACCACAAATCCTGTTTTTTATCGAGAGCGAAATTGAAACAGGCTCTTGCAAAACTTGCGATACTCTTGTCAATATTGTGAAGTCCCTGAATGATACCGTCTGTTGCAAAGTCATGTATCAACTGACGGGTTTCATTACCGTTTTCGTCAGTGACAACGAGTTCGGCTTTGGAGCCGCCTTTAACGACCATTTCGGTATTTTTGTAAACATCACCGTAAGCATGACGGGCAATAGTAATAGGTTTCGTCCATGTAGGAATATAGGGAGTAATGCCTTTTACAACAATGGGAGTTCTGAAAACAGTACCGTCAAGAATAGCTCTGATAGTGCCGTTAGGGGATTTCCACATCTGAGAAAGATTGTATTCTTTGACACGTTCCGCATTGGGAGTGATAGTCGCACACTTCACGGCAACGCCATATTTTTTGGTAGCCTCAGCGGAATCAACAGTAACCTGGTCTTTGGTTTTTTCACGGTTTTCAAGTCCGAGGTCATAGTATTCTGTTTTGAGGTCAACATAGGGGAGAATGAGAATATCTTTAATCATCTTCCAGATGATACGAGTCATTTCATCGCCGTCCATTTCGACGAGGGGAGTAGACATTCTGATTTTTTCCATAGGTTTCAAATCCTTTCTTTCTATAAGAGTGGGGTGTTGAGAGTTGGGAGTGGAGCGAATGTGGAAATTTTGATAACTCCACTCTCCACTCTCCAAACTTCACACTCAATTTGTTTTGGTGTAGTCAAGCAGACCGCCTGCAAGGATAATATCTCTTGTACGTCCTGAAAGTTCGCATTTAACGGGGATTTCCTTGCCGTTGGAGTTGTTGATGATGGTCAGATTTTCTTTGCCGTCTGCGATAAGCTGACGTACATTCGGAATAGAAAGGCTGTCGCCCTCGCTGATAGAGTCGTAATCGGATTCATTAACGAATGTAAGGGGAAGAATACCGGCATTGATAAGATTTGCACGATGGATACGGGCAAATGACTTCACGACAACGGCTTTTACACCGAGATAGAGAGGTGCAAGTGCAGCGTGTTCACGGGAAGAACCCTGACCATAGTTGATACCGCCAACGATAATGCTGCTGCCGAGCTGTTTTGCACGAGTCGGGAAATCCTTGTCACATACTGTGAAGCAGTGTTCGGAAATGGCAGGGATATTGGAACGCAAAGGAAGAATTTTTGCACCTGCGGGCATGATATGGTCTGTTGTGATGTTGTCGCCTACTTTGAGAGAGCAGGGAACAGTGATATTTTCCTGGAGGGGAGCAGTTGCCGGATAGGGTTTAATGTTGGGACCTCTGAGAACTTCTACGCTGTCCATTTCTTCAACGGGAGCAGGAGCAATCACCATATTGTCGTTGAAGTCGAATTTTTCGGGCAGAGGAATATCAACAGCGTCACCGAGCGTTCTGGGATCGGTGAAAACGCCTGTGAGAGCGGAAGCAGCGGCAGTTTCAGGGCTGACAAGATAAATCTGACCGTCACGGGTGCCGGAACGACCTTCAAAATTACGGTTGAAAGTACGCAGGGAGATTCCCTTTGAATTGGGAGATTGTCCCATGCCAATGCAGGGACCGCAGGCACATTCAAGGATTCTTGCACCGGCTTCAATAATGTCGGCTAAAGCACCGTTTTTGGCAAGCATATTGTAAACCTGCTTTGAGCCGGGGGCAATGGCAAGGCTGACATTCGGAGCAACAGTTTTGCCTTTAAGGATAGCGGCAACTCTCATCAAATCAAGATAAGAGGAGTTTGTGCATGAGCCGATACATACCTGGTCAATTTGTTTTGCACCGATTTCCTCAATAGTTTTCACGTTATCGGGACTGTGTGGACAAGCTGCCATAGGAACGAGTTGGGAAAGGTCAATATCAATGACTTCATCATAAACAGCGTCAGCGTCAGGGGAGAGTTCTATCCAATCTTCTTCACGTCCCTGAGCAGCCATGAAAGATTTCGTGATTTCATCAGAGGGGAATACAGAGGTAGTTGCACCAAGTTCTGCACCCATGTTGGTGATAGTAGCTCTTTCGGGAACAGTGAGAGTTTTCACGCCTTCACCGCCGTATTCAATGATTTTGCCGACACCGCCCTTGACGGTCATAATGCGGAGCACTTCAAGGATAATATCTTTAGCGGAAACCCATGGCTGTAATTTGCCTGTGAGATTGACACGCACCATTTTAGGCATGGAAATATAGTAAGCACCGCCGCCCATAGCAACGGCAACATCAAGACCGCCTGCACCGATAGCAAGCATACCGATACCGCCGCCTGTAGGAGTGTGGCTGTCAGAGCCAATGAGCGTTTTGCCGGGTTTGCCGAATCTTTCAAGATGAACCTGATGGCAAATGCCATTACCGGGACGAGAGAAATAAATGCCGTGTTTTTTGCAGACGGACTGGATAAATCTGTGGTCATCGGCATTTTCAAAACCTGTCTGGAGAGTATTGTGGTCGATGTAGGCGACGCTTTTTTCTGTTTTGACTCTGGGAACACCGATAGCTTCAAATTCAAGATAAGCCATAGTGCCGGTAGCGTCCTGAGTGAGCGTCTGGTCAATTTTAAGACCTACTTCAGAACCAACGGTCATTTCACCGCTTAACAAGTGATTTTTGATAATTTTCTGAGCGATAGTATAGCCCATAATAAAATTCCTCCTTTAAAAGAAATACAGTTATATTATCCTTCAAAATGGGAATTTTGTCAATCATTTTATGCAAGAAAAAATAATTTATTGTAACACGATAAATATTTATTGACAAATGGAACAGAGGGATATATAATATTGAAAAAAATGGGTACTTGAAATATTAGGGAAGATTGGTTATAATTGTATGAAAAGGAGATGATAGTGTGTTCAGGAAAAGAAAGAAAATTATCAGGGTAGTAAGCATTATATTATGTATCATGATGGTATTGGGAGTATTTTCGGTACTCATGTATACAGTCAGCGGAGGTTTTTGATAAAAAAGTGTATCGGAAGTGATTGGAATTGCAGACAATAGAAGGTATGCCTTTTCTGCTGACGGGTA
The DNA here is from genome assembly GCA_902801715.1 of uncultured Ruminococcus sp. Taxonomy (GTDB): domain Bacteria; phylum Bacillota; class Clostridia; order Oscillospirales; family Acutalibacteraceae; genus UBA1213. The sequence goes on along the minus strand of CADCJK010000101.1, from coordinate 183 downwards.
TGTTGTTGCTGACGGTCATAGGCGTTTACGGATATTTCAGAAAAAAGCCCTTGAATAAAATTTTGTTTTTTACATTGTTGGGAACGTATATGCTGTTTTTGATTTTTTTTGTATGGTTTCCTATGTATATCAAGCCGGGGCTGAGATTTGAATATGTTCTTGTACAGCCTGTACCGTTTTTTA
>CADCJK010000100.1 GCA_902801715.1 uncultured Ruminococcus sp. | reverse complement strand
CAGTCGACTGCGACTAAAAATCAAAAATGTAAAGTCGACTTTCCATTTTAGATGAAAGCCGACTTCTTTCTGTTACAGAAATTTTTTGAGATACTTTCCTGTATAGGATATTTCACTTTTGGCAATTTCTTCGGGAGTACCTGTGGCTATCACTTCACCGCCGCCGTCACCGCCCTCTAATCCTAAATCTATGATATAATCAGCGGTCTTTATCAAGTCAAGATTGTGTTCAATTACTACAACCGTATTGCCGTCATCTGCAAATCTCTGCAAAACATTGATAAGCCTATGCACATCTGCTATATGCAAGCCTGTTGTAGGCTCATCGAGTATATACATCGTCTTTCCTGTTGAACGCTTTGACAATTCCGTTGCCAGCTTCACTCTCTGGGCTTCACCGCCTGAAAGCGTCGTTGCAGACTGTCCCAACTTCACATAGCCCAAACCGACATTTTTCAGCGTATTCAGCTTTGACGCTATTTTAGGGTGATTCCCAAAGAAATCACAAGCCTCCTCAACCGTCATTTCCAGCACATCATAAATGGATTTGCCCTTATATTTCACGGCAAGTGTTTCACGGTTATATCTCTTTCCTCCGCACACTTCACACGGCACATATACATCTGAAAGAAAATGCATTTCTATTTTCACAATGCCGTCCCCCTGACACGCCTCACATCTTCCGCCTTTCACATTAAATGAAAATCTGCCTGCACCGAATCCATGCATTTTGGCATCATTCGTCTGGGCAAACAATTCTCTGATATCCGTAAAAACTCCTGTATACGTTGCAGGATTGGAACGGGGCGTTCTGCCTATCGGGGATTGATTGATGTCAATGACTTTATCCAGATTTTCAATGCCTGTTATCTTTTCGCACTGTACAGGCAAAGGTCTTGCACCGTTCAAGTCGCTTGCCAACTGCTTATACAGAATTTCATTGACAAGTGAAGATTTTCCCGAACCCGATACACCCGTTACACATATAAACTTTCCCAACGGAAATGCAACGTCTATTTTTTTCAGATTATTCTGATATGCACCGAAAATTTTCAGGAATTTGCCGTTGCCCTCACGTCTTTTTTGGGGTACGGGAATGGATAACTTTCTGCTTAAATACAAGCCTGTCAATGAACGGTCACATTTCTTGATATCGTCAATACTGCCTGCACATACCAATTCACCGCCGTTGATACCTGCACCCGGACCGATATCTATAATATAATCTGCCGCATACATGGTATCTTCATCATGTTCCACGACAATCACCGTATTTCCCAAATCCCGCAGATTTTTGAGCGTTGCGATAAGCCTGTCATTGTCACGCTGATGTAAGCCAATGCTTGGCTCGTCCAATATATACAGCACTCCCGACAATGCAGAACCTATCTGAGTGGCAAGGCGGATTCTTTGACTTTCACCGCCCGACAAAGTCCCTGCCGACCTCGATAAAGTCAAATAAGACAGTCCCACGCTGTCAAGAAAGTGCAGACGGCTTTCAATTTCCTTTGTAATCGAACTTGCAATCAATTTATCCCTTTCCGAAAGAGTGGCATTTCTTGTAAATTCAATCGCCCGACTAATCGACATATCACAAAATTCACTGATATTCATATCCCCTACCGTCACGGCAAGGCTTTCGGGAGATAATCTCTTTCCGTTACACGCATCACACGGCACCGCTGACATATAACTCTCAATTTCCGACTTCACCCAGTTACTCTGCGTTTCACGGAAACGCCTTTCCAGATTATTGATAATTCCCTCAAATTCCGTATAGTAAGTCCCCGAACCGTATTCATTCTTTCGATGTACGGTTATTTTTTCGCCTTTCGTGCCGTAAAGAATGATATCAAGTATATTTTCGGGCAAGTCTTTCACGGGCGTATCGAGCGAAAATTGGTATTTTTCCGCAAGGGCTTCAAAATACATTGTCGCTATGGTACTCCCCTCCATCGCCCAGCCGCTGCCTTTAACAGCACCCTGACGAATGGATTTTGTCCTGTCGGGAATGATTCTGTCAATGTCTATCTGCATGAATACACCCAAGCCTGTACACTTCTTGCAAGCCCCATACGGATTATTGAATGAAAACATTCTCGGACTCAATTCATCAATGCTAATGTCATGTTCGGGACAGGCATAATTTTGTGAAAACAGGATATCTTCACCGCCCTGTACGGCAACTATTACAAGACCTCCCGACAGTTTCGCTGCCGTTTCAACGGAATCCGCAAGTCTTGAACGTATTTCGGGCTTTATCACAAGTCTGTCTATGACTATCTCTATATTATGCTTTTTATTCTTCTCAAGCGGAATTTCCTCCGACAAGTCATAGATAATTCCATCTGCCCTCACCCGTACAAAACCGCTTTTCACGGCATTTTCAAATTCCTTTTTATGCTCGCCTTTTTTAGCCCTCACGACAGGCGACATAATTTGTATTTTCGTACCGACAGACATTTCCAACACTTTATCAACAATCTGGTCAACAGTCTGCTGTTTTATCTCCCTGCCACATATCGGACAATGCGGTATGCCTATTCTTGCATACATCAATCTTAAATAGTCATAAATTTCCGTCACCGTTCCGACAGTCGAACGGGGATTCTTGGAAGTCGTTTTCTGGTCGATAGAAATAGATGGAGAAAGTCCGTCTATGCTGTCAACATCGGGTTTATCCATCTGCCCCAAAAACATTCTTGCATAGGAAGAAAGCGATTCTACATAACGTCTTTGTCCCTCTGCATAAAGCGTATCAAATGCCAATGAAGATTTTCCCGAACCCGATAAGCCCGTTATGACAACCAATTCATCTCTCGGAATTTCCACATTGATATTTTTTAAATTGTGTTCCCTTGCACCCCTGACAGTAATTCTCTTGAATGCCATTTTTTACCTGCCTTTCATGAATTGTAAAGATTCATCGCTTTGTCAATATTTCCCGAAATGATATATTCAACCGCATTACAGGCATTCTGTACGGTTTCATCAAGCACTTTTCTTTCGCCTGAAGTGAAATTCGACAGCACCCAATCCGCCAAATCCCATTGTTCAGGCTTATGTCCGACACCCATTTTGATTCTCGGAAATTGGTCACTCCCCGACAAATAAATAATATTTTTCATACCGTTATGTCCGCCGTCACTTCCCTTTCGCCTGATACGCATTTTGCCGATATCAAGCGAAATATCATCAAAAATAACTATCACTTTTTCGGGCGGTACTTTGAAGAAATTCATCGCTTCAACAATCGCCTGACCGCTGTTATTCATATACGTTGACGGCTTCATGACAAGCACTTTTTTCTCCGCTATCACACAAGTATTGCAAAGCGACTTATACTTTATTCTGTCCAGACGGATATCAAATT
>CADCJK010000099.1 GCA_902801715.1 uncultured Ruminococcus sp. | reverse complement strand
TCGTTCTTTTCAGCGTGAAGTTATTTTTGCGGAAAATAATTTAAAAAGCCTTGAAGAACAGCTTGAAGATACAAACGAGAATACAAAAGATTTAGGCGATAGTTTTGAAAAGTCTGAAAGTAAACTTGCAAAGTTCGGTGAAGTCGCTAAACAAGTCGGTCAGATGGCTTTACAGGCTTTCAAGGAAATGGCAGGACAGGCAGTTGATTTTTGTAAATCTGCCGTTTCCGTAGGTCAGGAATTTGACAGCAGTATGTCACAGGTTGCCGCAACTCTCGGTATGACTACCGATGCAATTAAAAACAATGTCAACGGTGCAGGCGATACTTTCGATATGCTGAGAGAAAAAGCAAAGGAAATGGGTTCTTCTACAAACTTTTCTGCAAGTCAGGCGGCTGACGGTCTGAATACTCTTGCAATGAGCGGTTACAGTGCAAAAGAATCTGTCGAAATGATAGAAGATGTTTTGCACTTATCCGCTGCCGGAAGTATAGATATGGCGAATGCTGCCGGTTATATTTCGGGTGCTATGAAAGGCTTTAATGACCGGACAAAGACTTCTGCCTATTATGCCGATCTTATGGCAAAGGGTGCAACACTGGCAAATACCAGTGTTGCACAGTTAGGCGAAGCTATGTCAAGCGGTGCGGCAGGTGCAGCGGCTTACAGTCAGACAGCCGACAGTATGACAGTTGCACTTCTACGACTTGCTGAACAAGGGGACGTTGGTTCTGCCGCAGGTACGGCACTTTCAGCGGCTATGAAAAACCTCTATACACCGACAGACAAGGCAAAAGAGGCACTTGCGGAACTCGGTATTTCCGCCTATGACACAAACGGAAAAGCAAGAGATTTCAATACCGTTGTCAATGAATTAAGCAAGGCTCTTTCAAAATATACGGAAGAACAGCAGAATGCTTATAAACAGTCGATTTTCGGTCAGCAGGGCTTGAACGCATATAATAAAATGGTCGTTACTGCCATTGATAAACAAAATGAATGGACACAGGCACTTGCAAATTGTTCGGGTGAGGCGGCAAACCAATATGCAACAATGACCGATAATCTGCAAGGTGATATTGACAGTTGGAACTCTGCCCTTGACGGCTTTAAAATTGAATTGTCCGATAAGCTCATGCCAACGGTAAGAGAGTTTGTGCAGTTTGGAACTGATAGTCTATCGTCTTTGACGATTGCGTTTATTGAAGGTGCAGATGACATTGATAGTTCAATGCTTGGAATGACAAATACTCTCTATCATATATTAAGTGACTTTTTGGGTATGATTACTAATCTTGTTCCTAAAATAGGCAAAATAGGTCTTTCTATCGTTCAGGCACTTATCAGAGGCATTATTGAAAATATCCCTCAGATAGTACAAGCGGCATTGGAATTTGTCGTGGAACTGGCAAAAGGTATTGTGGAAGCATTGCCCGAATTACTTCCTGCACTTGTTGAATGTATCGCAACCATTACCGATACTTTGACAAGTCCCGATATGCTCAGTGAGATATTACAGACGGCATTGGATTTGATAATGGCACTTGCTGACGGTATCGTTGAAAATATTGATGAACTGATACAGGCGGCTTTTCAGATTATCGGAAATCTCATTGATTTTCTGCTCAATCCCGAAAATATTGAAAAACTGCACGTCTGCATGATGAAACTGAATATTGCCATGGCACAGGGAATTATAAAGGCGATTCCCGAAGTTATCAAAGGTATTATTCAGCTTGTCTGGAGAATGAGCGACACGATTCAAAACGGCGATTGGAAAAATTTAGGCTGGAATATTATACAGGGTATCCGGGACGGTCTGGAAAAAGCATGGAATGATTTGACAAAATGGTTTAGTAATGCATGGAACGGATTGATTGACGGTGCAAGAAATATTTTAGGCATACATTCTCCGTCAAAAGTTTTTGCCGATATCGGTGATTTTATGGCTCTCGGTCTTGGTGAGGGCTTTACAAAGTCCATGACCGCTGTAAACAAAGACATTGCCAATGCCATTCCGACAGATTTTGACATTGAGCCTACAATCAACGGTTCTGCACCTCAAAAGGCTTTCAACGGCAATACCCAAACGGAAAGCAAAATCGTATTCATGATGAATATAGAGAATTTCTATAATCAGAACAAGCAAGACCTTGATGAAATCATGGAGTATGCAGGAGATTATTTCTCTGCACAAATGGAACGCAGGAGTGTGATGTTCTGATGCAGGATATTATTTTCAATAATCAATTTTTGACGGATAAAGGCTGTATCATTACCGAACCGCCTGAAAGACCTTTCCCGAAACGGCGTTTTGAAAAAATAACCGTCCCCGGCAGAAACGGCGATTTAACGCTTGATGATGAATGTTATGAAAACATTCTGATAAAATACAAAGTTGCCACTATTCCCGATTTGCATGAAAGAAAAGCCATTGATGCCGTTCTGTCTGATTTAAGGGCATGGCTTTTAACATCTGTCGAGTACAGGAAACTTTATGACACGGAATTGCCCGACGGTTTTTATTGGGCGTTCTGTTCGGATATTTCAAATGCTGTCAAGACATTTGAAAATATGTATGAATTTTCAATTACATTCGACTGCAAGCCGTTTTTCTATCTCGATTCTGGGCATACTGAACAGATGTTTACAGCAACTTCCATAAGCCTGTACAATCCCGGGAATTACAAGTCATATCCGAAAATAAAAATCATTGGTACGGGTTCGGTGAGATGTAATATCAACGGCAGTAATTTCACTGTTTCGGACGTATCTCCGAATGTCATTGTGGACAGTGAAAAAATGCTTGTTTATTCAAGTTCACTTGTCGATAAATCGGATTTGTTAAGCGGCGGATATCCCTCTTTAGCTGTCGGGACAAACAATATTGTATTTATCGGAGAGGGCTTTCACTCAGCAGTGATAACAACAAGGTGGTGCAAATTATGATACCCATACTGATTGACACTGATAATACGATTCTCGGAAATATCACTGACTGTACAGGCTGTACCGCAACCGAAGAACGAAACGGCATTTATGAAGCAAAATTCACTGTACCCATGCAGTCGGATATTTACGGCAAAATTCAGACAGGTCGTTTTATCTCCGCAAAGCCGAATGATATTTCCAACAATCAGAAATTCAGGATATACAAGCGATTTGATGACAAAATAGCCAAAACAACGACATTTTATTGTGAGCATATCCGTTATAAACTGGCAGGAATCCCCGTTGCACCCGATACATACAGCGGTACGCCTGCAAGTATTCTTTCCGATATGCTGACTTCCGTTAATGCAAATACGGAGTTTTCGGCATGGTCGGATATTTCGACTGTCAAGGATATCACAATGGAGATTCCCTCATCGGCAGGTGCTATGCTGGC
>CADCJK010000098.1 GCA_902801715.1 uncultured Ruminococcus sp. | reverse complement strand
GCATTATGCCCGACGTTCATGCGGGGGCAGGCTGTACTATCGGCACTACCATGACTATTACAGATAAAGTCGTGCCCAACTTAGTCGGCGTAGATATCGGCTGCGGTATGGAAACTGTCAGAATCAAAGAATCTTATCTCGAACTTCAGAAACTTGACAAACTCATTTATCAGAAAATCCCTTCAGGCTTCGCCATTCGCTCAAAGCCCCATAAATATGCCGAACAAGTCGATTTGATTGAACTCCGCTGTTTCCATCATATCAACTATGATAAAGCCCTTTTAAGTATCGGCACGCTCGGCGGCGGCAATCACTTCATTGAAGCCGATATTGACGACAACGGCAATTTCTATATTGTTATTCATTCAGGTTCACGTCATCTCGGTTTGCAGGTCGCTAAATACTATCAGTTGGAAGCCTATAAAATTCTCAATCAGTCCTCTCAAAAGGAAATTGATGAACTCATTGCCACCCTCAAAGCTCAGGGCAAGGAAAAACAGATTCAAAAAGAACTGACAAAACTCACTCATACCAAACATACGGAAGTACCCAAACATTTGGCTTATGCAGAAAATCAGCTTTTTGAAGATTATATCCATGATATGAAAATCGTGCAGAAATTCGCCATGCTCAACAGAAAAGCCATGATGGACGAAATCATTTCGGGCATGAAACTCCATGTTACAGAACAGTTCACCACCATTCACAACTATATCGACACCGATAACATGATTCTCCGCAAAGGCTCTGTTTCCGCTCAGAAAGGCGAAAAACTGCTTATTCCTATCAATATGCGTGACGGTTCTCTTGTCTGTATCGGAAAGGGCAATCCTGATTGGAATTTCTCCGCTCCGCATGGTGCAGGGCGTTTAATGTCACGTTCAGACGCTAAACAGAATTTCACCGTGTCCGAATTCAAAAAGCAGATGAACGGCATTTATACCACTTCCGTCAGTCGTGCAACTCTTGATGAATGTCCTATGGCTTACAAGTCCATGAATGATATTGTTGACAACATTTCAGACACTGCCGAAATCACGCAAATTATCAAACCTGTTTACAATTTTAAAGCTGACGGAGATTGATTTTTCTTTGCATTTATGCTATGATATTCTCATATTTCAAAAAAATCGGAGGTTATTCCAATGACAACTATTCAGGAAATGGGAAAAAAAGCGAAAATTGCGTAAAGAACTTTACTTACCGCCGGTGAAAAGAAAAATGACGCTCTTAAAGCTATCGCAAAGGCTCTCAGAGAAAATGCGGATAAAATCATATCTGCCAACAAAATTGACCTTGACAACGGTGTTGCAAACGGTCTTTCGGCTGCACTCCTCGACAGACTCAAACTTGATGAAAAAAGAATTGACGGTATTGCTGACGGTGTACTTGATGTTGCCGCCCTGCCCGATCCTATCGGCACTGTTATTTCAGGCAGCACTCGTCCCAACGGCATGGAAATTACAAAAGTTCGTGTACCGCTCGGTGTCATCGGCATTATCTTTGAGGCAAGACCGAATGTAACGGCTGATGCCGCTGTCCTCTGCTTAAAGAGCGGTAACGCTGTTATACTCCGTGGCGGCAAAGAGGCTATCAATTCCAACAAGTGCATTACCTATATCATGCAGGACGCTATTGAAAGTGCAGGGCTTGACAGAAATTCCGTTCAGCTCATTGAAGATACTTCAAGACAATCTTCCATTGAGCTCATGGAACTGACGGATTATCTTGATGTACTCATTCCCCGTGGCGGTAAAGGTCTGATACAGGCTGTCGTTAAAAATGCCAAAGTGCCCGTTATTGAAACAGGTGCAGGAAACTGTCATGTCTATGTAGATGAAAGTGCCGATATCAACATGGCGGCTGATATCATCTATAATGCAAAGACTTCAAGACCGTCTGTCTGCAACGCTATCGAAACGATTCTTGTGCATGAAAATATAGCCGAAAAAGCCCTGCCCGTAATTAAGGCAAGGCTTGATGAAAAAAATGTTGAACTGCGTGGCTGCGAAAAAACAAGAGCCATTCTCGGTGAAAGTATTATTCCTGCGACTGAACTTGACTGGGATACCGAATACGGTGATTATATTCTTGCCGTAAAAGTCGTATCTTCACTCAGTGAAGCAACGGAACATATCGCCAAATATTCTACAGGTCACAGTGAATGTATCGTCACCAAAGATTATAAAAATGCAAAGATATTCACTTCAACAGTCGATTCCGCTGCCGTTTACGTCAATGTTTCCACACGTTTCACCGATGGCGGAATGTTCGGACTCGGTGCAGAAATCGGCATTTCCACGCAAAAACTCCATGCAAGAGGTCCTATGGGACTCAATGAACTCACTTCCATGAAATTCATCATTGAGGGTGACGGTCAGGTCAGATAAGCAAATAGAGTAAGGCAAATATCAGACTGTTATCCGTCTGTTCGTCCATTAAAAGAAGTATCAGCGATAAAATCAAAGTTTGCTCTTTGTCTTTCATGAGCGTTTCAAAAATGCCGCCTGTTTCCGCTTTGGGTTTCGGGGGCGGCGGCATTACGGGACGTTCTTCTGCAATACTTTCCGCTTTCGGTGCAGCTTTGGGCGGCGGTTCGGGCTGTCGGTGAATTTGTGCCTTTGCACGATTCTGCATTTCCTCTGTACGCCTGACTGCCTCTTCCTGCATTCTACGCATTTCACTTTCTGTCATATCCTCACCGCCCTTTTATCAGTGTGAAGGGTGGAGAGTTGAGAGTGAAGCAGTTGCGAACTCAAACTCTTTTCAAACGACAAATTAAAGTGAACATTAAAAACAACTCCACTCTTCACTCCCCACACTCCACTCTCAAAATAGGTTGATACCCGAATTTTTCAGAAGCGGAAGCATTTTCATGAATCCCATCATTCTGATTGCTCCGTCGATTCTGTCGGCACGTTCACCTTTCAGAAACGGTTTCAATGCCCTCAAAAGCCTTGTGCCGTCATCTTCACCGCCTGCCGACTGCAAAAAAGGAGCAAGTTTCATCATAGTACCTATCATATTCGAATCGGGCATATTCTGTAAAATATTATTCTGCGGTTCAGGTTCAGGCTGCTTTTGTGACTGTCCCAGCATTCCCGCCAATCCCTTGATTTGTTCCATCATCTGCGGATCGCTTAACAATTCATTGATTTTACGGGACATATCTTCCATTTATTTTCCCCCCGTAAGTTTTTTCAGAATTGCCTGTGCCTGCGGACTGTTCAGAATCTCTGCCGTCTTGTTTTTATCGGAAAGTATGTTCTGCACCTGTTTCTGCTGCTCGGGCGAAAGGGATTGAAACAGCTTTTCTGTACTTTCCTTATCGTGTCTTTCCATTGTATCACCACACTTTGCGGTCAATTTCGGAAAATATCCGTTTTAATATATGCTTGAAGCATAACCAATTATGCATTATTATCAGGGAGGCTTTTAACAGTTAAAACAACTTTATAAAAAGCTATAAGAATATGTTGACTTTTATAATTTTCAAAAAGAAAGAGAGGTGAAAGCCGTTATTGAG
>CADCJK010000097.1 GCA_902801715.1 uncultured Ruminococcus sp. | reverse complement strand
ACAGAGCTATCATGATGGACAGTGGAAAAGTCCTGACGGAAGGCACACCGAGAGAGGTATTTGCAAAAGTTGAAATGCTGAAAAAGCACAGGCTTGATGTACCGCAGGCAACGGAATTATGCTACAGATTAAAGGGCTGCGGCTATGAATTGCCCGATTGTGTGCTTGATGAAAATGAGTGTGCAAAGGCACTTGAGAAATTGCTGAAAAGAGGTGCTGTATAAATGTCTGTAATAAAGGCTGAAAACATTAGTTTTGTGTACGGCACAGGCACATCTTTTGAAAAGACGGCACTTTCCGATGTCAGCTTTGAGATAGAAAAGGGCGAATTCATTGGAATAATCGGTCATACAGGTTCGGGAAAGTCCACACTTGTACAGCTTTTGAACGGATTATTGAAGCCAACTGACGGCAGGATATATTTAAACGGCAAGGATATCTGGGAACAGCCCAAGAAAATCAGGAATGTCAGATTCAAAGTCGGAATGGTATTTCAGTATCCCGAATATCAGTTGTTTGATGAAACCGTTTATAAAGATATCTCCTACGGTCCTAAAAACATGGGACTGAGTGAAGATGAGATAGATGAAAAAGTCAGAAGTGCAGCGGAATTTGTCGGACTGAAAAAGGAATTGCTGGATAAATCGCCGTTTGAGTTGTCGGGCGGTGAAAAAAGACGTGCAGCGATTGCAGGCGTAATTGCGATGGATCCCGAAGTGCTGATATTGGACGAACCGACGGCAGGGCTTGATCCGCTGGGCAGAGATGCACTTCTTTCACAGATACAGGATTACCATGATGTGCGGAAAAATACGGTTATATTGGTGTCACACAGCATGGAAGATATTGCAAGGGTAGCCGACAGGATTCTTGTCATGAGTCACGGTGAAAAATATATGTTTGATACGCCTGAAAATGTCTTTTCAAAGGGCAGGGAACTGGAGAAATTGGGACTTCAAGTGCCGCAGGTCACGAAAATCATGCTTTTGCTGAAAGAAAGCGGAATAAAAGTTAATCAAAATATATTGACAGTGGAACAGGCATTTACAGAGATAGTCAATCATCTTGGAAATCGGGAGGGCTGAACATGGTAAGAGATATCACACTCGGACAGTATATGCCCGGAAAATCAATGATACACCGTCTGGATGCCCGTTCAAAGATACTTTTGCTGATAGCGTATATTGTATTTATATTTGTGGCAAAGAATTATATGGCATTGATGCTTATTACAATGGCATCACTTCTGGTAGTTCTGCTGACAAAAGTGAAATTTTCCATGTATCTCAAAAGCATGAAAGTCATCTTGTTTGTAGTTGTCTTGACAGGTATATTGAATTTATTCTACGGTACGGGAAATGTCCTTTGGGAATGGGGATTTATCAAAATAACGGACGGTGGCATTAACAATGCAATATTCGTTACAATCAGAATTGCAACGCTTGTTTTGATAAGTTCGATACTGACGTTTACGACTTCACCGTCTGATTTGACGGACGCATTGGAAAGGCTTATGAAACCGTTGGCATTTTTTCATGTCAAGGTGCATGAAATAGCCATGATGATGACGATAGCATTAAGATTTATCCCTGTACTTTTAGAGGAAACGGATAAAATCATGAATGCACAAAAAGCAAGAGGTGCAGACATGGAAAGCGGCGGTGTCATAAAGCGAATCAAAGCATTGATACCGGTATTGATACCGTTGTTTGTATCGTCATTCAGACGTGCCAATGATTTGGCAATGGCGATGGAATGTCGTTGTTATAATGGCGGAAACGGCAGAACACGTATGAAACAACTGCATTTCACGAAAATGGATTTCATGGGAATGATATTTTCAATAGCAGTATTTGCAGGAGTAATTTTGTGCAATATTTATTTCGGTGCGGTGGTGAAATGAGAAATATACTGGTGACACTGAAATATGACGGGAAATATTATCACGGCTGGCAGATACAGAAAAATGCCGTGACAGTGCAGGAAACTTTTCAGAACGGCTTGAAAAATATATTGGGGGAATTGCCTGACATCAAGGGGTGCAGCCGTACAGATTCGGGTGTTCATGCGAATATGTATTGCCTGAATTTTCATACAGAGCATAAAATACCGTGTGAAAGACTCATTCATGCACTTAACAGCCGATTGCCGAAAAGCATGGCAGTTATCAATGCTGAAGAAGTAGCAAAGGATTTTCATGCAAGATATTCATGCAGGGGCAAAGAATATATCTATAAAATATGGAATAATCGGATAAGAGAGCCGTTTTTGGACGGTTATGCTCTGCATTACTGGTATGCACTGGATATAGACAAGATGAATGAAGCGTGTCAATATTTTATCGGAACGCATGATTTCACATCATTCTGCACAGTGGATAATAAAAGACCGAAAGGCGATTTTCACCGTACTATCACTGATTTACACGTTGATAAAGCGGGTGATTTGGTGACGGTGACGGTGAGTGCAGACGGATTTTTATATAATATGGTGAGGATAATCGTCGGTACATTGATAGGAGTATCGGAGGGGAAGTTTGAACCGTCGGATATGCCTGAGATAATAAACGCCCTTGACCGCACGAAAGCGGGAGTCACGGCACAGCCTGAAGGCTTATATCTGAATAAAGTCATGTATTGAAAAAGCAGATACCAATTTTTAGAGGTTGGTATCTGCTGATTGATTATACAAAAATAATATTTTTTGAATCGTACCCTTTTATGAGGGAATCGTGCGTTAAAAAGTTCATGTTTTCTGAAATAGCCTGACAGAGCAATATTTTATCAAAAGGATCTTTATGCGGTGGTTCGGTTTCAGGGCGTTTTAAAGAGTGCAGATGATAAACAGCTTTTTCTCTGAGCGGAATTAAATTATAGCCCGATTTTATGCAGAGATGGGAGATTTCTTCAGCAGTTGCATTGATAAAATCAGGTTTCACGAGTCTTTTTATTTCTATCTCCCAAAGAGAAATGACACTGAAAAAAATTTCATTTTCATCATTCAGAATTAGTTGTTTTGCCGCATACGGAAGTTTGGGGCTATTTGACAGTGACCACAATATCATATGAGTATCGAGCAGAATATTCAAAATATATCACTCCTCTCAAACATATCGGCTATTTCATTGTCAAGGCTGTCAAAAGTTTCGTCAAAGTCATCTGAAAGCAGAAGTGTACCTTCTGCAATACCTATTCTTTTAGCGGTGTCTTTTTGGGGTATCAAAGTTAATTGTGCAACGGATACGCCATTGCGTGCGATGCAGATGACATCTTCCTTTTTTGTTTCAAGCATTCTTATCAGCTTTGAAAGGTCGGATTTTGCCTCAAACATATTGACTTGTAACATAACTATCACCTCAAAATTGATATTAGCTAATTTAGCTAATGCTATTGTATCATGAGCGGCAGTGGTTTGTCAAGATATTTCATGCCATAGGAAACAGTGAAATATGCGAAAAAAACAGTTGACAAATTGTATAAAAGTATGCTATAATCAAAAATTGCAGGCGGTGTGTCTGCATGGAATAAGAGTGTTGTGAAAGTTGAATATATACTTTTTTGAGTGTGAACGATTTTTATGACAATGTTCCATA
>CADCJK010000096.1 GCA_902801715.1 uncultured Ruminococcus sp. | reverse complement strand
GAAATTCGTCCCGAAGATATCAAAATGGACGTTTATCGTGCAAGCGGTGCAGGCGGTCAGAAAGTCAATAAAACTTCTTCCGCTGTACGTCTTACCCATATCCCGACAGGTATCGTTGTTGCCTCTCAGGTCGAGCGAAGCCAGTATCAGAACCGTGATGTTGCCATGACTATGCTCAAATCCAAACTCCTTGAAATCAAAGAAAGAGAACATCTTGAAAAAATCGAGGATATCAAGGGCGTTCAAAAAGAAATCGCATGGGGTGCCCAGATACGTTCCTATGTATTCATGCCCTACACTATGGTAAAAGACCATCGCACAAGCTTTGAAACAGGTAACATCAATGCTGTCATGGACGGCGATATCGACGGCTTTATCAATGCCTATCTCAAAGCCGCAAGCCTTAACAAACTCCATGAAGACTTTGATGAAGAATAAGTTTTCACCTGCACTGATAAATTTTTTTGTCAGTGCATTTTTTGTCCCCAAAATTGTACTGCATATATGATATAATACTAAAAAACGGAGGTGCCTTCAATGACATACGTTATGTCCGACATTCACGGTGAATATGACAAATTCGTTGAACTGCTTGAAAAAATCCATTTCAATGAAAACGATACGCTCTATATCCTCGGCGATATCTTTGACAGAGGTCCTCACCCTGTCAAAATTATTCTCAAAATCATGACCATGCCAAATGTTATTGGTATTGTCGGCAATCATGAACTCATGGGAATGAGATGTCTGCCGTTTCTCATGGAAAAAATTACAGATGAATCTATTGCTAAACTTGATACCGCTACACTCAATAATATTCTCATGTGGCAATATAACGGCTTTTCCACTACCTTAAGAGAATTTACAAAACTTGATGCCGAAATGAAACAAGCTCTTATTGACTATATCGGCGATTTCTCTACTTATGAGCAAATCACTGTCAACAATCAAAAATACATTCTCGTTCATGCGGGACTTGGCGATTTTTCACCTGAAAAAGCCCTTGAAGATTATACGATTGATGAACTTGTCTGGGAAAGACCTGATTACAGCAAAAAATATTTTGATGATACGATTATAATAACAGGTCATACTCCTACACAAGTTATTCGTGGCAATACCAATCCCGGATATATTTTCCGTAAAAACAATCACATTGCCATTGACTGCGGTGCTTGTTTTGAGGGCGGCAGACTTGCCGCTTTATGCCTTGATACAAACGAGGAATTCTATTCTTCTTCAAAAATATAAAAAACGGAGGTCTTTACATGATACAATTTTTCTGCGGAAGAAACGGCTGCGGCAAAACTTTTGCCGTCTATCAAAAAATCCGTTCCGAACGTGACTTAAAAAATGTCATTCTCATTGTACCCGACCAAAGCACTTTTCTGAATGAAAAAAAGATACTCAATGAATTCGGTGCGGCTGCCGCCTCGGATATCAGAGTTTTCGGCCTGGAAAGGCTTTATGAATATCTTTCCGAACTCTACAACGAAAAACACAAGCAAAGAATTGATGACGGGGCGAAAACCGTCTTAATGAGCCTTGCGGCAGAAGAAGTTTCCGATAAACTCGAACTCTATGCCAAAAAAGCCCTGAAAGCTGATTTTGCCGAACTGATGCTGAATGCCGTGAATGAATATCAGCTTTGTGCGATATCCCCCAAAACGCTTTCCGAAACCGCTGAAAAAATTCAGGACGAACACCTTAAACAAAAAGTAAAAGAAAGTGCCATGATCTATGCCGCTTATGATGCACTTGTCAATCAGGCATATTCCGATCCCAATGACGATTTGACAAGGCTTTATGAAATTCTCTGCATACATGACTTTTTCAAAAATAAGCGTGTCTATATCGACTCTTTCAGCAGCTTTTCCAATCAGGAAATGAAAGTTATCGAAAAAATCATCGAACAGACTGATTATGTCGGTATCACTGTCGGCTTCTCTCCCCTTGACAAAAATATTGAAAATACCGTTTTCAAAGAACCTTTCATTACTATGAAAAAAATATCCGCTTTCGCCAATGACAATCATATTGAAATTCTCCCCGATATCATTCTCCATGAACAAAAAAGATTTGCCTGTGACTCCCTCAAAGCCCTTGAACAGTCATTTTTTGATTCCGACAATAAAGAATTCCATTGTAATGACAATGCCGTTCAGCTTTATGAAGCCGAAAACGAATATGATGAAATACACCATACTGCCGCTGATATATGTCGTCTTGTCAGGGAAAATAATTATTCCTACAGCGATATCAATGTGATATGCCGTAATGCCGATATCTACAGACACGTTATTGAATCCGAATTTCCAAAATATAACATACCCTTTTTCATGTCCGAAAAGAAATCCCTTGAAAATCACTCTCTTATCACCTTTATCCTCTCTGCTTTTGATGTCATTCATTCATCCTTTGCAACGGAAAATATTCTTACTTTTCTTAAAACGGATTTTGCGGATATCTCCCCCGAAGATGTCTGCATATTGGAAAATTATGTCTATATGTGGGATATCAGGGGTAAAAGATGGAAAATGCCTTTCACCATGAATCCCGACGGCAATTCCGATAAAAATGATGAAGAAACTTTACAGACTCTTGCCTATATAGAAGAACTCCGTCAAAAAGCCGTTACTCCGCTTATTTATTTTGCCGCCAACCTCAAAAATGCCGAAAACGGCGGTGATATTTCCTCTGCTGTCTATCAACTTCTCCAGTCCGTCCATGCAGAAGAAAAACTCAATGACATGGTAAAATGGTTTCATGAACAGGGCAATATCAAATCTCAGGAAACAGAAGTCCGTATATGGAATATCACTATGGATATTCTCGACAAAATGTATAATATCTTCCAAAATAAATTCATTGATACCAAACGCTATGCAGAACTTCTTGAACTTATTATCAGAAAAAGCCCTGTTTCCGACATTCCCGAAACCCTCGACCAAGTGACTGTAGGCGTTGCCGGCAATCTCATTTCCGAAAGTCCCAAAGCCGTTTTTATCATCGGGGCAGCTGACGGTGTATTCCCTGCCAATCCCACTCCGACAGGTCTTTTCAACGACAGCGAAAGAAATGAACTGCTTTCCCTTGAACTTCCCCTGCACTACGGCATTTATGACAAATCCATGCTTGAAAAATATACTGTCTATTCCTCAATCTCCCTGCCCTCTCAAAAACTCTTTGCAAGCTGTCACACCGAAAATTCCAAAGGCGAAAAATTCACTCCTTCCGTCATTTTCAAGGAAATACAGTCTATTCTTCCCGATATCAGCATAACAAACAAATCCATGCTTTCTCCCGAAGATATCTATTTTACCGAAAATCAGAGTTTTGAAGAATGTGCGGCTCAATGGAATCTCAATACATCTGAATCCAATACACTGAAAAATTTCTTTCAGAATTCCGATAAATTCAAACATATCTGTAATGCCATTGACAAAGCTGTCAAAGATGCTCCCTATAAAATCACCGACAGGAAAAATGCCAAACTCCTTTTCGGTGAACATATCAGACTTTCTGCTTCTCAGGCTGAAACCTATTACAGCTGCCCGTTTGAATATTTTTGCCAATACGGCTTGAATGTCTATCCCAGAAAACGTGCCGTTATGGATCCCTCTATGTA
>CADCJK010000095.1 GCA_902801715.1 uncultured Ruminococcus sp. | reverse complement strand
TATTTTTCCCTGTTGTCTGCTGTCGCTTAATTCTTCAAAATACTTTTTCATCATTGACCAACTCCTTTTGGTCAATTATAACATATTCTTTATTTTTTTTCATGCGGTTGCCCTGCGTCATGATACTGTCATTTATTGCCGTATGGGTGTTTATCCGTTACGTTTCCATGCTGATAAGCCGTCACGACAAATCCGAAAAAATGATACGTTCCAGACTGATCGCCCATGTGACATTGCTGTCAGTCGGTATATTGATCACTTCATGGTATGTATATGTATTGGCGGGAACGACACTCGAACTTAAAACCATGGAAACTCATGCACAGGCTGCCGTGGAAACCCTTGGCGATTTTAAGGAAACACGGGACAACATCAATAACTGGGCGGATTCAAGATATCTCACGCAATGCAAATTCATAGCCGATCTCATGATGTCGGAAAAATTAAAGCCCGAAGATTTTGACCGAAAGGGACTTCAGGAGCTTTCCGAAATATTCAGTGTCAAATACATATACAGGTATGATAAAAACGGAAATGTCGTCACGACCAATTCACCGTATGACAATATATCGCTCGGCACCAAACCCGAATCACAGTCCTATATCTTCCGCAAACTGCTGAACGGTGTGGATCATATCATACAGGAACCTTTAATTGATGAACTTTCGGGAGAATATCTGCAGTATATCGGCGTGAGCCTCCGTGATAAAAATGATTTGTGTGACGGATTCGTGCAGATAGCCATTGATCCTACTTTCAGGGCAACTCTGACAGAATGGCTTTCCGTAGATACCGTACTTGAGAATCTTCTCATAGGACTGCCCGACAGGGTGGCAGTCATCGATAAAAATACAATGCTCATTTCGGCGACAAAGGGAATCGGCTACATCGGCGACAATGCCGATACCATAGACCTGACTGCCGAGAAAATGAGTGAGCGTTCCGGCGGATTTCTGAAAATACGAGGAGAATATTATTATGCCGGCTTTGGAGAAACCTCCGATTTGTACATTGTTCCTGTCGTAGCGGAGAACGGAAGCCTTGATTCGCTTTGGGATTCACTTAAAATTGCCATCCTGTCCATACTGACACTGATCATTGTTTTCATAACGGCACTCTGGCATTATCAGAAAAATGTATATGAAGCGTTACAGTCGGAAGTACCCGAAGAAGAACAAAAAAACAATGATTCACCCATGGGTAATGATGACGAGGACGATATCGGTATTTTGTCGGGTTTTTCCGATCTTATCAAAGTAAAAGAAAAATTCGGCATGGAAGAACGCTGGAAAGCCCATATTCCCAAAAACCAACAGACTCCCGAAATGCGTCTGAAAGGAATTATCACTGTTCTGCTGTCCGTATTCTGTCTGACGATCCTCCTGCCGATTTCCTACTACATATTTGCGGGAATACAATTCACAGGCGATTTGAACAGTATAGCCTATGTTCTTCAGGGAAATTGGGATAAAGGCTTCAATATATTTGCCATAACATCCTGTATTTTCCTGCTTTGCGGATTGTATTTGTTTGTCGTGGCTGCCGACAGGGTGCTTTACAGTATCGCCCGTGTATCCGGCACACGCACGGAAACCGTTTGTTTACTGCTGAAAAACTCTCTTAAATATGTTTGCAGTATCATCTTTATCTATTACGGACTTTCGGAATTCGGCATACCGACACAAACACTTCTTGCTTCTGCCGGTTTGCTGTCACTTCTGCTCACATTCGGTGCAAAAGACCTTGTAAGCGATATCATCGCAGGATTCTTTATCATATTTGAGGGTACCATCAAAGTCGGCGATTTCATCACGGTCGGAAATTGGAGCGGTATCGTTATGGAAATAGGTGTCCGCACGACAAAAATAAGATACTATGCCGATACGAAAATCATAAACAATTCGCAGATACGGGAAGTGATCAATGCAGATGGCAAGGTATCGAAAATGACCGTCAAATTTCTCATACCGTACAATATCAAGCTGGAAGATTTTGAAAAGATACTTGCAAAGGAATTGCCTGTCATGGCACAAAAAATCCCGTGGTTTGTCAAACCGCCTAAATATCAGTTGGTCAATGCCTTTGACGCAAGCGGTCTTATGCTCAGGATAGCCCTTTATACAATACCGTACAGACGTACCGAGGCATACAGAGCATTCCTGAGAGAACTGAAATTGATGTTTGAACGCTATAACATCGAAATTCCGTATAACTGTATCGTGGCATACAATGCCGAATATGAACCGCCTGTCATGATACTGGACGGTATAGACAATGAATCCAGCAACGAGTCGGAAGAAACTGAAAAAGAGTAATGCAGTAAGTGAAAAACCGAACAGACAAAAACTCCCCCCACCTACATTTCATAGGTGGGGGAGTATGTCACATGGGCAGAGCCTTTTTGACCTAAATGGGAAAGAAGTCCCTCAACTATAAGGCAGTGGGATGAATTGCCTGTCAGCCGTAAGGCTGACTTATTATTTCTTGACATAAAAAATAAAGAATGTTATAATTCAAATGAAATCGGAATCAGCCTGTATGACAATAGAACGAAAACCAAGCCGTAATGCAGAGAATTATGAAAGGAGAACGGATTAGGGGTAATTATTCCTCTATGGTAAGGGGTCCTGACAAATTATCCTCTTTTTCCCGTAATCAGTCGGGATGTAATATGTGTGAAGCAAGCAAATTTGTCATAACCGTGGGACACACGGGGATAGCTCGTGGATACTGTACGGGTTGCCGTACTTGAGCGAGAAGCCCCCGCCTTTGAGCGAAGCGTAGGCGGAGGAGTATGTCACCAATAATAGAAAGAAGGCTATCAAAATGGAACTTTGCAAAATCCAGGAAAAAGATTATTCGTATGTGGAATCACTGCTCATAGAGGCTTTTCCCCCTAATGAAAGACCTCCGTTCCCGGGGCTGATAGAAAAAGCCGAAAAAGGATTGGCAGATTTTTGGGTTATCCGTGAGGAAGGCAGAAACATTGGAATGGCTTATTTGCTGACAGTTGAAGATGTCACCTACTTATTCTACTTTGCAGTCGATTCCACCTGCAGAGGCAAGGGCTACGGCTCAAAGGCGATGAAAGCAATCTTGGAAAAGTATCAGGAAACTCATCTTTTATTCTCCATTGAAGATTGGGAAGAGGAATCTGAAAATCCGGAGCAGAGAGTCAAAAGGCACGCATTCTATCTTCGCTGTGGCTTGATCGATCTCCCATTCAAGCTCAAGGGCAAAGATATGGTTTTTGCCGTTATGTCCAACACGGATACCATCGGACCGGAAAAATGCAGATCGGTTATCGAAGGAATTATGGGAGCACCTGTCAACAATTTCGAGATCGTTCCAAGATAATGAAATGGGATAAGACATCAGAAAGGAAAGTGTTTGATTATGAACAAAGTAAAGGCAATTCTTTTAGCGGCCGCAATGATGGTATCTTTAGCAGCCTGTTCAACGCAACAGCCTGAGAATAACAGCAGTGAACAGCCGGTAAACAACAACGAACAGAAGAAAAATGACGGCGAAACAATTTATCAGCTATAAATGAGCAAATTTGAAAGTTGCACAAAGGCATAGCCCCGAAATCATTTTTTGTCATTTCAAACTTTGTTTCCGCCCCAAGACCCCTCCGGCATTTCATCACTAACGTGATGAAATGCCACCTT
>CADCJK010000094.1 GCA_902801715.1 uncultured Ruminococcus sp. | reverse complement strand
TATCGAGAGCTTTTCGGCTTTCATGGTTTTCTTGGTGACATTCCTTATCATTTTGACGATTTTTTCATCTGCCACTTCATTGAATTCAAATTCATATACGGAACCGCTTTTGCCGATAATCTGTCCTGTTTCCCTGAAACCGTTCAGACTCACAATTCTGCCCTCGGTATCGGCGGCAACAGGCTTTGGCGGCTGCTGAACAGGTATTTCAGCCTGAAAAACTCCTTTTGCCTTTTGAGCCGGTCTTTGAGCCTTCATGGAAGAAAGATGCAGTATTTCAGCCGAAATATTATCTTCCGCATATTTTTCCTTTGCGGCGGAAAGGGACTCTTTCACGGAATCTTCCGTGAAAACAGCCTTTGCCTTGTCGGACACCTGCCTCAGCACTTCAAAGGCATACGCCTTTCTGAGAGAATCTTTCGCATTTTCAAATATAAACTCAATGCCCGAAATGTCCCTGCACTTGATACAGGCCTCTCTTAAACAGGCTGCCGCCTCTTCAAGATACTCCTCTTTGCCGCCGTATAAGATATACAGAACCGCAAGGGCTGCCGCTTTTTGATACAGTTTTTCATCGTCTGCCCTGTAAGCTCCCTCGTATGCCGACAGATAGGCATTTCTCATCTCATCACCGTAATAGAAATAATCAGATGCCGCCCTGAAATTCTCCAGCAGTGCAAGACCGTTTGCCGCAGCAATATCCGCTTTTTTGCCGTCACTTGTATTGCCGTTCTCCGCAAATTTCACAAGATATGTTTCAGCCATGTGCACATTATTGGTATCATCAAAACTCTCATATTCCTGAACCGTCATTTCATAAGCCGATTGCATGAGAATTCTGTCACTTTCGGCAAGCTGTCCGAAAATGTCCGTGAATTGCTCCTTCGATACATTGAAATTCAGCTTCTTGGCAGATACAAGCGGCTGTATCTTCGGAAAATCAGCTATACCCATGTCAGATTTTTCAATCTTCTCTTTGACAGCTGTTTCTGATGAAACAGTCGGTATCTGTATTGCTTTCACCTCTGAGTGCGATATCACCGATACACTGTCCACTGCACTGTATCTTATCACAGCATTCATCACGATTTGAAGTGAAACTGCCTCCTCGCCGTCATTTTCCATGACAGTGCCTTCCAGCACCTGTCCGTTGGTCTGGGTGATTTTTACAATATCACCCTTGTTCAGTTCCGATAAAAATTTACTGAACATTCCCATTATTCCGACCTCCTTAAAGTCAATTTTTCATACTCATTCCAAAATGAATATCATTATAATAGTAACATAAATCATTCAAAAAATCAATATTTTTAAATAATATTGCATAATTTCCTCTTTCCCGCCGACAATTTCTGATTTATACCGAAATTCTGTTGCTATTATTTTTGTTTTGTGCTAAAATGATTTATTATGAAATTATTTATTTTGGAGGTCAAAAATTATGCTTTTGAACGGTTCGGAAATTATCGCTGAATGTCTTTTGGAGCAGGGCGTTGACACCGTATTCGGTTATCCGGGCGGTGCTGTGCTGAATATATATGACGCTCTCTACAAGTACAGCGACAGAATCACTCACATTCTTTCTTCACATGAACAAGGGGCTTCCCATGCCGCTGACGGCTATGCCCGTACTACAGGCAAATGCGGTGTCGTTATCGCTACATCAGGTCCCGGTGCAACCAACCTTGTAACAGGTATTGCAACCGCTTATATGGATTCCATTCCAATGGTAGCCATTACAGGCAACGTCACCAATGACCTGCTTGCCCGTGACAGCTTTCAGGAAGTCGATATCTGCGGTATCACTCTCCCCGTTACCAAACACAACTTCATTGTTAAAGATGTCAAAGACCTTGCCAATGTTATCCGAAAGGCTTTCAAAATCGCCATGTCGGGCAGAAAAGGTCCCGTTCTGATAGACATTCCCAAAGACGTTACTGCCGCTAAATGCGAATATGAAAAAATCGTTCCCGAAAAAATCACCAATGAACTCATCTCCGGACAGACTGATTTCGATACTGCCGCTGATATCATAAAAAATTCCAAAAGACCTATGATATACATGGGCGGCGGCGTTGTCAGTGCAGACGCTGAAAAAGAATTGCTTGCCTTTGCCGAAAAAATTGATTGTCCGATTGCAAGTTCCGTCATGGGCTTGGGCGGTTTCCCGTCATCGCATAAACTTTTCATGGGTACTATCGGTATGCACGGCGGCTATGAAACAGGCAAGGCAACCGATAACTGCGACTTGATTATTGCCGTCGGTGCAAGATTCTCCGACCGTGTGGCAGGCGACAGAAATAAATTCGGTCAGAATGCCAATATCATTCAGCTTGATATCGACAAAGCCGAAATCAATAAAAATGTCAAAGTTGACTGCTATGTACTGGGCGATTTGAAAGACACTCTTAAAAAACTGTCCGATACAGTGGAAAAAATCAGCCATGACGAATGGGTTGCACAAGTTGAAGAATGGGGCAAAAATTCCTCTGTCACTGAAACACCCAAATCCGATATCTATGCACACCCCTATCACGTCATTGAAGAAGTGAGAAAACTCACAAGTGACGATGATATCATCGTGACAGACGTTGGACAACATCAGATGTGGGTATCTCAGAAATATAAATTTGAAAAGCCTCGTACATGGTGTACTTCGGGCGGTCTTGGCACAATGGGTTACGGACTCGGTGCGGCAGTCGGTTCAGCCGTTGCACACCCCGAAAAAAGAGTCGTTCTCTTTACGGGTGACGGCAGTTTCCACATGAATCTCAATGAACTTGCAACGGTACGTTCCTATAATCTGCCTATTGTAATCGTTGTACTCAATAACACGGTTCTCGGCATGGTAAGACAGTGGCAGAAATTATTCTACGGCAGAAGATTCTCCCAGACCGATCCCCATAGAAAAACCGATTTTGCAGCAGTTGCAGAGGGTTTCGGCATTAAGGGCATGGTCATTCACAATGACGATGAAGTCGCAGACGTTCTGGCAAAGGCTTTTGCACTCAATGAACCTGTTGTCATAGACTGCAAGATTTCCCCCGATGAAAATGTCCTTCCCATGATTCCCCCCGGCAAAACCGTTGACGAACTGATTACAGAAATGGAGTGATACAAATGGAAAATAAACATATCATAGGACTTTTGGTGCATAATCACCCCGGTGTACTCCTGAGAGTGACAAGTTTGATTTCAAGACGTGGCTTTAACATAGACAGTCTGACCGTCAGCCCCGCAGGTATCGAGGGCTATTCCAGAATGACCATCAGAATCAATGATGACAGTCAGGTGGAACAGTTCATCAATCAGATGATGAAAATCGTTGATGTCAAAAAAGCCGAACTTCTCCCCGAAAACAGTTCCGTTGCGTCTGAATTGGTGCTTGTCAAAGTAAGCTGCAACGAAACGAATAAAAACGATATTATTGCCGTGACATCTCTCTATCATGCGTCAGTCGTGAATATAGGCGAAACTTCCCTGACATTCCGTGCATCAGGCACTCCGAGTCAGCTGGATATGCTGATTAAAGAGTTATCTGCATACGGTATTCTTGAAATGGCAAGAACAGGTATAGCTGCCCTTGAAACAGGTGATAAATGCCTTTATGAAAATTAAGTAAAATCAAAAATTGCCGACACATTCCACGTGTGCCGGCAAATTTTTTATGAGCAAATTTGAAAACTGCACAAAAATGTATCCTCACAATCATTTTTTATAAAACGATTTTGCTTTATTCTATTGTGATGAATTATCATACATTCTTGAAGTTAAAAGTTGCATTTTCCTATTGCAATTTCCGGAAAAGAATTATTATTTTTTAAATAATCAGCCAATTCTTTCAAATCGTCTATTGGCATATTATCTGTATATTCAATATTAAATATGTTGCATATCCAAC
>CADCJK010000093.1 GCA_902801715.1 uncultured Ruminococcus sp. | reverse complement strand
ATTGGTAGCAGAGCAAATTTCCGTAGCATAGCCAAGCAGTTTGAGATAGTCGGATACATTGGCATATTTGTCAACGATTGCCTGAGCCGCAGCCGGAACGATATTATTAACGGCTGCAATTTTGGACGCATCGACCACCACACTACGCTCGTCCGGTTTTTCCAGGGTTGTGTCCTGATAGTTGGGGGAAACTTTTAGTTGAATGATGTATTTCGGAATTTCTTTCAAATGTAAAACACCGTCACCATCAACATAACTCCGGAAATCACCTATACTATAACCGGCAGCTCCTGTAAACCAGAAAAATTCATAGGGAAAATCATATCTGAGTGCGGTTGTAACCGCCGAACCGTTATAATAATCAAATACTTTTCCGGCAACAGTACTGGCAAAAACTTGTTCAGTGGCACTGACATCTAAACCAACACCAGACCTGGTCCAGACTAATGGGAAATTATTGCATGGTACGGTACATTCTGTACTCGTTGCTTCACCGCTGACAATCTTTTTGGCTTGTGCAAGAATGATATCATAAAGTTCTCTGTCAGTGGGAGAAAGTCTGTAATATGCCTCTCGGTGAGTAATCGCACTCCATGTGCCGTCAGCGGAAGTGTCGTTCCAGACACCATTGGGAACAGCATAACAGTTTTTGCCGGTCGGGATATTGGCAAGCTTTATACTGCTTGTTCCGTTCCACTTAACACCGCTGTCAAAGCTGTTTTGCGTTGTATTCGGATTCATACGGACAAACTGAACAGATGTCCATTCTCCGTCGGGAATCATAACACGATAAAGGTCATCATTTACTTTTACCATGTCCACCCATGTTTTGTTATCCGTATTTCTGTTGAATATATACAGTGCAAAACGGGCACCGGCTTCTTTCCAGTTGGAGTTGGGCACGAGATACAGTACGTTTGAAACGGTTTTGGTATTCGTATACGGCTGTCCGTTGAAAGTAACGGCTGCCGTATAAATCATATTGTCGCCTGATTCACGGCTTGTGACAGTGGCAGTGACGGTTTCTTCTGCACCGCATTCGGAACAGGTGAATGTTACGGTTGCCGTACTGTAATCGTCAGCCCATGACCATACAGGTGTATCACTGCTGTAATCGTGCTGTTCACAAACAACACGATTAATCCATGCTCCCAACTGTCCCCAGTTACCGTCGTTTTCGGTAAGAATGTAGCAGTTGCGGTTGAGCGATATTGTGCCGGTCTGATTCCAGACAGTACTTTCATCAGGATTCAGGCGGCGGAATTGAACTTCCGCCCATGTATTTTCGGGGATTTTTGCGGAATAATATCCGTCACCGTCGGTATCCGTCAGATTTACCGATGTGCCGTAGCCGTAATCATCTGACAGATAGGCGGCAAAATGAGCATCTGCCTGTTTCCAGTTGCTGTTGGGTTTGAGATAGAGTTCTGTCAGTGCGATGGGTGCTAAACTGTTGGTTTTTCCGTTAGCCGTTGCCGTGTAGGTGACAGTATCGGCTTCCTCATTGACACTGCTTGTGATATCCGCAACATAAACATGGGATTTGTGGCATTTTGTACAGTCGGTAAAGAGGGCTGTAGCGTAGCCGACACCTTCCCATGCCCAGTCGGGTTCACCGTTGAATACATGGTCACATAAATATGTAGTCCAGTAGCCAGGGGATTTTTTACTGTTATCCGTTTTCCAGCCGGTTATCGTAAAGAAATTTCTGCCGTCTTGATAAATAGCAAGGTCCTCCGTCTGATTCCAGACAGGACCTACGCCGTCGGAATTCCAATAATTTCCTGCTATTGAGGGACTCATGCGACAGAATATAACATTCGTCCAGTTGCCTGCCGGTAAATTTGCCTCATACCTACCGTTACTGCCGGATACAAGTGTCATATCTGCCCATTGTTTGTTCTGAGTGCCGGATTCAAACAGATACATAGCAAAACGTGCACCATCTTTATTCCAGACACCTGTATTAAGATACAGCTTTGTCGGGAAAGCTTCGACGGCACTTTCATCGGTAGTATCATTTTCATTATAGACAACGGCAATACCGCAGCTGCTCACTGTACCGGATATAATACCATTTGAAACAGTGAATGTACTTTTTGCCACATGGTCGGTATAAGTGCCGTCAGCCATTTTGTTGGCATTGAGCCTGACCTGACCTGCACCGTTCATTTTGACGATAACAACGCCCTTTGAACCACGTTCATTGTAGGTGATATTACCCTGATAAGCGAGGTATTCGGATTGTCCGTCAAAGATATTCTTGAATTTGTTGACTTCCGCAACGGGAGTGGATTTCCATGTTGTATCGGTACTTGCCATTCCCATCGTGCCGCATGAACGGGCAAAGAACAGGGCTGACGAATCGGCTCTTGAACCGACAATTGCCCATGCCTTTTGGATAACGGAATCGGATATGCCGGCTGTATTGGAAATGCCTGCCGAACCGGAAGTGCCTGCATTGGTATCATGGGATTCCACCCAGAGAACGGCATCGGAAGCCGGTATGCCTTTTCTGTAAGTGCTGTCGGCAAGTCCGGCGGCATTTTTTTCATAGGCATATTTCAGGGCATAGTCACCGCTGACACTGTCGGTGATTGCCATATAGGTATGATAGCCGGAAATGACATCTGCTCCCGGATAGCCGAGTATTTCCGCATAGATATAGGGTTCAGGCTTATTCTGATTGACGGCATAGCTTTTCACGCCATTGACGCCATTGATAACATTAGGCCAGAAATCACTTTTGCAGTCGTCGGGATCGGTCGGCAGTTCAATATGCTTTGCCGCATCAAAGCGGAAGCCGTCAACACCGCAGTCAATGCACTCTTTCAGGAAACGGAGCACTTTACCCTGCACTTCTGTATTGCCTGTATCCAAATCGGGCATACCGATATGACCGTGTGTGGAATAATAACGGCTGCTGTCATTGGAAGCGGAAGTTTCACTGTGGAAATAAGAACTTACCCGCATTTCATCGTCTATCTGAGGGCTGAGAGCAGTTTTGTTGTCGCTGCCATCGTTGGCGAGGTGATTGGCAACAACATCGACAATCACTTTGATATTATATTTTTCCGCCTCTGTACAAAGTTCAGTCAATTCAGCCGCAGTTCCCAGCCAGCTTTCATCATTACCGGCTATTCTGAATCCCAGAGGCTGATACAATTTCCACCACTGTCCGGACACATCACTGTATACTGTGCCTTCATACTTGTAATCCTTCGGTGGCTGAACAGGGGAAGTCTGTACGGCGGTATAGCCTGCTGCAGCGATTTCCGCCAGATTGGCTTTGATATTGTTGAATGACCAGTTCCAGCAGTGCAGAATGGCACTTCCTGCGATAGTTTCCTGAGCGTAAGTTTCCGTTTGTTCGTCCACGGCATTTGCCGATACGGAACCGACGGCAAAAACGGAAACCGTCATGCACGCTGACAGGATAACGCTTGTAAGTTTGCGGAACAAACTCACAAAAATCACTCCTTTCTCTTTTTGATAAAAAAATTCGGTCTTTCCAAGGAACACGGCAAAAAAATCCTTTTTTCCTCCTTTCCGTCCACGTATTCTGCAGTGCTGATGTAAAGACCTTTATCCATGCCAATTTTAACATAAATAAAATTTATTGTCAATTTTTTATGTCAACTTTTGTATCGGCAAAAGGATGTGCTTAAAGAAGTCTGATACTATAAAGGGGAAAAAGCTCTTTCCGATATCTGTTATAATTCTTTTGAAGAAACTTCGTCGTATGACCGCCTGAGAGCCTCATACAGCGATTTTTTGACAGGGGGGCTATCTCTATACTCCCAAGCCCTTTCATGCACGTCTACGGGCTTCTGAGAGCGTCTGAGAGCACTTTAAATGTCATGCTGTAAAAGGGAGAGGAAAAGCTCTTTCCGATATCCGTTATAATTCTTTTGGAGAAACTCGATTTTTTGACAGGGGGGCTATCTCTATACTCCCAAGCCCTTTCATGCACGTCTACGGGCTTCTGAGAGCGTCTGAGAGCACTTTGAATGTCATGCTGCAAAAGGGGGAGGAAATTCATATTCTTTTCACGGGCGGAGGGGGAGCAACAAAGGGAGAGAGGCTTTTATCGGGATTGCCTGATTTTTCCTGCTGATAGCAGTCATAACGGGGATCATACTCAAAGAATGCCTTAAAGAACTGTTTGCCGTTTCTGTTTTTGAGACTGACGAATTCCACTTTTTTGGGAATCTGAGCCTGAGCTTCATTGACAAGTTTTCTTTTTTGGTCAATCGGTCTTTCGGAGCGTCCGCCCTGCTTGCCTGTAACGGTATAGAAATCTTCATTTTCCGCATCGAGCAGGGAAAGCTGTAAACCCCAGACATAGTCGCAGGTATATTCTATCATGCCTGTTTCTTTGAAGCTCTCGTAGCTGACGGGTTCATAATTGCTGCTGCGGTTGAAGTTGCTGATAACGAGAACAAACAATGCATTTCGTTTTTGCATATCCTTGAGAGTCTTGATATTTTCATCGGTGTATTCCCTGATACTGCCCCTGAATCCCGAAGGGGCAGCAATCAGCTGTAAATAGTCGATGATGACGATAGGTTTGCAGGCATTTCCGCCATGTTCGGCTATGTAGTTTTCCACGTATGATACGATATCGGCAGCCGTTGTCCTGAAACTGCCGGTTATGATATGGTATTTCCGAGCCTTGACAGCGTATTCTTTTTTGATTTCTTCCAGTTTGTCGCAGGTTGCACCGTTCTTGATGTCGGTATTGGTCAGCGGAGTGAGCGGATCGGCTTCATACAGCTTTTTGGAAAGGCTCTTGGTGATGATTTCGACAGGGAGCTGTTCCAGACTGAAATACAGGACGGTTTCGCCTCTGTCTAAAAGTGAGTCGATAAGATTGACTGCAAAAGTAGTTTTGCCGAGAGACGATGCACCGCCTAATGCCGCCATACCGGGATAGAGTGTCAGATACCGGTCTATATCGGGGTGAATACCTGTTTTGCGGTTCTTGTAAGTGCAGAAATATTCGATATCTTTTTCAAATGAGCCGCCGGAAAGATATTCGCCTGTATTGGTAGCAGGCAAAGGGGGTTGCGATAAAAGGGGAGGGGATTGTTCTTCACGCTGATAGCCCATTATCTCATATTTGAATTTATTGCAGGCAGTGCCGACATCAAGACCGTGTTTGTTCATCAGGTAGTCAATGATACTGCCGCCGGTACCGCCGCTTGCACTATGGCAGTGATAGATACTGCCGGTCACCTGAAAATCATCATTGTGACCGCACAACGGACACGGATTAAAAAACAGGGAATGTCCGTGCTGTACAGGAAGGCTGTCAGTTGTTTTCCGTATGTATGCGGCGAGGTCAAAATTTTGCTTGTCGGTTTCAAAGCGAGTCTGAGAAGCAGTAAAAGAGGAGTTGGTGGGAGCGTCGGGCATTTTGTCCCGGGCAGGCAGGGACTGTAAAAGGGAAAGGCTTGTAAGCTGTCCGCTGACGCAGATAATGCTGTCCTGTCTGCCGCCGTAGTAAAGACGGGCATTATCGCTTGCAGTGGTATCGGCACAATGGGGGACAGCGGTGTTGAAGATTTCGGTAAAGCGTGCAGAGAGGTCAGCAGCAATGTGTGAGTCGGTGACAGGGCTGTCCAGTATGAGCACGATGCGGAATTTGGGCCAGTTTTCCGTATTGCTGAAAGTGTAGTACATGAAATAGGGAGTTATGCCGTAACTTGCCATTATTTCACGGGCACGGTCAGGCGATAAAGGGGAGGGAAGCATGATTTTATTGCCGTTTTCATCTTTTTTTCCGGTGTCATTGTCGATATCTGCACAAATCACCTGTTGCATCTGCCAGGTAGCGGCAGTTGTACCGGTCATGACGGCAGGTGTGAAAGTGCGTCCCCGCCTGATGCAGCCGATAAACTGGGCAGGGGTGACTTCACGGATACTTTCCGTACAGCAGAGTCGGTTTCTTAATTTCCCGTCAAAAACGGGGGGTTTGTTTTGAAATTCTTGTGTATCGATGTTTAATCTTATCAATTTTTTTTTCTCCTATTGTTATTTTTGATTTATCCCGCAGAGCAGTAAATGGAGCAGCGGGAGGTGGTTTGAGTTAATTCGGGGAGTGGGCGGGCAGCTGAGGAGAGCGTGACCGCTTGATGGGGCAGGCGATAAAAGAGAGAGGGGCGTTTTTTTTTCTTGTAT
>CADCJK010000092.1 GCA_902801715.1 uncultured Ruminococcus sp. | reverse complement strand
ATGGAAATGGCTATCAAACTCGGTAAGGCTACCCGTCCCGAACTCCACTGCGGTATCTGCGGTGAACACGGCGGCGATCCTACATCTGTAGAGTTCTGCCATAAGATTGGTCTTGACTATGTATCCTGCTCACCGTTCAGAGTTCCGATTGCTCGTCTGGCTGCTGCTCAGGCTGCTATCGCTGAGGGCTGATTGATATAAAAAAATGTCGGCATTCAGCGTAAATGAGCCGACACTGCCCGTTTGAATCGCTTTCGGTCAGGCGGACAGATAAACATTCACAAAAATTTTCAGAGAATCCCATCCTGCCAAACAACAGGATGGGATTTTTGATATAAAAAAATCCCCATGCAGCAAGGTGTCTGCTCCATGGGGATAAACTATTATTTTTTCTCGTCTTTTTTGTCATCTTTGGCAGCCGTTTTTTCTGCCATTTTCTTTTCTACAAAGTCGGCAGCCTGGTCAACAACCGTATTGACGGTATCTTTGACCATTTTCTTGTCAACTTTGTCGCCTGCAACCTTCTCGACCGCACCGACAGCCGCATCTGATACAGTGGATTTTACTGCATTAAGGTCTAAACCAAATGCCATTTGAAACATCTCCTTTCCTGAAAATATCCGCACTATTATTATAGATGTTTTAAGGGAAAGTGTCAATGATTTTTTTCTACTTGAAAAGAATGTCAATAAATGATATGATAATAGGCGAGGTGTATGAAAAATGGCGATAGTGACAGTAAACGGTTTATGCATGGAGTTCGGTGAACAGAGATTGTTTGACGGAATGACATTCGAGATACAGGAGGGTGACAGAATCGGTCTGATAGGCGTGAACGGCTGCGGCAAAACAACGCTTTTCAAGCTGCTCACGGGAGAGTATTACCCGACAAAAGGAAGTATCATTCTGAATAAAAATGCAAGTGTCGGCTATATGGAACAGCACGTTTGCAGGAATTTAGAGAGGTCTGCCTATGATGAAGTCATGACGGTATTCCATGAACTTATCGAAATGGAAAGTGAGCTTGAAATGCTTCATTCAAAGATTAACAACAAATGTGAAAATCTGGATAAACTTGTGGAAAGACAGACTTTTTTGAATGATGAATTTGCAAGGCGTGGGGGTTTAACTTGTCGTGCAAGGGCGAGGTCGGCTTTATTGGGATTGGGCTTTGATGACAGTCAGATGAATTTACCCATCAGTGCATTGAGCGGCGGTCAAAGGGCAAAGTTACAGCTTGCCAAACTGCTTTTATGCGGTGCAAATTTTCTTCTGCTTGATGAACCGACCAATCATCTGGATACCCATTCAGTCGAATGGCTGGAGGAATATCTGATAAACTCGAAATGTGCCTATCTTGTCATATCGCATGACAGATATTTTCTGGATAAGACGACTTCAAAGACATTTGAACTTGAAAATAAAAAAATGACCGTGTACAAGGGCAATTACACGGCATATCTTCCGCAAAAGGCGGAAAGACGGCTTTCCGAACAGAGAGTCTATGACAATACCATGAAAGAAATCAACAGGCTGGAGGGCATTATCGAACAGCAGAGAAGATGGAACAGAGAAAAAAATATCAAAACTGCCGAAAGCAAACAGAAAGTCATTGACAGACTGAGCGAAAATCTCAAAAAGCCTGAAAATCTGCCTGCGGCCATGAGTTTCGGGCTTGATGTGAAAAATCAGAGCGGTGAAGATGTTCTTATGGTGGATAAAATATCGCTTGGATTCGGAAATGAACCGCTTTTTGAAAATGTTTCCATGGAAGTGCATAGGGGAGAGAAGATATTTATACTCGGACCGAACGGCTGCGGAAAGACTTCACTTTTACGGACACTTCTGGGACAGTATCGGGCACAAAGCGGCAGAATCAAATACGGTGTCGGTGTTAAAACAGGTTACTATGACCAGATACAGACGGGCATGGACAGTGAAAAAACGATATTTGAAGAAATGGCGGACAGTTTCCCTGCCATGACAAATACAGAGATAAGAAGTACGCTTGCAAGGTTTTTATTCAAAAATGATGACGTATTCAAACCGCTGTCCACATTGAGCGGCGGTGAACGTGCAAAAGTTCTCCTGACAAAGTTAATGCTTGGCAGATTCAATTTTCTTTTGCTTGACGAGCCGACAAACCATCTTGATATCATATCATGTGAAGCCCTGCAGGACGCTTTGAAAGAATATGAAGGTACACTTCTGATCGTGTCGCATGACAGATATTTAATCAACAGCCTTGCCGATAAAATCTATTATCTCACTCCAAAGGGCATCAAAATATTTGAGGGCAATTATGACGCATTTTTAGCCAAATTCGAGCCTTTCAAAGAGCCTGAAAAGCCCGCTGAAGAACGTGCCGAAAAGCAGACGGAATATAAAAATAAAAAAGAGCGTGACGCACTCAGGCGAAAGGCAAAGGCGAGAATTGCAAAACTTGAAACGGAAATTTCGGAAAAAGAAGATTTAATAAACTCTCTTAATGAAAGTCTGAATGATACCGAAATTTCAAGCAGTTATGAAAAGGCACTGGAAGTTACCAACCGCATTGAACAGGAACAAAGAGAACTTGAAAATCTGTACAGTGAATGGGAAGAACTCAGTGAAACGGTCTGAAAAAAAGTGCATACGGCATTTCAGCGGTATGCACGAAAAATTATTCTTCTTTAAAAGCAAAATTTTCAATATCTTCAAGGAATTCGGCAGGCGGTTCTTCATCGGGCACTTCAAGCAGAATGGGCTCACGGATATCAAGACTGACGATTCCGATAATAGAGTGTGCATCAATCGTGTAGATGTCGGAAATGAGATTGATTTTGAGCTTGTCATATTTGGCAGTCATTTCCACGAAGTGTTTCACATGGTCAAGGTCTTTCAAAAAAATTTTTTTCTGGTACATTTTTTTCAACCTCCGAAATTTTTTTATTCTCCATACACATTTTATCAGCAAATATCTTTCAGGTCAACCTATTTTTCAAAATTTGTCAATATGGTTGATTTTAAAGAAATCTTTTATTTATATTTACGAAAGGGAAATGTATGAAAGCAAGGATTATAACATTGGGCTGCAAGGTGAATCAGTTTGAAACGCAAGCAATGTTCCAAACACTCTCCGAAAACGGCTATGAAATTGTCGGTGAAAACGAAAATGCCGATATTTCGATAATCAATTCATGTGCAGTCACGCAGGCAAGCGAACAAAAAGCCGTTAAACTGATACATAGAATCAGACGTGAAAACCCCGATACAGTGATTGTTTTAACAGGCTGTATGGCACAGGCTTTTCCGCAGTCAAGTGAAAATCTGTCGGAAGTCGATATCGTTCTCGGCAACAAAAGACGTGCCGATTTAATTCCCACATTGAAGAAATATTTCAGCGATATGCGGAAATTCACGTTTGTAGAGGACTATGCCAAAAAAGATGAATATGAAAATCTGTCAATAGACAGCTTCATGAACAGAACAAGGGCATTTCTGAAAATAGAAGATGGCTGCAACCGATTTTGTTCCTATTGCATTATTCCGTATGCAAGGGGCAGAGTGCGTTCCTGTACACTGGATTATATCCGAAATGAAGTGCAGACTCTCGCAAAAAACGGCTATAAAGAAATTGTGATAATAGGAATCAATCTATCTTCATTTGGAAGTGACAGCGGACTGAAATTTTCAGACGCAGTAAAAACGGCTTGCGAAAGTGCCAATGTCAGAATCAGATTAGGTTCACTTGAACCTGAAAGCATGGACATGGAAACGCTCAAGGAATTTGCAAAATACAGTAATTTTTGCCCTCAATTTCACTTGTCTTTGCAGAGCGGCTGCGATGAAACGCTCAAAAGAATGAACAGGCATTACACAAGTGCGGAATATGCCGAAATTGTCGGAAATATCCGAAAAGTCACTGGAATTCGTGAAAAGTATCGGCTTTGCGAAAGTGCATATATTCCCGTATTCAAGGCGTAAAGGTACAGCAGCTGATAAATATGCGAATCAGATTTCACCCGATATTAAAAAGATTCGTGCAGCGGAAATGGCAAAGGAAACCGCTGAAACTTCAAAAGCATTTTTGCAGTCACAAGTGGGACGTATCGAAAAAGTTCTCATTGAAACGAGAAATAAAAACGGCAGATATGAGGGTTATACCATGAATTATACACCTGTATTCGTTGAGGCTGATGAAAGTTATATCAATAAAGTGGTTGACGTTCTGATAACAGGCGTTGAAAATGAATATTGCATAGGCAAGTTAACAGTTATCGGTTGAAAATTGATTTGTTTCGGGAGTGAAATGGAACATTGTGCCGCATTCACAGCAACCGAAATGTATGATTTCACTTGCTGATATCACTTCAACGGCATTACTTAAAATTTTATCGGGAAAAGAATTTTTGCAGTCGGGGCAGAAAATCAGTTCAGATTTGATAAAAGCGTTGCCCTGTTCCGAAACAGTGAATTTTCTTTCTGAATCAAGGATAAGCTTTGCAGTTTTGCTGTCGCAGTCCTCGCCGTTGTCGTCAAAGAGTTTTTGTATGTCAGATGGATTTTTGCATTGAGCAATTTCATTTTGGAGTTCAAAAATATCTGTAAGAGTCATGATAAACAATCCTTTCTTTTTTAATATGCTTGACATAATTTATATAAAGCTGTATAATAACAGTAACAGAGCACGCCGAGATAGACGGTCGCTCCCAAACGGATTTTGCTAAAAAGAATAGCCGCTCACAGTTTGGACGCTACGGGCGGCTACTTCTTTTTGTTGTGGTGATTCTGAAAAGATGATGATTACATTACAAATGACAAGTGCCAATGTGAGAAATTCCATCCAACTCATGTTACCACCTCCCTGCATATAAAATCAGGGAGCAAGATTGACCGCCTACCGTTTCCACGGCATACTCTGCGGTTGCTATTATATCAAATAGTTCATAATTCGTCAAGAAAAAGCAGTTTTCTTTTTGCGGAAAACTGCTTTTTTGTATGTTACGATAATTCAAATGCACCTGTATAAAGCTGATAATACTTGCCTTTCTGGGCGATAAGTTCACTATGAGTGCCTTTTTCGATAACCCTGCCGAGTTCGAGAACCATGATTAAATCCGAATTCTGAACGGTAGACAAACGGTGTGCAATCACAAAAACCGTTCTGCCATGCATCAGACCGTCCATGCCTTTTTGAACGAGGGCTTCTGTACGGGTATCAATACTGGAAGTGGCTTCATCAAGAATCATGACAGGCGGATCGGCTACAGCCGCTCTCGCTATGGAAATCAACTGACACTGACCTTGTGAAAGCTGACCGCCATCACCTGTAATGACTGTATCATAGCCGTCAGGCAAACGTGTAATGAAATTATGTGCATTGGCAAGTTTAGCAGCGGCAATACATTCTTCATCGGTAGCGTCCAGTTTGCCGTAACGAATATTATCCATGACAGTTCCCGTGAAAAGATGAACGTCCTGCAAAACAATGCCGAGAGATTTTCTTAAATCGGCTTTTTTGATTTTATTGATATTGATATTATCATAGCGGATTTTACCGTCATCAATATCATAGAATCTGTTGATAAGATTGGTAATAGTAGTTTTGCCTGCACCCGTTGCACCGACAAATGCAACTTTCTGACCTGATTTTGCATCAAGCGTGACATTGTGCAGAACGATTTTTTCAGGCACATAGCCGAAATCCACGTCATGCATAACGACATTTCCGCAAAGTTTCGTATAAGTAGTCGTGCCGTCACCGTGAGGATGTTTCCAAGCCCACATTTCCGTATGTTCATCTGTTTCGGTGATATTGCCGTCTTTATCGTATCTGGCATTGACAAGAGTTACATAACCGTTATCTGTTTCAGGTTCTTCGTCCATGAGGGCGAAAATGCGTTCCGCACCTGCTAAAGCCATGATAATGGAATTGAACTGGTTGGAAATTTCACCGATAGGGCGGGTGAAATTCTTTGAAAGCTGTAAGAAAGAGGCGATAACACCGAGCGTTACAGGGCTTATCTGATAGATGGCAAGTGCCGCACCTGCAACGGCTATCAATACATACTGAATATTGCCTAAATTGTTCATGACAGGCATGAGAATATTGACAAATGTATTGGCTTTGGTAGAACTTTCACAAAGTTCGGCATTTTTCTTATCGAAAATTTCCTTTGTTTTTTCCTCATGGCAGAATACCTTAATGACTTTCTGACCGTTAATCATTTCTTCGACATAGCCGTTGACATCGCCTATCTGCTGTTGCTGCTTAATGAAGTAAGTCGCACTTTTGGAAGCAATCGTCTTTGTGATGAACATCATCAAGCCGACACAAAGAAGTACAAACAATGTCATCCAGATATTGAGCACTATCATGGCAACCAAAACGGAAATGATTGTGATTAAAGAAGAAAACATTTGCGGAATACTCATGGAAAGCATTTGGCGGAGTGTATCTGTATCATTGGTGTAACGGCTCATCAAATCACCGTGAGTATGGGTGTCAAAGAATCTGACAGGGAGTTTCTGCATATGCTCAAACATTTCATCACGGATTTTTTTCTGTATGCCCTGAGAGATAACTACCATGATTCTGTTATAGAGGAGAGTGGCGACAGCACCAATCAAAAGAATAATGCCGATAACGACCATAGCCCATGCCAGACCGCTGAAATCGTTGCTGTGATTTTTCACCATGGGGGTAATATAATTGTCTATGAGAATAGATATAAACATGGAGCTTGCCACGCCTGCACCTGCACTGATTAAAATACATATCAGTACAAAAATGAATCTGCCCTTGTAGTCGCTCATGTAGGAAATCAGACGTTTAATCGTCTGCATGGGATTTTTCATTTGGGGAGGAGGTCCCATGCCACGTTTTCCACCGTGAATTTTAGGGGTAGTTTTTTCAGCCATTATCCGACACTTCCTTTCTGCTGTGAATAGAATACTTCCTGATAAATGCTGTTGGATTCAAGAAGCTGTTCATGAGTTCCGACAGCGTTTATCGAACCGTTATCGAGAACAATGATTTTATCGGCATCCTGCACGGAGGAAATACGCTGTGCAATAATGATTTTTGTCGTATCGGGTATTTTTTCTTTGAAAGCCTTTCGGATAAGGGCATCTGTTTTGGTATCGACTGCACTTGTGGAATCGTCAAGAATGAGAATTTTAGGCTTTTTGAGAAGTGCCCTTGCAATACACAATCTCTGACGCTGACCGCCTGAAACATTCGTTCCGCCCTGTTCTATGTAGGTGTCGTATTTGTCGGGCATACGCTGAATGAAGTCATCAGCCTGAGCGAGTTTGCAGACTTCAATCATTTCTTCATCTGTAGCATTGGCATTACCCCAGCGGAGATTTTCTTTAATCGTGCCTGAGAAAAGGACATTTTTCTGCAAGACCATAGCAACGCTGTCACGCAGAGATTCAATGTCGTATTTTTTGACATCAAGACCGCCTACATAGACAGTACCCTTTGTAGTATCGTAAAGACGTGGGATAAGCTGTACGAAAGTGGATTTTGAGGAACCTGTACCGCCTATGATACCAACCGTTTCACCTGATTTTATCTCTATATTGATATCTTTCAGACAAAGTTTACTTTCGTCTTTGGCATAGCTGAAACTGACGTTTTCAAATTTAATGGAACCGTCGGAAATTTCTGTAACAGGGTTATCACCGTTGGTGAGGTCAAGCTGTTCATTGAGGACTTCCGCTACACGTTCGGCAGAGGCTCTTGAAATCACTACCATAACCATGACTATCGAAAGGAACATTAAACTCATGAGAATCTGCATGATATAGGACATCATGCTGACGAGTTCACCGGTTGTCATAGTGCCGTCAATAATGAAGTGTGCGGAGAACCATGAAATAATCATGATACAGGCATAAATACATATCTGCATGACAGGCATATTGAAAGCAATCGTTTTTTCGGCTTTGGAGAAATTATCATAAATTTCCTGAGAGATATTTTTGAATTTTTCTGTTTCATGTTCTTCACGCACGAAAGATTT
>CADCJK010000091.1 GCA_902801715.1 uncultured Ruminococcus sp. | reverse complement strand
TATAGCCGTTCTCTACGATATAATCTTTTCTGCCGCTTAAATTATCTCCAAGCAGTATATCAAACATTTCTGATGTTTTCTTTGCATCATCGGGCATTATCTTTATTAACCGTCTTGTTGACGGATTCATTGTCGTTAAACTCATCATATCAGGCTCGTTTTCACCAAGTCCCTTTGAACGCTGTACAGTAAATTTATTTTTGCCTATCTGCTTGATAAACTGCTCTTTCTCCGCCTCCGTATAGGCAAAATACACTTTATCCTTTGAGCTTATCTCATACAGCGGTGACTCCGCTATGAATACCTTGCCTTCTTCTATGAGAGTCGGTGTAAGTCTGTATATCATAGTCAAGAGAAGTGTTCTTATCTGAAAGCCGTCCACATCTGCATCTGTACAGAATATTATCTTATTCCACCTCAGCAAGTCCAAGTCAAATGACGCTAAATCTTTATTTGCCTTTGACTTCACTTCCACTCCGCAGCCAAGCACTTTCAGCAAATCCGTTATTATCTCACTTTTGAATATCTTGTCATAATCGGCTTTCAGGCAGTTCAGAATCTTGCCACGAATTGGGATTATCGCCTGAAAATCGGGATTTCTCGCCTGTTTACACGCTCCCAATGCGGAATCGCCCTCCACTATGAAAAGTTCTCTTTCGTCTTTGTTCTTACTCCTGCAATCAACGAATTTTGCGACACGTCCTGTCATATCCATATTGCCTGCAAGCGTTTTCCTGATATCCAGACGGGTTTTTTCAGCCTTTTCACGACTGCGTTTATTTATCAAAACCTGATTGGCAATTTTTTCAGCGTCCAGTTTATTCTCTATAAAATACACTTCCAACTGATGTCGCATATATTCTGTCATAGCGTCCTGTATGCCTTTGTTAGTAATGGCTTTTTTCGTCTGATTCTCGTAGGAAGTCACACTTGAAAATGACGATATCACGATTACAAGACAATCTCTGACATCATCAAAATTGATCTTGCTTTCGTTTTTCGTGTATTTGCCGTTCTGTTTCAGATAGCTGTCGATAGAATAGACAAACGCATTTCTGACAGCCTTTTCAGGTGCACCGCCATATTCCAGCCAGCTTGAATTATGGTAATATTCCGACACGCTCACTTTATTGGAAAATGCAAGGGCAATATTGATTTTCGTCTTATATTCAGGCTTATCGTCACGGTCACTTACCATTCTTTCAGTCTGCCATGACTGTATCTGAGAAATGGCATTTTCTCCGACAATCTCTTTCACATGGTCAACTATGCCGTTTTCATATTTGAATTCCTGCACGTCAAATTTACCGTCTTTTTCCGTTCTGAATATGAAATTGATGCCTGCATTCACGACAGCCTGTCTTTTAATCGTATCTATAAAATATTCATCTGATATGTTGATATCCGTGAATACTTCCAAATCGGGTTTCCAGTGAATTTTAGTGCCTGTTTTCCTGCCTGTATACTGCTCACGATTCAAGCCGCCTATATTTTCGCCTTTCTCAAAATGCAGGGTGAATTTCGTGCCGTCACGCCTGATTTCAACGTCCATGTATTCCGATGAATACTGAGTCGAACAAAGTCCCAGACCGTTCAAACCCAATGAAAATTCATAGCTTTCGGCTTCGGCATTGTTATATTTACCGCCTGCATACAGTTCACAAAAAACTAATTCCCAGTTATATCTTTCTTCATTTTTATTGTAGTCAACAGGGATTCCCCTGCCGAAATCCTCTATTTCAACGGAATTATCTGCATATTTTGTGATGATAATTTCCTTGCCGTAGCCTTCTCTTGCCTCGTCTATGGAATTGGATAATATCTCAAATACGGAATGCTGACAGCCCTCTATGCCGTCCGAACCGAATATGACGGCAGGACGTTTTCTAACCCTGTCTGCACCTTTCAATGATGTGATACTTTCATTTCCATAAGTCTGTGGTATTGTTTTCTTTGCCAAATTTCTTCCTCTTTTCAATTATTCTTTTCAAATTTATCAATTACACCTTTGAAATGTGATAAAACAAATTCTTCAAAACTTTGACCAACCAGTGTCGGACATTCCAATTCGTGCCTGAAAAATACCATTTCACCGCTTATATCGCCATGACATACAAGCATATATCCCGTACAGCAGCCCGAATCTATTATCTGCAATAAGCCATTATATGCCTGTTTATATTTTTCGTCATATTCATTTTCTTCCAAATTGTTCAACTCGATATACCATTTATTCCATTTTTCATCACTCAATTCCGAATTTACCATAGGCATCTGATATTCTATCGAATACGGCAAATTATAATAATCAGACTGATTTTTCGTTTGCGTATAGTGACAAAATGCGTTTTTATGGTCATAGTAACCCTCAAATTCCGCCTGTTCAAGCGAATATATGCCATAATCGGGACCTGCACCGCCATTGCCTACCTGTGTCAAAAAATCCACATATCCTTGCGGTAATTTAATCTGATGACGCTTTTCAAAGTCCCTCACTTGTGACAGCGGTATTACGGGATTGAATTCATATCTGTGCTGTTCCGCTCCGAACTGCCTGTATTCCGTATCAAGTTCTTTTGCACGATTTACAAGCCTTATCAATTCCGTTGCAAATGGTGACATCCTCGGCAAATCATTATGAAACACCTGCCTGATTTTGTCAAGCCCTGTTATATTGATCGTGTCAGGCTCTTTCTTTATCATGTCAAGCCCCAATATCTCCATTTACCCTCTCAACTCCTTGATTTTATCTCGCAAATAGGCGGCGTGTTCAAATTCCAACAGCTTGACTGCCGCTTTCATTTCTTTCGTCAACTGCTCTATCAGTTTTTCACGCTCTGCCTTTGTCAATTTCTGTTTCGGCTTTTTATCTTCACTGTGCGTTGAAATCTCTATGATATCGCTGACTTTTTTCTGTATCGTTTGGGGTATAATTCCATGTTCTTCATTATACTTCTGCTGAATATTTCTTCTTCTTTCCGTTTCGGTGATAGCCTTTTCCATGGAATTTGTCACGGTATCAGCATACATGATAACTTTACCCTCTGCATTTCGGGCGGCTCTGCCTATGGTCTGTATCAGTGAACGCTCACTACGCAAAAATCCCTCTTTATCTGCATCAAGAATTGCCACAAGCGATACTTCGGGTATGTCCAAACCCTCTCTTAACAGATTGATTCCCACAAGCACATCAAATTCGCCTAAACGCAAATCCCTGATGATTTCCATTCTTTCAACCGTGTCTATATCATGGTGCATATATCTGACTTTGATTCCCACTGTTACAAGATATTCCGTCAAATCTTCCGCCATTTTCTTTGTGAGAGTCGTGACAAGCACTCTTTGCTTTTTGGCTGTACACTCGTTTATTTCAGAAATCAAGTCGTCAATCTGTCCGTCAACGCCTCTCACGCTGATTTCAGGATCCAACAAACCTGTCGGACGTATCACCTGTTCGGCTATGACTGCACTTTTCTCTTTTTCAAAATCCCCGGGGGTTGCACTCACAAATACAGCCTGATTGATTCTTTCATAGAATTCATCAAAATTCAGCGGTCTGTTATCATACGCTGACGGCAAGCGGAATCCAAAATTCACAAGATTATCCTTTCTGCCCCTGTCACCGCCATACATTCCCCTGACCTGCGGCAACGTTACATGAGATTCATCTACAAAAAGAAGATAATCTTCAGGGAAATAGTCCAAAAGCGTATACGGTGCAGAACCTGCCGGTCTGCCTAACAATACTCTTGAATAATTCTCTATGCCGCTGCAAAAACCGATTTCTTTCAGCATTTCTATATCGTAATTGACTCTTTGCTGAATCCTTTCGGCTTCCAAAAGTTTGCCCTTGTCCTCAAAGTATTTCACTCTTTCGGCAAGTTCTTCTTCAACATTTTCTATGGCAATTTCCAGTTTCTCTCTCGGAATGATATAATGTGATGCAGGATAAATAGCAGCGTGTTTTAAAGTGGCTTTCACCTCTCCCGTGACGGCATTCACTTCCGTTATCCTGTCCGCACTCTGAAAGTATTTCTCTTGAAGTCGATATCATTTCTTTCATACTGCAATTCAACCAATTTGGCCAACAGTTCATCCCTTGATTTTTCCATGTTTGGTCTGAGAGAGATAACCATATTGCGATAATCTATCGGATTTCCCAAAGTGTAAATACACGATACACTTGACACGATAATAACATCTCGTCTTTCAGACAAGGCAGACGTTGCGGAATGTCTTAATTTATCTATCTCGTCATTAATGGCACTGTCTTTTTCAATATAGGTGTCAGTCGTGGGAATATACGCTTCGGGCTGGTAATAGTCGTAATATGAAATTTGAATTCCGAACAAAGCTGTGCCGCCAGAGTTTTATTATGTGCCAATACAAGTGTCGGTCTGTTCAATTCAGCGATGATATTCGCCATTGTGAAAGTCTTTCCCGAACCCGTCACGCCCAATAAAGTCTGTTCTTTATTGCCTGCATTGATA
The DNA here is from genome assembly GCA_902801715.1 of uncultured Ruminococcus sp. GTDB lineage: Bacteria > Bacillota > Clostridia > Oscillospirales > Acutalibacteraceae > UBA1213. The sequence goes on along the minus strand of CADCJK010000091.1, from coordinate 2,150 downwards.
CTGTTCAAAAGTGTTCTTATCGCTTGGGGCTGGTCGCCCGTCGGCTTATAGTTCGATACAAGTTTGAATTTATCCATAAAATCACTCCGTTAATCGCTTTTTTCTCAACAGTGAGCCTTTCGGAATTTCCATTTCTGTCGGCATGGTCAATTTCTGCATGGCATGGGGGGCTACTTCTATTTCTTCACCTTTATCATTGAACATTTTTTCAACCGTCACATTGAACGGCACTCCGCTTGGCGGCAATACATCAAGCGTATCTCCAACAAAAAATCTGTTTCTTTGGGTTAAATAAGCCGTTCCGTCCTTGTAATCGTCACATACCGCAACAACGTCATAATGACGGATATAACCGCCGTTTGAAGTGACCTGTCCCGGCTCTCCGCCATAGAAAAAACCTGTATTATATTCACGGTGACTGACTTTTTCCAATTCCTCTTTAATCCAGTCGGCTAAATGCCAATTATCGCCCTGTGCATAATAATCATCAAGTGCATGACGATAGGCATTAGTCGTTACCGCTACATAATAGGCGGATTTTGCCCTGCCCTCTATTTTCAGGCTCTTTGCACCTGCCTTTAAAACATCATCTATATGTTCTATCATGCACAAATCCCTTGAATTATATAAATAAGTACCGTCATTTTCTTCAACTACAGGGAAATACTGTCCCTCACGGTGTTCTTCATACAGGTGATATTTCCATCTGCAAGGCTGGGCACAATCTCCTCTGTTTGCATCTCTGCCCGTCATATAGCTTGATATCAGGCACCTGCCCGAAAATGACACGCACATGGAGCCATGCACAAATACTTCCAATTCCAATTCAGACGGTGTTTTTGCCCTGATTCCTGCAATATCTTCCAATGTCAACTCTCTTGCAAGTACAACACGCTTTGCACCCATTTCATACAAAACTCTTGCCGTCTGATAATTGACTATTCCTGCCTGAGTGGAAACGTGCCTTTCAACTTTCGGTGCATACTTTTCCGCAAGCGACAGCACACCCAAATCCGCTATAATAAATGCGTCAACTCCGCAATCCTGAGCCTGTTCCAGAAATGCAGGCAATCTGTCAATTTCACTGTTTCTCGGAAGTGTATTGCACGTTACATAGACTTTCACGTTTTTTTCATGTGCCTGTGCAACCGATTGTTTCAGCGTGTCCAAATCGAAATTTGCCGAAGCCGTTCTCATGCCGAATTCCTTTCCGGCTAAATATATGGCATCTGCACCGAATTTCAGTGCACTTTCAAAACATTCCTTATCGCCTGCCGGTGAAAGCAGTTCTCCTTTCAACATATCCATACCCCCTGCTGTTTTTCTCATACTGATTTTCTATTATAACACCGAAATTTCAAAATTGCAACTCAATTCAATTTCTTTTATCCGACAGTACAAAATATTCCCCGACATTTTCCGGCATAAAAAACAAGGACTACAGGCTTTGCACCTGCAACCCTCTGATTTTTCAATTCAATTATTTGCCAGCCACTGCTGCTGCCACCTCAGCCGCAAAATCGTCCTCACGCTTCTCAAGACCTTCGCCCTTTTCAAAACGTACAAAATCAACGATTTCAATTTTGCCGCCAAGTGCTTTGGCTGTCTGAGCGGTATACTGGTCAACCTTGAGCTTGTTGTCCTTTACGAAAATCTGGTTGACAAGGCAGTTTTCTTCATAGTACTTGCCGATTTTACCCATAACGATTTTCTGTGCAATCGCTTCGGGCTTGCCCTCATTGATAACCTGCTCTGTCATGATTTTCTTTTCATGCTCGATGACTTCATCAGGCACCTGAGCCTTGTTGAGATATGACGGATTGGCTGCTGCTACCTGCATAGCGATATCCTTTGCATAGGTCTTGAATTCGTCCTTGTCTGCAAGGTCTGTATCGAATTTAACCATAACGGAAATTTTGCCGCCCATGTGAATATAAGTTGCAACAGTGCCCTCATAGCGTACAAAACGACGGATAATCATGTTTTCACCGATTGTCTGAATCTTCTCCTGAAGAAGTTCTGCAACGGTCATTTCTGTACCGGCAGCTTTCTTTGTGAGAAGTTCTGCAACGTCAGCAGGATTTTCAGCCAAAACTGTATCTGCGATAGTCTTTACAAATGCCTGGAAATCTGCATTCTTTGCAACGAAG
>CADCJK010000090.1 GCA_902801715.1 uncultured Ruminococcus sp. | reverse complement strand
GCACTTATTATTAATGATGAACTTGGTTTTTGGTTAAATGAACGTATGATTCCTGCCTATTTTTCCATTGCCGCCTAATTTCCAACCGCTCAGGTAGAACTTTTGTACCGTCCTCTGTGCAGGAATTCATCTTTGTAATATATCCGCCGTTGAAAATATGCTCTGTTTTTGGAAGAATTTCCTTGCGAACTTCTCCGCAGTCTGCACAGGTATAAATTTTTTCTCCCGTATGTGTGCAGGTCGGCTCAACCGTAATGACACCGTTATCATAATGATGTTCCGATGTTACGGAAATTTGTACAGGCTCATTTTCCGTACCGTAAAAAGCGGTATTTGTACCGTCACTTGCCGTAATATAATATTCTATGGGCTGTTCACCTACTTCATAAGATGAAATCACTGCACGATAGGCATTATCCGATGTATTTCTCATCGGAACAACCGTATAGCTTTCATTTCCGACTGTCCTGTAATGCAGAGATACATTTCTTACTGCAACATTGTCAGTAACATTCGCTGTTATGGCAAGCTGGCTGTTCGGAACGGCTGCCTTGACAGGCTTATGTGAGATAACAGGTGCTTCGCTGTCAACAGGCGTACACATGATGACATTTGATGGTGCAGATTCCTTGAAAGCCGTATCGGCTACCGTGAAATAATAGTAATAATCCACACCCTGCTCAACGTCACGGTCAATATAACTGCATTCCTCGGAAGATATAACAGACCTGTTCACCTTTACAAAGCCCTGTTTGGCAAGCGGAATATCCTTGTCATAAGATGTACTTCTGTAAAGATTATATCCTGCAAGGGTTTCATAATCGTCCTGCATCCATGTCAGATTGTTAAAGCCTATTTCACCATTTCCTTGTAATGCCATTGACTGTGCGGAGCTTTTCTCGATATTGAAGAAAAATCTTGCTTTATCGTTTCCTGTTTTCAGCCACCTGTCATCATCAGCGACTGCATCTTTCACACGGATATACATTTTACCCAAGTCAATGAACGGATCAATGGTCATTTGTGCTGTCCATTCCCTTGCACCTGTCCAATCTCCACTTAACAGATAATCTGTATAGGGTTCACTTCCGCCGTAAGTTACCATAGGCTGTATATCCTGTGCCATGTCACGATTGAATTTCACGTGCATAGTCACATTCTGCCCGCTGTTCACGGTATCTGTACGGTTTCCGTCAGTGTCTGTCAGATATGCTTCTGTCACAAACGGGTATATCTCCGACATATCATCTTCCAGCGTCAGAAACGGCTCTTGTATCAAATCGTTCAGTGACACATCCCAATCTGCATCATAGCACTGGAGTTTCATAAGTTTCGGATTGGTCGTTCCCCAGTAATTTCCCGAAATATCCACATCACTGTGACCGCTCGATGTATAGACAAATCTCAGTTGTGCCGGTGAATTCAGATTGTAATTGGCAAGATATGCATTATGTCCCTGTTTAAAATCTTCAGAAGTCGGGCTGTTATCATAAGATAAAGTATATTTTCTTGATGTCAGCTTTTTGCCGGTTTTGCAGTTAAGATAAACATTGCCTGTTTCAATGGCCTGATAACTGTCACCAAAATCTATTGTATTGTTACAGAATATATTATTCTCAACTATCACCGGCCATGAATAAACTCCGTTAAGCTGTATGTCTGTATAAAATACGGAATTTTTGATTTCTCGTGAATAAATACCGACACTGTCAAAACTGCTGTAAATATTGCAGTGATCCATCGTTGTTGCGGTTATTTCCGAAGCAATCATCATATCAACATATTTTAAGCTTGTATAATTGTGTTCGGTATCATCGTCCAATATCGGCAAAACACTCGGACTTTTAATAACCGCACCTTTGGAGGAACTTTTATTTCCACGAAGAAAACTGATAGGTTTTTCCTCTGTACCCTCACATATAAAACGACCTTCGACCTGCAAATATACGTTTGCTGATGTACCGTATGGATTGGAAGGCGACACCGAACCGAATTGTATCTGAGTACCGGGTTCTACGTTTACTGTCACATTGGACGGAATGAGAACATTATTCTCTATTATCCAGTATTTGTCGGCTGTCAGTGTCATATCTTCTTTGATAACACCATTCAATACCTGACCATTCTGCACGGTAATTGTATAAGATGGTACAGGATATACATTATATATAGTATTGTCATTTTCGTCCATGCCGTTTTTTGCAAATACTTCAAAATTCAATTTGATTTGAACATCATTCGGTGCACCGTCTTTAATACGTACCCTAACTGGACTCGAAACACCCGTCAAAGCACCGTCTGTATATTGAAAACTGTTGTTTCCCGTTGAAAATGTACCTATGTCATTCAAGACGGCTGTATCATTGATAAACTCTATATGAGGATTTTCAACACCTCCGGCAGATACGGCATTTGCCTTGACAGTTATATCGGATGCAATTCCCCAATAGTTAAAGGCACTCAAGCCTATATCTATAATTTCACCAGGCTGAGCAATGCCGTCATCGTTGTTATTTTCCGATATTGACGGATCGTCAAACATATAAACTTGTGTCAATTTCAAATTCGGCTTCGGTTGATTGGTAAGACTGTCATGAATATTCAACAGAGGATAAGTAAAAATTCTATCTGTAGATTTATCGTAATGTTCCACTATATCTTTGGTAGCACTGACAAGTTGCCCCATAATATAACGTGATGTATATTTGCTTTTATTTGGGTATTTGCTGCGTATAATTGCAGCGGCTGCCGACACATTCGGTGCTGCCATTGATGTACCACTCCAACGAGCATATTTGTCGTTTGGCAATGTACTGTATATTGCCACACCCGGAGAGGTTATTTCATACTCACAGCCACAACCGACTGCAGCATCCCAGTTTGAAAAATTTGCCAGTTTGCCCGAATTATCAGTTGCCATGACTCCCAGTACATACTGATAGCCTGCCGGATAAATTTCTTCATAATCCGTTGACAAGCCGTCATTTCCGGCGGCACCTACAAGTACACACGTTGCAAAGGCATCTTCCAAAGCCGACTCTATAAGATTGGATTTACCGGTACCGCCAAAGGACATATTGATGACATCGGCACCGTTTTCAACGGCATAACGAATGGCTTTGGCAATATCCGTTGATGAAAAATAGCCTGTTGACTGACCGGCTTTTATTGCCATAATTTTTGCACCGTAGGCAAGACCGACACCCCCGCCGTTGCCGGGTGACATGGCAATGATACCCGAAACGTGCGTACCGTGACCGTGGTCGTCCATAGGATCACCGTCATTTTCCACAAAGTCATAGCCGTATACATCGTCAATATAGCCGTTGCCGTCGTCATCAATGCCGTTATCGGGAATTTCACCGGGATTTTTCCACATATTTTCGGCAAGGTCTTTGTGATTGTAGTCTACACCCGTATCAATGACAGCCACAACAACACCGTTGCCCGGTCTGATATTGTCCTGATACAGTCCGCCCCATACATTCTCCACATCAAGCATGGGAAAATGCGTTTCTTTTGCCATTTCCTCCGCAGAAACCTCCTCTGCAAGACCTTCCGCCGTATTCTTCCACAAAAAGTCAGGCTCGGCAGAATTGATCTCTGCCATTTCTTTGAGTTTGTCCGCAAGTACCCAGATGTCTTTTTCGGACGTGTACGCTTCATAAAAGACTTCATAAGCGGTACAGCCTTTTTCAGACGAATGATTTTTCGCCTTTGTTTCATAAACAAACGACACCCTTTTCAAATAATTGTCCTTGCAGACAGAATCACTGTCCTTCAGATAGACAGCTTTGGATTTGTCAGGTCGCTGGTCAATTATCGAAAAAATGATCTTGTTTTCAACGACAGTTGTACTTTCTCTGTACTGTTTTTCTGCTTCAAGCTCAGCAATCGGATCATAGGCGTGTTCGCTTGCAATATCTGATACGGACTGAACATCTGCCTGATTTTCTGATGGTTCGGGCATACCCTGTGCATACACGCCCACAGCAGGTATCTGTACACCCATTCCTGCCAGTATTGCCACAGAAAGCAGTATAGATTTGATACGTTTCAGCATTTTTCTTCCTCCTTACGGTAAGTATTTTTTACTATTATATCACAAATTAAAATATAAACCTATAAATGAGCAAATTTAAGAAAGCATTGTGAAAATGCACAAAAATGTCAGGCAGAAAGCATATCAAATAAGCTGTCAATATTTTTTGCAGATTTTCCGTATTCATAAATGTAACGGAT
>CADCJK010000089.1 GCA_902801715.1 uncultured Ruminococcus sp. | reverse complement strand
CATCAGAGTTTACAAAATCATCATCTGTTACTGCAAAAGGTTCACTCATTTTTTCGGTCTGTATATCGAATACAGCCATGTGAATATTACTTGATTTGAGTACTTCTTTTGCGTTCTCGATATCGTTTTCAAAATCTGCACTGACATCTGCGTTTGTCCATGCAATATAAACTTTATTGCCCGACTTCATAGCTGCAAATGTACTGTCTGCCATGTTGTCGTTTTCAACGACAGTTGAAGAAATATTGTTGTTGGAATCTTTATCCCAAGTGCCGTCTGCACTGCGTATCGCATATACAAGTGTAGAGGCGTTCTTGTCATCACGCTCACTGTCACTCATGTTTCTGAGGAATAACAGCATGGTGCGTCCGTCACCCAAGTCTATCAACTGCGGACGGATATACTCCATTGCACCATTGATAAGAGTTGTTTTGGCATCGGGCAAAAGTGTACTGCGGAGATTGTCGTTTTTGTATTCCTTACCATTGTCGAATTTCCTGAGAGAGAAAGTTTCTTCTGTGGGAGTTCCTGCCTCAACATTGCCGTCTTTAAACAAGCCTGTTTGCCAGCCGATAGAGCCTATCTCATATTCAAATGAGAATAACAGGAGGTCAACACCGACACCGCCGGTAAATGTACCCATTGTTGAAGTTGCTTCTTCCATGTTTAGATTTCGTCTTGCAACAAAGGCAAAATCAATAATACCTCTTACTCCGAGAATACCGCATATTCCTATGCCGGGCTGGAGTTTGATACCTAAACCGACCTGTAAATAAGGCCATTCGCTTTCGACTTTTTCGGCAAGGTTTTCATAATATCCCATTTCCTGTGCAGTCGTTTCTTCCTGATCGGTCACATAACGTCCGTCAAATTGGAGAGACGCTTCACCTGCGATATTCAGATAAACGGGAACTCCGAATACTGTCCAATAGAATGTTTTTTCAACGCTGACGGCAGCTTTGATAATATACTGACCGCCCGAATAATAGTGTGTACGCTTTACGGGATTGTAATTATATTCAAGCTGTACAAGTACGCTTACAGAAACATCTATCTCTGTTTCACCGAGTTCTTCCAAAGCGTCTTTCTTTGCATTCTGCTTAAATTCATCTTGATATTTTTTCTTTTCTTCGGGGTGACTGTTGAAATAGTTTGCCGCCTGTTCTTTTGTGATAGTGTTATCTTTCTTCTTTGCCTTGTATGACTCATAGATATTATCCTGAGTGGATTTATTCAGATATTTATAAACGTCACTTTCCTTATCTTTAAGCATGGTGTCCCAGCTCTTTTTATCTTCATCGCCATCAAGTTTTTTAAGCTGTTCGGACTTTTCTTCAATATCTTTTTTAGATACGGAAAGTGTGACTATTTCGGCATAAGGGCTTGTACCCTTATTATTTTCATCTGCATAAACCGTTTTCCAACTGAGTTTACCTGAATCAAGGTCGCCTGCCATGTCGCCGAGTACCGGTAAATCATCATACGGAGTAGGCAATTCGTAATTAAGGAATTGTGCCGGTTTCTGCTCCAAAGGCATATACATTTCAAGACCTGTGTCAAGTGCAGTGTATGTTATCTCACGAGTACCGCCTTTCGGAATAGCCGTTACCTGTACATAGAAACGATCGAGAGGTGCAAGGTCTTGACCGCTTACCGTAAAGTCATACTTCTTGTCATAGGAAGATGATGCTTCCAAATCATACGAACCCTCAAAGTCCATGACTGAACCGTTACGGGCAATTTTCTTGATATTGACTTTCTTTATGTTGGCTTCATTTGCCATGACGTTTACAGAAAGTGTCATTTCATCGGAGTCATATATCGGAATCTGATTGACTGACGGATTGATGACAGTCCTTTTGTAATTGGCAGATACGCTGTTGACGTAGGGGCTGTAGAATGTACGAATAGGCATATCTATATCGGAAGTGCTGACTATCGCACATGATGTTTCTATACGTCTGTTTACATTCTGCTGTTTTTCTGTATCTGCAACAAGTTCATCAAATACGCCTGTACGAGTGTATATTTCGGGGTGTTCTTTCAAGACTTTTTTAGACGGTCGCATCATTCTGACATATTTAACTTGCTGCATATCGTTATTATCAACAACGATTGAAACGGTGTCACCTTCTACCGCACGGAGTGCAAGCGAGAAATTACCGTTGTTATCAGTGGTAGTATTGAAACGTGTTGCAATATATTTGAGTTCTTTATTGCTTGTGTATACTTCCAGATCTGAACTTCCGCCTGTTACGATAGCCTGCATAACGGGTGAACGTTTTACAGCTTCGGAGTTTGCACGCAAGCTGTAAGCCGAATAATAAGCCGTACTGTCAACGCTGAAATATTCATACCAATCTGGAGAATATCTTTCAGCGGAAATTCTGACGATATTATCCTGATAATTGTCACGGGCTATGAAGTCAGCGGCAAAACCGTTTACTCTCTGACCTGTTGCCGCAAATGTGATGACAGGTCGCCACTTCTGTTCATTGTCTTCTGTGGGGTCAAGTTCAATCGTATATGCCCTGCCGACAACAGGAATTGTTTTGCTTGCAGAACCACCGTTTGTATTAGAAATAGCAAGTATATTCTGCCCTTTCATATACGACTGAGTGATTTCATTTTGAGGTACAAGATTGCGAATGGTAAAGTATCTTTCGGCAAGTTCGTCCATTTCGATACTGATATAGTTTTGTCTGCCGAATATACCCCTTATTTCACACTTCGGGCATTCAAGCACCCAGCCCGGTATTGTTCCCTCAACATAACTGTCTGTATTGGGGACATTCTTGTCATAAGCGGTATCGCCGGGGTTACGGTACTGATACTGATTATAGCCTACAAAACTTTCACTGACACCGATCGCCTGCATTTCAAGGTTCAAGGTATCACCGATATGGAAAGTATTGGTATTGGTGATAATACCGTTCTTATTCATATTTTCAAGGTCTTTATCCAGATAGGAATATTTCGTTCCGTCCGGAAGTCCTTTTGGAGTGAGAAGATTCACACTGACATTTTTATATTTGTATTTAGGCTTGATTGTAATGGTGGTATATGCCAGATAATCTCCCGAACTCAATTTTGCACCTTTCTGGAGTTTGGTAGTATTCTCATCTATCCTTTTGATAAGGTCATCATTCAGTTCAAGGCTTGATTTATTTGTACTGTAGAAAAAAGTTTTTCCGTCAAGGGGAGTTATATAATATCCTTCGAGTTCACCGTAAATCGTTTTGTTACCCTTTGCAGGAAATTCATCAAACTGTATGGGTTCACCGTAATAACGTGTTTCGGGTGTCACGGCACTTACAGCAGCCGGCGACAGACTTACCATTTTGGGTGTACCGTTTGAATTGAGTTCACCACTGCGATAAGAGAGTTTATCGGGCTGTTCCACTTTTACACGATATTCACGATACAGCATTATCTCACCGTAAAACTTGGAACCGGGACGCTGAAGACCGCTTTCGGCACGCTTTGTGTAAAAAATAATTCTGCCTCTTTGTGCCCATGGACGAGGCTTATAATTACTGCCATCGTAATTAAACATCGGAACCATAAAATACTGTCCTCTGTCATGGTGATTTCCCGTATGCCTGTTATCATAGGTCAATTCTCGGTCGTTGACATCAAATGAACTAACGCCAACTCCGACTTCGGCGGAATCATAACCGGAATCCATATATACGTCCGATATCAGCATACGGTAACGGTTCGGTCTGTCATAATACCAATGGGTATTGACTTCACCCGTATTCCATGCCCAGCTTGAATAATACTCAAAATAAAGATAGGGGTTGCCGTCATTTCGTATTTCTATCCAGTGATCTCCGGAACCGCTTCGGTTAGCAGCCGAAAACATATTCATAGAGTCAAGTGCGACATAAATACCGATTTTGGAATTGCCAAGCATGATACTGCCGTAATTGCTGTGGTTCGGGTCGTCATATACTATTTCACAATCCATACCGGCAATATTGATACTTGTACGTCCGCCTGTAAGTTTACCGCTCGTTTCGGATTTCCTGAAGTCATCAAGATAGCTGTCGGGGGATTCTTCATTATTGGTCTTGACTGTTTCGGCAACAGCAGGAATAATGACTTTTGCTTTTAAAGTCTTGCCCTCGTCACAGCCCTTGAAATCATACAATTCAACTTTGAATGTATGTTCCTTGCCGTTCTGCGTGACAGGAATTTCAACACTGCTTTCCGTCTGATAGGGCTGGAATGCTATGGTATACTCCGTATTTTCCAACAAATCGGTGTCACGTCCCGTCACCTTCACTCCGACAGTCGTATAAGAATACTCTGCCGTTTCACGCTTTGCGGAAACAGTCAAAATACCGTTTTTTGCCGTAAAC
>CADCJK010000088.1 GCA_902801715.1 uncultured Ruminococcus sp. | reverse complement strand
TGACTGAGCAGCGATAACTTCAACAACTTCTTCATTAAGACCGAGGTTGAGGATAGTATCCATCATACCGGGCATGGAAGCTCTTGCACCCGAACGAACGGAAACGAGGAGAGGATTCTCTTTATCACCGAATTTTTTGCCGGTGATTTCTTCCATCTTTGTGATGTACTCCATAATCTGAGCCTGAATCTCATCGTTGATTTTTCTGCCGTCTTCATAGTACTGTGTACAAGCCTCTGTTGAAATTGTGAAGCCCTGAGGAACAGGAAGTCCGAGTCCTGTCATTTCAGCAAGGTTGGCACCCTTACCGCCGAGCAGTTCACGCATGTTAGCATTACCTTCACTGAAAAGGTATACCCATTTTTTAGCCATTGGAAATTACCTCCTATATGATTTAAAAATTTTGACTTGGTTGTCTGAGAATATTATAACATATCATTTGGAAAATTGCTATTGTTTTTTGAAAAAATTTTCAAAAAAAACAAAATTTTTCTTATGAAATTATGCAATAATTTAATTTTTCAGATATAAAGTGAAAAAACCATTCTGTTTTTAGGCAGAATGGCACAAATTCAGTAGCCGAAAACGCCCGAAAGGGATTCATCATTGATAATCCAGTCACTGACATTGACGGCTGTATATTTTTCTTTGGAATTGCGGATAATAACTTTTTCAATGCCTGCATTGATAATCATTCTTTTGCACATGGAACAGGCGGAAGCATTTTCGACATAGGCACCTGTTTTGGCATCTTTGCCGACGAGATAAAGCGTTGCGCCTATCATGTTTTCACGGGAAGCGTGTATAATAGCATTCTGTTCGGCATGAACGGAACGGCACAATTCATATCTTTCGCCTCTGGGGACTTTGAGATTTTCCCTGACGCAGATACCCATATCAATACAGTTTTTTCTGCCACGGGGGGCACCTACATAACCTGTAGAAATAATCTGGTCATTGTTCACGATAATGGCACCGTAATTTCTTCTTAAACAAGTACCTCTTTCAAGCACTGTTTCGGCTATATCGAGATAATAATTGATTTTGTCCGTACGCATGGAAAAGCCTCCTTAAAGCAATTTTTTTAACGGAAAAAGAAGCCGCACTCCCCGAAAGAATGCGGCTTATCACAAAGAGGAGAAAATTATGAAAAAGAAAAGCAGATGAAATCAAGCATTTATATACTGTAATCATACACCAATTTCAGATAAAAGTCAATATTTTTTTAAAGAATTATCCAAAGAATCGAATCCAGTCTTCAATGTTGTCGGGATAGCCGTAGTTATTGCCGTTATTTGAGGAATTGTCACCGTTTTTGTTGAAGTTGTTGCTGTTTCTCTGGGAAGTCTGGGAAGAATCTTCTTCCAGAACGGCTGTCAGAGTCTGTTCCCTGCCGTCACGGTAAACGACTATCTTCACTTCATCACCAACTTTATGTGCAGATATCGTGCTTGAAAGTTCTTCTTTGGAAGTAATCTCTTTGCCGTCAAGTTTCAGAACACAGTCACCGACCATCAGACCGGCTTTGTCGGCTGCACTGCCGTCCGTTATCGAATAGATATAGACACCCTGTTTATCGACATTGTAACGTGCAGCGGTTGTTTCGTCAAGAACATCGACAGCCGTTACACCGAGTACAGGTCTTGCTACACGTCCGTTTGTCTTGAGGTCACCGAGAATTTTCTTGATATTGTCTATCGGAATGGCAAAGCCAAGACCTTCAAGGGAAGTGCCGTCGGAAGAACTGGTGGATTTTGCCACAACGAGTCCGACAAGGTTGCCTTCACTGTCAAACAGACCGCCGCCTGAATTGCCCGGATTGATGGCGGCATCTGTCTGGAGAAGTTCCATTGTTTTGCCGTCAAGTTTAATGGAACGGTTCAAAGCACTGATAATGCCGTGAGTCACGGTGCCGCCCAACTGTCCGAGGGGATTTCCGATAACAATGGAAGTTTCACCTACATTGAGGTCGGCTGATGAACCTAAAGCCGCAACCGTAAGATTATCCGCTTCTATTTTAATGAGAGCGACATCAAGTGTAGCATCCGTGCCGATAACTTTTGCATCATAGGATTTGCCGTCGGTGAGAGTGACTTTAACGCTTGTGGCATTTTCAATAACATGGTTATTGGTGATGATATAGCCGTCTGTTGAGATAATAACACCGCTTCCTGCACCCTGAGCTACATACTGACCATAGAAAGTGCCGTATTTGGTAGTTTCGGTCGTGATTTCAACAACGGAATCCTTTACTTTATTGACAACTTCTTCAATGCTTGTAGGAGTGTTATCGGTCTTGGAAGCCTGTATGACATTCAAGCCTGAATCCTTGCCTTCGGTTGTCTGAGCATTGACGCTTGTGCCGGCAGGCTGTACGACGGTTTTTGTTACAGTCTTTCCGCCGCCGACATAGGAGCCGAGTACACCGCCGCCGAATCCTACACAAAGGGCAAGTGCCAGAGTACCTGCAATCAAAGCGGCATTTTTCCTGCTTTTTTTAGGTTTTGCCGTGACGGGTTCGGGAATGGTTTCGCTGTAGACGTTTTCATATACAGGGGGAATCGGTGCCGTGTCCTGACCGGAAGAATACACTTCATGATATACTTCAGGTTCAGGCTGGGGCTGCGTATACTGGGGATATACGGTTCTTTCATGCTCATATATGTTTTCAAAATTTCTGTTGTTTTCCATAGCTGTTACCTCCGATTGATTCATTTTATTGATTTGTTTGCTTTCGATGGTTATATTATAACGCAAACTTTTTGAAAATGTGCTAACAAATTAAATATCTTCTAAAAACAATTTATGAAGTTACTCTTAAAGATTTTTAAGTTTATTCTGACATTTCGGCATAGAAATAATTGGAATTTTCATCATAGGAAATTTTTATATTGGAAAGAACGGATTTTCCGTCAGTTACTTCTATAGAAGTATCTTTGGTTTCACCGTCAAATGTCCAGAAAAAGTCCGTTGTTTCGGAAATGCTCAAAGACGTGCCCCGATTGCTGATTTCACCGCTGTCTTTATCCCATGTTACGAAATAACCGCTTTCGGCTCTGAGTGTTATCGCTTCATAGGGTGTCACTTCAAATTCAATGCCTATTCCCGTGGATGAACTCATCAGCGGATTGAAGTCACCTTTTATTTTAACAACATCACTTTGGGACAGATTTTCGGTTTTTTCGGCAGCGTATACTTTTATACTGAAAAGTACATCATGAATCTGTTCACCTTCACTTCTGGGATTGTTATAATAAGGTTCTTCCGCTTGGGCAAAATTGTCCGTGGCGGCAGGGTGACTGCCGATATCTTTGGCGGCATTTTCCGTGACGGGAGGGATATCGCTTTTACTGCCGTAGGAATTGGCAGCGGCATTGTTCAGCGAATTGTTTTGAATGTCAATCGGCTTTTGATTCATCTGCAAGGCAATTAAAACGGCTATTCCTATCACGAAAACAGCGGCTATGCCTGAATAGAATTTCGGTGAAAGGAAAAAGGGCATTTTCTTTTTGAATTGGGAAGCGTCGGCAAATTCCGAAATATATTTATCGTCAATATTGCCTATGGCGTTGAATAAATCCTTTCCGTTCATAATTAAAGTACCTCCTGTTCGGCAAGAAAAATTTTCAGATTCGAGCGGATTCTTGAAAGACGTGTACGGATTGCCTGTTCTTTCATGCCTGTATGCTTTGCAAGACTTTCATAGGAATCCGAAAAGAAATACCGCCTGACAAATAAAAATTGATTTGTCTTATCGAGAGAGGAAATGAATTTATTGATGATTTGAGATAATTCCGAAGATTCCGTTTCGGATTCGACGGTATGTACGGCAGGAATACACTCTGAAAGTTCATCAATGCAGATACCGTAATTTCCCTGACGTTTTTCGGCTGAATTGTAGGCACTCTTTTTCAGCGACAGGTTACGGGCTATTTTACAGATAAAAGCCGTGAGATTATCGGGTTTCTGAGGGGGTATGGCATTCCATACGCCCAAATAGGTATCATTGATACATTCTTCTGCATCTTCCCTGTTTCCGAGAATATTCATGGAAACCGTCATGCATATCTTTTCATATTTTCGGGAAAGCTCATAGATGGCATTTTCGGAACGTCTGAAAAATAGTTCTATTATTTTTTCATCTTCCAATTCATTCATCTCCTCTATATTTAAAGTACCTGAAAAACTGTTTTTGTTACATCCGTCTGCGGTCACGATTTTGCTTCAAAGGCAGGAACAACGGAGAAGCTTTTGTTCAACTCATATTCATTCCATTTTACCGCACCGCTTTTCAAAAATCAATCGAATCTGCAAAAAAAATCCCTGACAGAAACGCCTGTCAGGGAAAATATTCTTAAAATGAGCAAATTTCTGAAATTTCGTGAAACTGCACAAATATCAGCAGGTCCCGACCCCTCCGTCAAAAATTGACAATTAAAATTGTCAATTTTTGCCC
>CADCJK010000087.1 GCA_902801715.1 uncultured Ruminococcus sp. | reverse complement strand
AAAGTAAATTTCAATATGAATTTGATGAAGTAATTTCAAAGGCTCATCATATTTTGCAAGAATATTTTTGTATTCATTTTCAAATGCCTGTATCATTTCAGGTGACAGGCTTGCACCCACTCCACGACAGCTTTTTATCCTGCCAAGCCATTGTTCCTTTGTGAACGTCAAAACCGTGTTGTAGGAATGAATTGTAGAGATGTCAAAACGGTTTTTCGCCCATTCGGGAAATGAATATTGATACTGCTTAAATCCTCCTCCGTTCCATTTTGGGTTGTATTTCAGAACAAGCCGTTCCATTTCCATAATTTTTTCATCTTCATACGGCATCCAGTCCATAAATATTTTACAGAAAAGTCCGTTGGATTTCAATACCCTATGGATTTCTTTTGCAGCTTTTTCGCTGTCGAAATAATGAAAGCACTGTACAGCCGTCACAACATCAAACTGACTGTCATTAAAACCTGTATTTTCGGCAGAGCAGACTTTGAAATGGATATCCATATTTCTTTGTTGAGCAAGTTTCTGACCGTATGCAATTTGATTTTCGGATATATCTGTTGCCGTAAAGTTTGCACCCGTATGATACAGATTTATCGGTAAAACTGCCGTACCGCTTCCCAAGTCAAGAATTTGCTGTCCCTGTTTGCCAATGCCGAATGAAATCAGCTTGTCATACATACTTTTCGGGTAAATGTCACGATATTTTGCGTATTCATCAGACACTTTTCCGAAATCAAATTCATTTCCGCTGTCTATGTAGTTCAACTTCATTGAAAATTCTCCTGTCAATATTGTATGATAAGGTACAGGGCTACCAGGAATGCAATGCATGGAACGAGGAAAATAATGTGTTTTTTCTTCTGTTCCCAGAGCAAGCCGATAAATTCACGCAAAAACGCATTCGGGAAAAAATAAAGTTTTGTTTTAGCGGAAAGCCCTTTGACAGTCATGCCCAACTTTTGTGCAAGCGTATAGCCACGAAATACATGATAATTTGTCGTTGAAAATGCGATATTTACATCAGAAATGTTTTCGGTATCGCTTTCAATGACTTTCTTTGAAAATGCCATGTTCTGATAGGTGTTGACAGATTTATCTTCTTTGAGAATCTGATTTTCGGGAATGCCCTGTTCCATGAGATAGCGTTTCATGCTTTCAGCCTCGCTGATAACTTCATCACTGCCCTGACCGCCTGAAGGAACAAATTTAGCGTGTTTATTGAATTTTTCATACTGTTCATGCTCGAATTTCAATGCACGGTCAATCCTGCCACGCAGAATAGGTGTAGGTGTGCCGTCACTTCTTATCGCACAGCCCAGAATAATAATATAATCCATAGGCTGTTTGATTTTATATCTTGTTGAAGCAATCGCACAGAAAACAGTTGAAATGAGCATACATTCCAGATAGCTGAAAACGAGTGCAACAGCCGCTTTTATGACGGTGAATATATAATAGCCCGTTTCAGAATCGGCATTTTCACCGCCTTTGCCGAGTATGTATATTACCACAATTCCGCTGATTGCGGCAAAACCAAGCAAAAATCCAAGCAGATTTTGTATGCGGAATCCCTCATGCCTGACAAGCTGAATGTTGCTGATACTAAGGGCGAGGGTAAAAAACATAAACGGAATGATTGTAATTGCCACAAACTCAAAATTGATTTCACAATATGTATTCAAAATCGTATCTACATATATCAAATTGCGGTACTGCCAGTCGCCCAAAATATTGTATGCAGAGGAAAGAACATTCACTGTCAGAAAGAAAATGATACCGCCTAACGTGACCATTGAATAGGAAAAATCACCATTTTTTTCTTTTTGGTTTGCAGATATGCCGAAAGTGATGACAATAACCACCATAATCAAATCGATAAGTACCTCAACCGCCCACAGTCCATTGAAACTGTCGAATACCATATCATATATCAGTCCGAATTTTGTAACATGGAGGGAGGTTTTAAATTCTCTTGTTCTGTCCTCGTAATCGGTCTGATATTTCACGTTCAGCGTGACATTGCCACTGCCGATACTTTCGGTTTCAATCACGACTTCATTCAACATATCGTGAAATGTTTCTATATGAATATCTTTGATTTTCACGATATTTTCATCGGAAAGCTCAACTTTTATGGTATCCATGTTGGGTTCTCCGACAGAGTGAAAATAAACCTTGTAAGAACCGCCGATACAAAGCAGATAAACGGCATAGCTGACAATCAAAACAATAATTGATACGATACAGAAAATATGGTGATGTTCAAGTTTTTTTGCTTTTTTCAATTAAAGTCCTCCAATCGTGCAGGCTGAAAAATCGTTCCACCGCCAAGCAGGATATCGCCGTCATAAAATACGACTGCCTGTCCTGATGTGACGGCTCTCTGAGGTTTATCGAATATCAGCTTGACACAATCATTTTCTAACGGATAAAGCGTTGCAGACTGTTCCTTTTGATTGTAGCGAACTCTTGCTTTGACTTTCAAAGGCTCTTTCGGACACGCTATCGACACCCAATTCACCTCTTTACCATAAACTGTATCTGTAAACAAGTCATCATTTGAGCCGAGAGTGACGGTATTTTCAGCGACATTCTTTGAAACGACATAGGCAGGCACACCCAAAGCAATTCCCAAACCTTTCCGCTGACCGATTGTATAACGGATAATGCCGTTGTGCTCGCCTAAAATATTTCCGTCCTTGTCAATAAAATTTCCTTTCGGGAAAGTCTGTTTCGTGTATCTCTCGATAAATCCCGCATAATCTCCGTCAGGCACAAAGCAAATATCCTGACTGTCGGGCTTTGACGCATTTATCAAATCTTTTTCCAATGCAATAGCCCTTGTCTGATTTTTGGTAAGATTGCCGATAGGGAACAGGGTTTTGGAAAGCTGTTCCTGCGTCATGCCGTAAAGCACATAACTCTGGTCTTTGGTTTCGTCAATGCCTTTTTTGATGATATATCTCTGCGAATTTTCGTCAAATTCCCGTCTGACATAATGCCCTGTTGCGATATAATCCATTCCAAGAACTTCGGCACGTTTCAAAAGGGCATTGAATTTGATGAATCTGTTGCAGTCAATGCAGGGGTTGGGCGTTTCGCCGTTCATATAGGCATTGTTGAATCTGTCAATAACATTTTCTTTAAATCTGTCACCGAAATTATAAACATAATGGTCAAAACCAAGTTTATGAGCAACATAACGGGCATCTTCTACGTCATCAAGGGAACAGCAAGTTTTCTGCCTGTCAAGCTGAATATCCTCATTTGTAAACAGTTTCATGGTAGCCCCTGTCACTTCGTAATCATTCATCAAAACAGCCGCCGCAACGGAACTGTCAACGCCGCCACTCATGGCAACCAATACTTTCTTTTTCATTTCAATCACTCCGAAAAACTTCAATTTATCAATCCGGCTGCTGACCGTCATGTGCTTTCCATGCACATTCCGTTATTTTCAAATCCGTAAAAACTGCCCTGAAACTTGAATTTTCGGGACTGCAGGCGTAAATGCCGAATTTTATTTTTCCTGCACCCTCCGGCATATGACATATTCTCATTTGAGAGAAAATTTTCCCGTCCTGCGAACATTCAATGCAATAATCATCTTCACGTCTGCTGAAACGATACCACATAGTTTTGATGTTGGCAGGAATTGCCGTTGTTGCCCAGTCGGAATAGCCGTGACTTGTCACGACAGAACCGAGATGCTGAAATTCGTCATTTTCATATTCGACAGACGCTTTCAGCCAATTTTCAGAATCAAGATACATAACAATTCCGCACTGGTCGAAACGGTGGCAGCTTTCGGAAAAATCCGTTTTCACGATAAAAGAAAAGAATTTTTCATCGGTTTCCATTTGAAGTACAGGGGCATTGTCGTTGCGGAAATGATAATAAGTTCTCTGCCAGAGGTCTGTATGGGGGAGTGTAACAATTTCAATCTTGTTATTTTCAATAATATAATTTTGTGGTTCTCTTGTCCATTTCATATTTTTAATCATATTTTTAATCCTTACTTTCATTACGCAAAAATCAAACACAGCAAATGTTATCGGCTGTGTTTGGATAAAAGTTTTTGCACAATTAAATTCATTTGCTTATTGCCTGCAGATACAAGTTAAAATAATCAGCCTGACCGACACTGCTTATCAGTGATATATTATAGTCAAAGTCGTTGACGGCAACGTCATAGGTAAATCCCTGCTTATAAAAAATCACCTGTCCGTATGTTTCGCCCTTTTGAGTGATACAGCTTCCGTGACACTTTACGGTATCATTAACGAAGTTATCGCAAACGACACACATCATTGCCATGGAATCGGGATTATCGACTGCACCGCCTGAACGGTTGCTTTCATAGAATTCTCTTAACTTCGTGAAAGACAAGGTGACAAATTTGCCGATTTCATTTGTTTTGCTGAGTTTATCAAACTGTTCATCCGTCCACATAGCATCGCCGCCGCACATATCCAGA
>CADCJK010000086.1:9233-10578 GCA_902801715.1 uncultured Ruminococcus sp. | reverse complement strand
CTTGGGAGATGCATTGGCTAAAATCGGCAAAAAAACGGTTATTGCATTGAGAGAGCCTTCACTTGGTCCCGTATTTGGAATCAAAGGCGGTGCAGCAGGCGGCGGATATGCACAGGTAATTCCCATGGAAGATATCAATTTGCACTTCACAGGCGATATGCACGCCATTACAGCGGCAAATAACTTGTTGTGTGCCATGCTTGACAATCACATTCAGCAGGGAAATTCCCTTAACATAGATGTAAGGAGAATTTTAATTAAACGCTGTCTTGATATGAATGACAGGGAATTGAGAAATATCGTTGCAGGCTTGGGCGGCAAAGTGAACGGTGTGCCGAGAGAAGATGGATTTATTATCACAGTGGCAAGTGAAGTCATGGCAATATTGTGCCTGTCGGCTGATAGCAAGTGAAGTCATGGCAATATTGTGCCTGTCGGCTGATATAGATGACTTGAAAGAGCGTTTGGGAAATATACTGATTGCGTATAATTTCGAGGGCAAGCCGATATATGCAAGAGATGTGAAAGCTAACGGAGCAATGGCGGCATTGTTGAAAGACGCTATCAAGCCGAACTTGGTGCAGACATTGGAGGGAACACCTGCACTCATGCATGGCGGACCTTTTGCGAATATCGCACACGGCTGTAACTCTGTAAGGGCAACGAAATTGGCATTGAAATTGGCTGATTATTGTGTAACTGAGGCAGGATTCGGTTCTGATTTGGGGGCAGAGAAATTCTTTGACATCAAGTGCAGAAAAGCAGGTTTAAAGCCGTCGGCAGTAGTGGTTGTTGCAACGGTAAGGGCATTGAAATATAATGGCGGTGTGCCGAAAACAGAACTTGCAAGCGAAAATCTGGAAGCATTGGAAAAGGGTATTGTGAATTTGGGTGTGCATATCGGAAATATGCAGAAATTCGGAGTGCCTGTAGTGGTTGCGATAAACAGATTCGGAAATGACACGGATAAAGAATTGGCATTTGTAGAGAATTACTGTAAAGAACTGGGTGCAGATTTTGCATTGTCTGAGGTATTCGCAAAAGGCGGAGCAGGCGGCATTGAATTGGCTGAAAAAGTTGCACAGGCAGTAGAAAAGCCGTCTGAATTCAAGACGCTTTATCCCGATAATATGCCGATAAAGGAGAAAATACAGACGATTGCAAAGAATATATATGGTGCAGACGGAGTAATCTATACGGCACAGGCACAAAAGGCACTGGCTGAAATTGAAAAGCTCGATACGGCAAAATTGCCTGTATGCGTGGCAAAGACACAGTATTCATTGTCGGATAATCCTGCATTATTGGGTAAGCCGCAGAATTTCAATATCACGGTAAGAGATGT
>CADCJK010000086.1:0-9161 GCA_902801715.1 uncultured Ruminococcus sp. | reverse complement strand
CTTTTCTGATAGGGGAAATCATTTTGCAGAAATTTTTCAGTAAATCGTATGAAGAAACGGAAGAAATTGCTTTCAGGCTTGCAAAAACGCTCAAAGGTACGGAAATCATAGCGATGTTCGGGGGATTGGGTGCAGGCAAGACGGCATTTACAAGGGGCTTGGCAAGGGGACTTGGCATAGAAGATGGGGTGTCAAGTCCGACATTTGCCCTTGTGCATGAATATGAAGGAAAATTCGATTTATATCACTTTGATATGTACAGAATAAACACATTTGATGATTTGTATACAACGGGATTTTTTGATTACATGGATAACGGTGTCATGATTATCGAATGGAGTGAGAATATTGAAAATGCACTTCCTGAAAGCTGTATTAAAATATATATCAAAGCAATTTCGGAGAATGAGAGAGAGATAGAGATAGAGGGGGCTGAAGAAATATGAAAATACTGGCAGTAGATACGAGTGCAACGCCTGTATCAGCCGCCCTTGTTGACAGCGGCAGGCTTTTGGGAGAGTTTTATCTGAATATAAAAACCACTCATAGTCAGACGTTAATGCCGATAGTGGAAAGTCTTTTGAAAACGACAGGTACAGATATCAAAGA
This sequence comes from uncultured Ruminococcus sp., assembly GCA_902801715.1. Taxonomy (GTDB): domain Bacteria; phylum Bacillota; class Clostridia; order Oscillospirales; family Acutalibacteraceae; genus UBA1213. The sequence goes on along the minus strand of CADCJK010000086.1, from coordinate 8,552 downwards.
GATAGATGTATTTGCAGTGAATGTGGGACCGGGTTCATTCACGGGTGTGAGAATCGGAGTTGCCTCCGTCAAGGGCTTGACAATGCCGTTAAATAAGCCGTGTGCAGCGGTATCGACACTGGAAGCGATGGCATACGGTATGCCGTATGAAAGAGGAATTGTATGTGCAGTGATGGACGCAAGATGTTCACAGGTGTATAATGCGATTTTTGAAATGAAAGGCGGAACGGTTGAAAGGCTCACACCTGACAGGGCATTGAGTATAGCGGAACTGAAAAATGAGTTGAAAAAATATTGTGATAAGATATATCTTGCAGGTGACGGTGCAGAGATATGCAAAAAAGCATTTGAAGATATGGAAAATGTGGATCTGGTGGCGGAGAATATCCGATTTCAGCACGCATACGGAACGGCAAGGGCAGCTGAGAAAATGGCATGGAGAGAGCAGCTTTGCACGTCCGATGAACTGATGCCGCTGTATCTGAGATTGCCGCAGGCGGAGAGAGAAAGGCTTGCCAAAGGTCTTTAATTGAAGGGAAAGGTTATGGATAAGAAAAAAAGGGAATATATCAAAAAGATAGCCGGTGATACGGAAAGGGAGCATATCAGTTATGAAGATGCACCGCTGGCGGAGATAAAAGATACCGATCCGCTGCCTGAAAATGCCACGAAGAAGTTTTTCAGGGCATTTCTGATATTGGTCTTGTCTGTTGTAGTGGTAATGGCACTGATGAATATAGACAAGCTGACACCGGAAAATATATCACGCTGGGTGGAATATGACCTTTTGGGAAAATCCGAAGGAGATGGTTGCCTTTCCGAATCATGTGCTGAGTACGAATTCCGATTATTCGATGGTGTATAACGCAGGTGCAACGGGCTATACGATCATAGACAGGAAAGAGGTTCTGAAAACAGGGCTGACGGAAAACAAGATATTTTGTGCAGATGTATGTCCGAAGGGGATTTACTGTATACTGACGGAGGACAGTGATTATCTGGCGAAGCTGACGGTATACAGAAAAGACGGTCTTGAAATGTATACCTATTCATTTGCGGATTTTTATGTGAATAAAGTTTCGATGAATGCAGGCGGAACAAGGGCAGTGGTATCGGGACTTTCGGCAAAAAGCGGAAGTTTGCTTTCCGTGCTGTATGTACTGGATTTTTCGCAGAGCAGTTATTTGCAGAGATATGAATTTGATGAAATATATATCTATGACGTGAAATATCTTGATAACGGGAATGCGGTTGCGGTAGGCGATAAAGCGGCATATTATATTGATATCAATGGGGGTTCAAAGAAGAATATTGATTATCATTCGAGATTTCTGACGACCTATACGCTTGACAGGCAGAAAGGGATGTTTTTATCACTTTCATCAACGCCTGACGGCAGGGAATGTGAAGTATTCATGACGGACGAAAACGGCAAGAATGCAGCAGATATCATGACGAATCGGCAGGTACTTTCCATTGACTGCAAATATGACAGGATAGCGGTTCTGTTTGACGGAGATGTGGCAGTATACAATATGAAAGGTACCCGAGTGGCAGACATGAGGTCAACAGGCGATTCAAGAAAAGTACGGTTTGCCGATGCAAACAGCGTTTATATTCTGGGAAAAAGCAGTCTTTACAATATTTCGGCAAAATAATAAATTTGGGAGAATTGGAAGAAAAACTATTGACAAAGCGGTTTTTGATTATTATAATAGAAAGAGGCGTTTCAAATAATTCGGCAGGGGTGATCATGTGATTCTTGATTTGAAGAAAGTGTTTCTTAATGAAAATGAGAGCCTTTCGGTGCATGAGGATATTGTTTTTCCTGATATGCAGGAGAATTTCAGAGAGCCCGTTTCAGCGGATATAACTGTGAGAAACAGGGCAGGCGTTGCCGGGTTGGAGGCAGATGTCGGATTAGATTATTATTGTGAATGTGACCGATGCCTGAAGCCTTTGAAAAAGCATTTTGTATTTCAATTCAGCCATATTCTGACTATATACAAGCACCTGACTATAAGCTCGATACTGTGTCTTTACTCAGAGATGATATTCTTCTGGAACTTCCGTCAAAGTTCCTCTGCAAAGAATCTTGTAAGGGCTTGTGTCCGAAGTGCGGAAAAAATCTGAATGAAGGAGAGTGTTCATGCCAAAGGCATGAGCCCGATCCAAGACTGGCAGTGCTGAAACAGCTTCTGTCAGAGTGATTTTCGGTACTTTATTATATTCAAGGAGGAGAACGAAAATGGCAGTACCTAAGAGAAAAACTTCTAAAGCAAGAAAGAACACAAGACGTTCTGCAGTATGGAAGCTGACAGCTCCGGCACTTGCAAAATGCCCTGAATGCGGTGAATATAAGCTGGCTCACAGAGCCTGCTCAAACTGCGGCACATACAGAGGCAGAGTAGTTGTTGCACAGGAAGAGGCTTGATTTTGATATAAAAGAGCCCTTCAATTTTTTCACGAAAACAGAGAGGGAGCGATTCCTTCTCTTTTTTTATTGTTGCAGATAGGGGTGAAGATTTATGGCGAAACCTGTAGTAGCGATAGTCGGCAGACCGAATGTGGGAAAGTCAACGCTTTTCAACAAGCTGGTCGGTGACAGAATTGCGATAGTGAATGATACACCGGGAGTGACGAGGGACAGAATTTTCGGTGAATGTGAATGGAGAAACAGGAAGATATCGCTTGTGGATACAGGCGGCATAGAGCCGTATTCAGAGGATATCATACTGAAGCAGATGAGAGTGCAGGCACAGCTTGCGATAGATGCGGCAGATGTCATCGTGCTTGTGACGGATTTAAAGAGCGGAGTCGTGGCAACGGATCATGAAGTAGCGGCAATGCTGCAGAAAAGCGGCAGACCGGTGGTATTGTGCGTGAATAAGTGCGATAGAGTGGGAGAGCCCGAGCCTGAATTTTATGAATTCTATAATTTAGGATTGGGGGATCCGATACAGGTATCTTCCGTGCATGGACATGGTACGGGAGATTTGCTTGATGCGGTATTTGAGTATTTGCCCGAACAGCCTGAAAATGAAGAAGAAAGCGATGTCATCAGCGTTGCAATTATCGGCAGACCGAATGCAGGAAAATCTTCACTTGTGAATAAAATTACAGGTGAAGAAAGATGTATCGTATCGAATATAGCGGGGACTACCCGTGACAGCATTGATACGGAAATTGAAAATAAGTTTGGCAAGTTCAAACTGACGGATACGGCAGGTATCCGAAGAAACAGCCGTATTGAAGATGAAATTGAAAAGTACAGTATCATTCGTGCAAAGATGGCGATAGAACGCAGTGATGTTTGTTTGATTATGATAGACGCAACAGTCGGATTCACGGAACAGGATTCAAAGATAGCGGGACTGGCACATGAATCGGGCAAGGCAAGTATCATTGTCGTGAACAAATGGGACGCAGTGGAAAAGAATGATAAGACCATGGACGAATACAGGAAAAAGCTGGAGAATGATTTTTCATTCATGTCGTATGCCCCGATGGTATTCATATCGGCAAAGACAGGTCAAAGGCTTGACAGGCTGTTTGAGCTGATTATTACCGTTGTGAATTCAGCGGCAATGAGAATCACGACAGGAATGCTGAATGATTTGTTGGCAGAGGCAACTTCAAGGGTACAGCCGCCTACGGACAAGGGCAGACGTTTAAAGATACTGTACATGACGCAGGCATCTGTAAAGCCGCCTACATTTGTATTTTTCGTGAATTCGGCGGAACTGTTTCATTTTTCGTATCAGAGATATCTTGAAAACAGGATAAGAGAAACATTCGGAATGCAGGGTACTCCGATAAGATTCATCATAAGGGAACGTGGAGATAAAAAATAACGTGGAGTGAGTGAAAATGGGCGAGATATTGGGATTTTTTTCAACGTATTGGTTAAGGGTTGTCATAGCGGTGGCAGCGGCATATTTGATAAGCAGTGTGAATACGTCTATTATAGTAACGAAAATCGTGCTGCATAAGGATATCAGAACGCTTGGAAGCGGAAATGCAGGATTCACGAATGTATTGAGATGTGTGGGAAAAGTGCCTGCGATAATAACATTTGTAGGGGATTTTTTAAAGGGTGTCATATCGGTAGCGATAGCATATTTTATAATGTGGGGCGAACCCGAACTGCAAAGATATTATCTGATGTGTACAGCAGGCTTGTTTGCGGTAGTGGGACATACCATGCCGATTTATTATAAATTCAAAGGCGGCAAGGGAGTCGTCACGACAGCGGCAGTCATGCTGATGACGGACTGGAGAGAACTGGTAATGGCATTACTGATATTTGCCATTGTATTCACGGCTACAAAAATCATATCGGTGTGTGCATTGTTCAATGCATCGGCATATCCGATAACAGCATTTGTATTCAGGATGCTCGACCATAACGGAGTGTTGGGAGCGGTAACGCCTTTACAAAATCCGACCATGCCGTTTGTATGGTACTCGTCAGTATTGGCACTGTTAACGGGAGTGCTTGTTATCGTGCGTCACAAGGATAATATCCAAAGGCTTCTCAAGGGTGAAGAAAAGAAGATCACGGACAAAAAGAAATGAAGTTGAAAAAAACAGCAGTCGGCTGAAAGCTTGATTGCTGTTTTTGGTATATATGCAAAAAATATCTTGTAGACGGCTGAAAAATATGTTATAATTCAGGTAAATATTTTTTTGAAAAGGACAGGTGATGTGTAATGGCATTGTTGCTGGACATCGGAGTAATTGCATTGGTAGTATTGTTTGCGATAGGAGGGTATAAAAAGGGTTTGCTGATATCGGTTGTGAATGTTTTCGGAACAATATTGGCGTGTGCGATTTCGCCGGTGCTGGGTTCGATGTTTTCACCGCTGATATACGACAGTTTTATCAAAAGTACGATTATGAATTCGGTAAACAAGGCGATGGAAAATCTTCCGGCAGATATCAGTAATGTTGAGAAGGCAGCGGCAATAATTGAAAAACTGCCGAATTCGGTTGCGAATATGCTTTCGATACCGGGAATACATACGGACAAATTGGCATTGGACATGAGTACAACAACACTCAGTGTTTCTGAACTGGTAGAGGGTTCCATCAGACCGTATGCACAAAGACTTGTATCAACGGTGCTGACGGTCATACTTTTTATATTGATATCCATGGGCTTGAAATTTGCGGCACACTTTGCGACAAAAGTAGTGGAAGCGGTCAAGCTGGGAAATGTCAATAAAACATTTGGCGGTGTTTTCGGCATAGCGGAATCGGCATTTATTATCATGATGGTAACGCTGCTGATTTATTTTTCATCTATGTTTTTGTCGCCCGAATCGTATGAATATGTGAATCAAAGTATCAGTGAAACGGTCATTTATAAATTTATTTATGAATACAGTATGCCGGATAAAATATTGTCAATGCTTATGTTGAAATAATTTTTTATCTGAGGGGGCTTGTGATTGGGCATTGCTGAAGCGGTGAAAAGGAATGTTACAATACCGAATATGCTCACACTTTTGAGAATAGCAGTGATTGTTCCGATGTCGGAATGTATTCTGGAAGAAAAATATATTCATGCAGGCATATTGTTGGCGGTATCGGCACTGAGTGATTTGTTTGACGGAATGATTGCAAGGAAATTCCATCAGGTCACGCAGCTGGGAAAGATACTCGACCCCATCGCAGACAAGCTGACGCTGATTGCCGTTGTGATATGTCTGAACAGGGTGTATCCGTATGTGCACCCGTTTGTGACAGTGATGTTTGTCAAAGAAGCAGTCATGCTGACAGGCGGTGCATTTCTGATGGCTAAGAACATAAAGCCGCCTGCTGCCCAATGGTTCGGGAAAGTTGCCACAGCGGTTTTTTATGTATCGATGACAGTGCTTGTTGCATTAAGGGCATTCTGGAAAATCCATTTGTCATGGCTTTCGATATTGCTTTTCGGACTGTCGGCAGGGTGTATGCTGTTTGCCCTTATGAATTATGTGTCAATATTTATGGAACTTCTGAAAGAAAATGGCAATAAAAACGAAAATCAAAAATTTTTATAGACAATTACAGATGAAATGTGTTATTATATTAGATGTGTTGGGAACTCATATAATGACACATTTTTAATTTGAAAGATGAAAGGGGAAAAGATTTTATGATGATGTGCAGCAAATGCGGCAAAAGACCTGCTGTAGTATACGTTTCTACGCAGGGCAACGAATCGGATACAAAAGGATATTGCCTTGTATGTGCAAAGGAAATGGGTATCAAGCCTGTTACGGATATAATGGAAAAGATGGGCATTTCGGAAGATGACCTGACGAGTATGCAGGAACAGATGGATGAACTGATGGAAGCGGGACTTATGCCTGACATGGAAAATATGAATGAGAATTTTGAATATCCCGACGGTGAGGAAGAGGAAGAAGATGATGAGAATTTCAGCCGTGGGGGAGCACCGGTATTTCCGTTTCTGAAGAATATGTTTTCGGGCAAGTCATCGGAAGACGATCCGACAAGAAAGAGAGAGCCTGAAAAGAAAGGACAGAAAAAGCCGTCCAAGCGTAAACGCAAGAATCTGGACACGCAGAGAAAAAGAAATTGACAGAGTGATACAGATACTTTCCAGAAGAACAAAAAATAATCCGTGTCTTATCGGTGAACCGGGTGTGGGAAAGACGGCAGTTGCCGAGGGACTCGCCCTGAAGATAGCCGCCGGAGATGTTCCGCTCAGACTTCAGCAGAAAGAGATACATATGCTTGACATGACAGCCCTTGTTGCCGGAACGCAGTTCAGGGGACAGTTTGAAAGCCGTATGAAAGGTCTTATCGAAGAAGTGAAGGCAGACGGAAATGTAATTTTGTTTATAGATGAAGTTCATAGTCTTGTAGGTGCAGGCGATTCGGAAGGTTCGATGAATGCCGCCAATATCATGAAGCCGGCACTTTCCAGAGGAGAAATTCAGGTCATCGGTGCCACGACTTTCAATGAATACAGAAAGTATATTGAAAAGGATTCCGCATTGGAAAGACGTTTTCAGCCTGTCACCATCAATGAGCCGTCGATTGCCGAAACGATAGAAGTGATAAAGGGCGTAAAGAAATATTATGAAGATTATCACAGAGTGAAGATGTCCGATGATATCGTGAGGAAAACGGTTATTCTTTCGGAGAGATATATCACGGACAGATTCCTGCCGGATAAGGCGATAGACCTGCTGGATGAATCCTGCACTTATGCGGCACTCAGAAATGCAGAGCTTGAGAATTTTGACAGGAAGTTAAACAAACTGGAAAAGCTCAAAGAACAGCAGGAAGAACTTTCCGATACGTCAAATGAGAAGATAGACTATGAAAAACTGGCACAGGTAAAATATGATATTGCCAGTCTTGAAAAGGAACTCGAAGGCATTGACAAAGACAGCCTGACGGCAAATGTAACGGAAGAAGATATCGCCCATGTGATAGAACTCTGGACAGGCATACCGGCTTCCAAAGTACAGGAAAATGAGCTGAATAAATTGGCAGACCTTGAAAAAACATTGAGTAAAAAAGTCATCGGACAGGACGAGGCAGTCAAGGCATTGGCAGCGGCAGTCAAACGCAGTCGTGTACAAATCAGTCCCAGACGCAGACCTGCCTCATTTATTTTTGTAGGACCGACAGGTGTTGGAAAAACGGAACTTGTCAAAGTGCTTGCGGAAGAATTGTTCAATACGCCTGAAACGCTGATTCGTCTGGATATGTCGGAATTCATGGAGAAACATTCGGTTTCAAAAATCATCGGTTCCCCTCCGGGATACGTCGGCTATGACGAGGCGGGACAGGTCACGGAAAAAGTAAGACGCAGACCATATTCTGTATTGCTTTTTGATGAAATAGAAAAGGCACACCCCGATGTACTGAATATACTTTTGCAGATATTGGACGAGGGTGTTTTGACAGATGCACAGGGCAGGAAAGTCAATTTCAGCAATACAGTGATAGTGATGACTTCCAATGCCGGCAGTGAGAGAAAAGACAATGCTCTGGGCTTTGCCAAGACGCAGGCACAGGCAACGGCTGAAAAAGTCAGAGCAGCCCTTTCAGAATTTCTCAGACCTGAATTCCTGAGTCGTCTTGATGAGATTATCATATTCAGCCACCTGACGAAAGAGAATTTCGTGGATATATCCGCCCTCATGCTCAATGAATACGTTGATACGCTCAAAGAGAAAGGCATTGAATTCACGTTTGACAAGAAAGCACAGAATTATCTTGCAGAGAAGTCATACGGCGGCAAGAGCGGTGCGAGAGATTTGAGAAATCTCATTCGCAGGGAAGTGGAAGATAAGATAGCGGAGGCAATCGTTGCAGGCAGAGCGGACGAAATTGCAAAGATAAAAGTGACTGCCAAAGAGGAAAAAATACAGCTGAAAATAAATTAAAAAATTTTTGAAAAAAATTTAAAAAAAGACTTGACAAAAGGCGGCAGGTGTGGTAATATAATACCTGTCGCTGATATGCGGGTGTAGTTCAGTGGTAGAACCCCAGCCTTCCAAGCTGGTTGTGTGGGTTCGATTCCC
>CADCJK010000085.1 GCA_902801715.1 uncultured Ruminococcus sp. | reverse complement strand
CTTTATCCTGCTTTCATCGGGAACTCCATGCGGCATGGATGTCTTTTTGCCCGAAAGCACTATCAAATCGAATGAAACTCCCTCTGCACCTGATTTCCGTATTTTAAATTCCAATTCAAGTGCAATATCCCTTTCACTGACTCCCTCTTTGATGAGTTTCAGCGTTTCATCAAGTGCTTTCTTCGTGATATCCTGGGCTTTCTGCATTTTTTTAATTTCATCAGCTGTCTTGTAAAGACGCATTGTATTGATAATTTTATTCAATTCATCGCTTTTTATCGCACTGACATTCGCTTTATCAAAAATCTTTTCTATATATGCACTTTCCGTAAGCGTGAATGCCGCACTTTCAAGCATGATATTCTGCAAGCCGTTCTGCCGTATCACTTCACAAAGGCTGTCACTCAATTTTTTAAATTCAATGACAATACAATGTTCAGCCTGTTTTTTTGCAGCCTCGCTGTATCTTGAATCTACAAACAGATAGCTTTTATTTCTCGTCACAAGCAGATATCCCAGTGAAGATACAAAATTCGTGAAATATCTCCTGTTTTCATTGGAAATTATCAAAGCACCGTCTGCATATTCGGGAATATATCCTGCCAATTTTTCAAGCCTTGACATACCCTGCACCTCACACCAATTTCTTTGCAAGGGCTGACAAGCCTAAATAATAACTCTCTTTTCCAAAGCCTGCGATACAGCCGATACATACTGCCGATATCACGGATTTATGCCTGAATTCCTCTCGGGCATATATATTTGACATATGCGTTTCCACTGTCGGTATATGCACTGATTCTATTGCATCATGCAGGGCATAACTGTAATGTGTCAATGCACCTGCATTTATCATGATACCATCTTTTTCACCATAGGCGGAATGTATTTTATCAACAATATCTCCCTCGTGATTCGACTGGAATATCTCGATATCAAAATCAAATTCCTCTGCCCATTTCATCACCTGTATATTGATACTTTCGGCTGTTTCCGCTCCGTATATATTTTTGTCCCTTATTCCTACCATATTCAGATTAGGTCCCAGTATAAACAATATTTTCTTCATTTTTTCACTCCGCCTTTGCTACAGAATATGTGAAATCTATATTTCTCTCTTTCAGCTGCTTTTTGCCGGCATTCAGGAACGCTTCACCGTTTTCCGTATACTGATACTTGAAAACAATTTCTATTCTGTAGCCGTCAAATTCCCTGTTTTTATACATACCGCTGTAACTCTTTGTTTCGATATATCTGACATAGTTATTGATTTTCGCCTGAATTGCCGTAAGATGTTCATATTCCTGCACTACCCATGCATACGGATCCGTTATCAGAAATACCAGTTTATTTGTATCCTTGTCTATTCCCATTCCGTCAATGACATTCGCCTGTCTTACAGACATATCTATTCCCCCACAATTTTTATCTTTTTCCTTATGTTTACTTCCAGTTTTCTTCTTATCCAAATCGTAAAGCCACGTTCTTCATCTCTCGGCACAAGCAATACGGATTTCATGCCGGCTAAATTTGCTCCCAATACATCGGTATATATCTGGTCACCCACTACAAGTACAGACTGCGGTTTTTCTTTCAGCTTTTTCTTTGCCCTGTTGAATCCGAACGGTAACGGCTTCAAACTCATTGCTACGCAATCCAGTCCCACGCTGTCTGAAAACGGTTTCACTCTCTTTTTATAATTATTTGAGCATATCACGACAGCTATATGATTTTCTTTGAGCATAGATATCCATTCCTGCACTCCGTCATATGCCCTATGCGATGTCGGCGGTGCAAGCGTATTATCGACATCAAGCAGAATGGCATCTATCTCCAATTCCCTGATAAGCTCCAAAGATATATCCGTCACATTCCTGACGGCTGCCGTCGGCATTAAAAGTCCCTTTTTCACTCCGCTCTCCACACTCCACTCTAACAAAAGTGGGGACATTCCCGGAGACTTCTTTTTACGCTTTACAGAAGGCTTTTCATAAGCTTCTCTCTTACGAACTTCCTGAATGATACCGCCTCTTGCACACTGCTTTTTAAATCTTCTCAATGCACTTTCGAGGGATTCATTATCTTTAATTCTGATTTCAGCCATTTATCTTCCCTCCCATCCGCCATAAGGCAGGGGTTTGTGTCATTACGATACTTTACCATTATACATTACTTAAATGCGATTTGTCAACAAGTAAAATCAAATAAATTTAAACAATTTTCTCTGTAGACTTTGCATAATATTTTTTCAATTTTCACCGGCAAGAACTCCCGTACAGAATGCCGTCTGCAAATTGAATCCGCCTGTATAGCAATCCACATTGATAACTTCCCCTGCAAAATACAAGCCTTTCACCAATTTGGATTCCATTGTTTTCGGTTCTATCTCTTTGACATCTACTCCGCCCGATGTGACAATGGCTTCTTCAAGCGGTCTGTACGACTTTACGGTGAGTGAAAATTTCTTTAAAAGAGAGATAATATTTTTTCTGTCGGTTCGGCTTATCTCACTGCATTTTTTATTTGCAGGTATGCCCGACTTCTCTATGAAAAATTGTATCATCTGTTTCGGCAAAAATGCATGAAGCAAATATTCATAGTCATTGAGTTTTCTGTCGGAAATTTCCCTTAATAATCTTATATCGAGCTTTTCTTCACTCAAAGCGGGCTTTAAATCTATATCAATCCGATATCTGCCCGACTGCATTTCCCTCATGTGTGAACTTGCACTTAAAATCACCGCTCCCGATACACCGTATTTCATCAGCTGCATTTCACCGAAATCCGTATACAGTTTCTTATTCGTCAGAGTATCGACAACATTCAGAGAAATATTTTTCAAAAGCAGTTTATCACATTCAAACGGGATTTTTTCAACGGTTTCGAGAGGTACAAGTGACGGCTTTAATGAAATGATATTGTGTCCTGCTTTTTTTGCGAATATATATCCGTCACCCGTGGAACCCGTCAGCGAATAGGACTTTCCGCCGCAGGCGATTATCACTTTATCAAACGGAAGAAATTCATTCTTCACTTTAATCCCCTTGATACAGCCGTTTTCAATGACGATATCCGAAACGGTCTGATTGACAATTTGACAGCCCGCCTGCCGTGATACTTTTAAAAGCGTGTCAACGACATCTGCCGCCCTGTCCGATACGGGAAAGACTCGGTTTCCCCTTTCGGTTTTCAGTGCAAGCCCGTTGCTTTCAAAAAAATCCATGGTATCTTTCGGTGAAAATCTGTTCAATGCACTGTAAAGAAATCTCGCATTGACAGGCGTATTTTCAATAACGGTCTTGATATCGCAGTTATTCGTTAAATTACATCTGCCCTTGCCCGTGATATATATTTTTCTGCCGATTTTCTGATTTTTCTCGAAAACCGTGATATCATCACCTGCATAGGCTCCGAATATTGCCGCCATCATGCCTGCCGCTCCGCCGCCGATTACTGCCGTTTTTCTCAATCTCACTGTTCCTCCCTGTTATTGCTGTATACGTCATATTCCTGCCATATATTTTCGAGCTTGCTGAATGTATCATTCGCTTTCAGTTCGGGATTCAATACCGTTGCAACAACAAGGGCATTTATCACGCTTAACGGTGCTACCAGCGAATCCACTACCGATGCCATATCACTTTTCGCTATCAATACATAGTCGGATACAGATACAAGCGGACTTGCCATGCTGTCCGTCAGGGCAATCACTTTTGCTCCCCTATGATGTGCAAATGTCATTGCCTTTATTGCTGCATTGGAATATCTCGGAAAGCTGATGCCTATGATTACATCTTCATGAGATATTCTGAATAATTTTTCATGTATTTCGGTTTCACCGTAGTTGCTTATCACCTTGACATTCTCGAATATCAGGGAATAGTAATATCCCAGAAAAGATGCCAGTGCCGCCGAACTTCTCACGGCAAATATATATATCGTCTTTGCCTTTGAGATGGCATTGACCGCATTTTTGAAATCCTCTTTTGAAGTTTCTTCCAATGTTTTTCTTATTTTCTCAATATCCTGATTGAGAACCGTTTCCAGAATATCGGCATTGTTAATTCTGCTTTTGGTAACTTCTATTCTTTGTACAGAGGTCAGTTTGTCCCTTATCATTTCCTGCATGGCTCTCTGCATTTGCGGATAGCCGTCATAACCCAGTTCCGCTGCAAATCTCACGACGGTCGATTCACTGACACCTACCGTGATTCCCAGTTTGGAAGCCGTCATGAATGCCGCTTTATCATAATGTTCCGTTATAAAATTGGCGATTAACTTCTGTCCCTTTGAAAAGCTCCGCATTTTTTCATTGATTTTCGACAACAGATTTTTTGTCATAACAAAAGACTCCTTACTTTCATGTACCATCTATTTTAGTACTGTTTTCCGAAAAAATCAAGATAAAAAAATCAGAACATTTCTGCTCTGATTTTTCATCGGTCAATCTTTCTTTTTGGGCGTGGAAGTTTTTTTTCTGCGTACAGGCGGCTTTTCGGCATCACTTGATGGCTTTCTTCCGGCTGACCTCACACTTTTACGCTTTTCAAGCTGCAAAATTTTCTGTTTCTGATCTGTTATTTTTGCGATACAGTACACTAAAAAGGCAAGCTGTATTCCCGTTATCACCAAAAGCGTCATGCTCAGCCCCTTATATATATTCATTTCATAATTGTCTATTGTCGTATTATATCGCATTTTGCTTTCCGAAAGGCTCTCATTTCCCGAAGCTATCTCTATTTCCGCCCAGTCCTTTTTGGTGCCTTCAAAGAATATCCCCGACAGACGCTGACATTCACTGAATGCACCGCTGCCTATATATTTCACTCCCTTGGTAAAAAATGTATTCACCATATTTTCATTTTTATAAAATGCAAAATCCGCTATCCCCTTTGTATTTCTCTGTATGCGGATGTCTATTTCCTTGGAAGTGTCGCCTTTATAGCCGCAATACCAGCCGTCTATATAGATACTTCCATCGGGACTGTTTTTATAAATTTCCGTATCCGTGAAGGCATGGGAACCGATTCTTTCAAGACTGTTCGGAAGTTTCACTCTTTTCAATTCCACGCAGTTGGCAAAGGCTCTTGCACCTATATATTTAATTCCGTCTTCAAGTCTGATTTCCGTCACATTTCTGCAATTCTCAAATGCATTGTCCTCTATTCCGACAACTTTCATTTCATCTATCCATGCAGGAAATGTAATTTTCGTATCCTCTGCATATTTCGCCTTGCACTTGCTCACGGTTATTTCATTTCCCGAATTGATGCGATATCTGAAAAATTCATTTTCCAATATACTTCCGTCCGTTTTGCCAAAATGAACTTCCGCCTTGATAAAACTTGTATTTCCCTTTTCTTCCGTATTGATTTTATCCCAATTTTCAGCCGTACCGCTGTAATATACGTCTTTCAGATTTTGGCAGCCCTCGAATGCTTTCCGCTCTATTCTGACAATGCTTTCGGGAATCACGATGCTTTTCATTTCTTTATTCCCTTTGAAAGCCTCCGATAAAATGGCGGTTACTTTTCCGTCAGCCGTTTTGGACGGAATTTCAACCTGTTCACTGATACCTTTGTATTTGGCTATGGCAACAGCTCCGTCCGATACTTTATATTCAAATACACCGTCGGCACAAACCGTCATCTGAACATGGAACATCAAAATCAATACCATACATAAAGTGACTATCCTTTTCCCCATTCCATCACCTTTCCCTTAAATGTAATATACCCTGTCCGACTTCCTTTCCGGTATCCTGGTAAGGTCACTATCCGTGTATCCCAGCACACAATGACCGATACCTTCATAATCTCCCTCTATTCCGAGTGATTTCAGGATTTCTTTTCCCTCATCACTCTCGAATTCCTCTTTTGCCCTATGTATCCAGCAGCTGCCGATTCCCATGGAATGTGCCGCAAGCATGAGATTTCCCATAACCAGACTGCCATCATACAGACAGGTAGGTCTTGACCTGTCGGCAAGTACGAGCAATACAACCGGGGCATTGTAAAACGGATCGAAACCCTCTGCCCAGCCGCCTATTTTTCTGTTCATTTCCGAGAGTCTGTCACGCATTTTTTTATCCGTCACCGCTATAATAATTGCCGACTGATATCCTCTGCCGCTTGCCGCATACAATCCGGCTTCTATTATATCATCAATCACTTCTTTTGGCAACATCTCATTTCGATAGCTTCTTGCACTTCTTCTTTCGACCATTGCTTTGATTATCTCATTCATCTTCATTTATCTCACTTTCGGTTTTTTTCTTGTCATTTTTTTTGGCATATCTGTTGTTGACATTTCCCGCACCGTTATTGCAGCCCATGGTACATTCAAAATTCAGTCTGCCTACACGAATGCCTTTCTTCACGGGCGAAAGAATAAATCCTATAGCTGCTCCGCATACAAATCCCGACATTGCCAAAATAATTCCCGTTGATGTTTTCATTAAAATCTGCCTCCCCAAAAAATTTTTTATAAAAAGTAAATGCGTAAGGTTCAGCAAAACCCCACGCACTCACTCAAAGGAATAAAAAGAAAAAAGGAAAAAGGAAAGAAAAGGAATAATCAATTTTATACTGCAAGTATCGCACCTGCAAAGTTCACTTGTTTCTGAACTGTTAATATAATACACTAATTCTTCAAATCCACCCAATAATGCCAAATGCAAGCCATAAAGCCGTTTTTAAATTTCCGTACAGAAAAATACAGATTCTCCTGTTCCCCTTTCATAAAAATAATCTTGTATTGAACGGGAATATATGTTAAAATATATTCAAAAGTTCAATGAAAGGTGCGAAAAAATATGAAAAAGAAAACCGCTTTGATTCTGGCATTACTCATGGCGGCAGCCGTTACGGCAGGCTGTTCCCATGAAGAACCTTTATACAGTTCACAGGTATCTGTTGCTTCACAGCAGTCCGAAACCGTTTCCGGGGACTCTGAGCAGATTTCGGAAATATCGGAAATATCGGAAATTTCCGAAACGGAAAGCAAAGAAAGTTCTGTTTCCGCTCCGTCAAGCGTCACTTCTCAGGAAAGCAAAAAAGACGAATCTTCCAAAACGGAAAGCAGTACCGTTTCCCAGACAGTTTCTCAGGTATCCGTAATTGAAACGACATCGACAGAACCTTCCCAAGAGCCGTCAAGAGAACCTTCCCAAGAGCCTTCTAAAGAACCGTCTAAAGAGCCGTCCAAAGAACCATCTAAAGAGCCGTCCGTGACAAGCGAAATTTCACAAATATCGGAAATATCCAAAGAGGAATCTTCCAAGCCCGAACCCGTTAAACCCGTTGTGCAGAATGAAAATGATATTGGCGGAATAGAATTGTATAATGAAATTTTCAATACCGCCAACAGAGTGACCGTGGATATCTCCATTGACAAGAGCGAAATCGACAAGTTACAGGCTGACTATATGCGATTCACCGCCAAAGATGACAATAAAAAATCCCAGATATACCGCATGGCAAATGTCACTTTCAAAGTCGGCTCAAAAAGCTATACCGTTGAAGAAGTCGGTATTCGTCTGAAAGGAAATCAGTCTTTGGAGCCTTTCTATACACCGAACGGTCAGCCGAATATGTGCAGTTTCAAACTCAGCTTTGACGAAACTTTCGACGATGAAGACGATTACGGTGCAACCGCTAAAAAATGGACAGATGCCAATGCAAGAAAAGCAAGAAAAAAACGTACCTTTGCCACTCTGAATGAACTTGACATCAAGTGGAATATCAGCTATGACAATACCAATATCAGAGAGATTTATGCCACTAAATTATTTGAAGCGGCTGATGTACTCGTACAGAAAATCAATCTGTCACAAATGAACGTTAACGGCAACAATTACGGACTTGTTAAAATTTATGAACCCATTGATAATAATTTCCTTGAAAAGCGACTTCCTGAAGCAGCTTTAGGCGGTGACCTCTATAAAACCATGTGGTCGGAATGTGACAATACGGGCAAACGTACAGGCTGGTGGAAAGGTGCTACCTATAAACTCAACAACTCCTACGGCATACAGGACAATCAGAACGGCATTAAATACAACTTCAACCTCAAGACCAACAAGAAAACTTCCAAGCATGAATCCCTCAGGAATTTCCTCAGTATCATCAACAAATCCAATGTCACAAGAGATGAACTCGAAAAAGTTCTTGACGTTGACTACTATGCGGCTTTCATGGCGGCAGAATATTTTGCAGGCGACCCCGATGATATCAGAAACAACTACAACAATCACTACATATATTTCCGCAAGGATAACGGCAAGGCTATCTTTATCGTTTACGACAATGACCGTACACTTGGCATTACTTACGGCTTGAATAAAAATTGTGCCGTGCGTAATCCCTACTCCAGTTATGCCGCCACTCAGAGTGAACAGGAAAATCCCCTTATCAGCAAGACAATTACACACAATCCTCTTGCAAGCCTTGCCTATATCAGAGATAAATATGCCGATAATCTCAGAAAGCTCTCCAAAACGGATATGCTTGTCAGTGATACCGACTTCAACAGAATGTACATGACCGCCAAGAACAATTATGAAAGCATTATTACTCCCTATACCAGATTCGCCAATCAGGAACAGAATTTCAAATTCAGCCTTGACGGAAATAAAAACGGCGGTGACAAAGCCAATATGTCCTTTGAACAGTTCCGCTCAACGATTATGTCAACTTATCAAGGTGCAAAACCCTGACCTAATCATTACAAATAAAATCTGTATGAAGTATTGCAATAAAATATACAATGTGCTATAATATGTACAGGTTATATTTTATAAAATCTTTCTACCTGAGCGGTTGAAACTTGCTCCTAAAAGAAAAAAGTGGTAACATAAAATCAACATAGGATAAAAAGGCGGCAACAAAAATGAAAGTTCGATTTACTGCTGAAATAATAGATGATAATGGAAATGTTTTAAAAACTCCTGTGTCAGTGGAAACAAAGGTACCTGATTT
>CADCJK010000084.1 GCA_902801715.1 uncultured Ruminococcus sp. | reverse complement strand
TTCTGTTCTGCTGTCGGGTTGATTTCCGTTTTGAAGCTCTTTAGCAATTTTTTATCCCCCTTCCTTTGAGTATATTTGTACACATTTAACCACTGATGTTAATGTATTCTGTTACTTAATATTCCTCCTGTATTCAGTTGAAATCAATAATATGGAAAAATGCTTGTTTTATATTCTCATGACCATTGAATTTAACAAGTACTATAATAACAAAAAATTTTTTCAATGTCCATATCAATTTTTGAAATTCAGATTTTTTTTGACAGCAGTTTCCAAAGATGAAACAGTCCCCTTAAAGCAAATTCTTGTATTTTCAAGACTGCTTTAAGGGGACTGTTTATTTAGTTAGGGGATCTTATTATACGGAAAGTTTTTTAAGAAATGTCTTTGTACGCTCGTTTTTAGGATTGTCAATGACATCTTCAGGCTTGCCTTCTTCTACAATGACACCGCCGTCCATGAAAATTACTCTGTCGGAAACGGCTCTTGCAAAGTCTATTTCATGCGTTACGATTATCATTGTCATTTTTTCCTCTGCCAATTCTTTCATGATACGCAAAATGCCTGCGGTAATTTCGGGGTCAAGTGCAGATGTCGGTTCGTCAAAGTAGAGGATATCGGGATTCATGACCAATGCCCTTGCAATCGCCACTCTCTGCTGCTGACCGCCTGATAATTCACAGGGATATGCTTTTTCTTTATCGGCAAGTCCCACTTTTTCCAGCATTTTTCTGCTTTCTTCAAGGACTTCCGCCTTGTCACGCTTCATGACACTGATAGGAGCGTCAGATATATTTTTCAATACATTGTAATGCGGAAACAAATTAAAATTCTGAAATACCAGTCCGAATTTTTCATGAGCCTCTTTCATGACGCTCTTTGACGGATAAACGGCTTTGCCGCCTTTAGTGGTAACTATCTTTTTTCCGCTGTAGGAAAGTTCACCCGAATCCATTGTTTCGAGAAAAGTCGCACATCTTAAAAGCGTTGACTTGCCCGAACCCGAAGGACCAAGTATTGACACGACTTCACCCTTTTCAACGGACATACTGATATCTTTCAGAACGACTTTGCCGTCAAAACTCTTTTGCAGATTATTTATCTCAAGCAGTTTCATATATATATTTCACCTCTTTATCGGTAGTAGTCAAGACGTTTTTCAATTCTGCCCATGACGAATGCTACAAGCATATTGAATACATAATAGAACAGTCCTGCGGCAAACAGCGGCAATATACTTGTCTGAGCGGCTGCAATCTGTTTTGCTATCGTGAACATCTCTATATAAGTAAGTACAAATGCCAGTGATGTATCTTTCACGAGCGTGATAATTTCATTCGTGACAGGCGGCAGAATATGCTTGACCATCTGCGGAAAGATGATTTTGCCGAAAGTCTGTGCCCTTGTATAACCGAGTACAGCGGCAGCCTCTCTCTGACCGTTCGGAACGGACTGTATGCCTGCACGGAATATCTCTGCGAAATATGCCGCATAATTCAGTGAAAAGCCTATGATAACGGCATAAAATCTGTAATCCGAACCCAGTGAAACATTGAAGATATAATACGGTGCAAAGAATACAACGATAAGCTGTAACATAAGAGGTGTTCCACGCATGATGGAAATATAAATTCTTGCCACCCACTGAATTACCTTTAATTTTGACATTCTTGCGAAAGTAAGAAGCAATCCCAGCGGCATTGAGAATAACAATGTGAGGAAGAATATCAGGAGCGTTGCCCCTACGCCTTCCATAAGCTGTAGAAGTATCTGACCAAAATTGAGTTTATCTTTTGCATACGGTGAAGTCACATCTGAAGCATCTCTTTCATCCAGACATATCACTCTTTCCAGTCCCCACTTTGCAGCGATTTCTTCAAATACGCCCTCTCTTTTCATCTTGAACAGCGTATTCTGTATGGTATCTTTCAATTCCGTATTGCCCTTTTTAAAGCCTATGCCATATTTTTCGCTTGCAACTTTTTCATCAAGCATCTCAAATTTATCGGAACCTTTTGCAACTATCAGAAACTGTGCTACACTGATATCAATACATACAGCATCGGCATTACCATTTTCAAGATTGGTAAATGCACTGTTGTAATCTCCGGCTTGTTTCAGTTCTTTAAAAGAAGCGGCAAGCTTTTTATTTTCTTCTGTCGCATCTTTTCCTGTGAAAGCCGCCAGTGCGGAAGAATCCGTCTGCACGACCACAATTTTGCCTTTCAGGTCTGCAAGTGCCTTTATTTTGGAATCTTTTTTAACGACAACGACCTGTGAATTGTCAACATACGGCACTGACCATGTATAATCATTTTCCCTGCCGTTGATGGTGAAGCCGTTCCAGATACAGTCAATTTCACCGCTTTCAAGAGGTTCTTTTCTGTTGTTCCAGTCGATAGGCTGTAATTTCAGAGTCCAGCCGTTTCTTTTGCAGACTTCATTGGCAAGGTCAATGTCAAATCCGACATACTCCCCGTTTTCATCTTTATAGCCATACGGGGGAAATTCTTCATCAAATCCGACTGTAAGAGTATCTCTTTCAGTATTTTCGCTGTCGGCTTTCAGGCATACACTTGTTTCCAGATTCCATTTTTTTGCAATTTCTTCAAATTTGCCGTCTTTCACCATGGAAAGAAGTGTCTTTTCGACTTTATCTTTCAATTCCGTATTGCCTTTTTTGAATCCGATACCGTATTTTTCGCTTGCCAGCTTTTCATCAAGCATAACGAAATTATCTCCACGGGAACTTATCTGATAATTGGCAACGCCTATATCAAGACATACAGCGTCAACCATGCCGCTGTCGAGATTCAGAAATGCACTGTTATAGTCACTCACCTGCTGCAAGTCTTTGAAAGACTTTGCAAGGGCTTTATTTTCTTCCGTCGCATCTTCACCCGTGAAAGCCGCCAGTGCAGAGGAATCTGCCTGCACCACTACTATTGCATTTTCAGTCGTTCCGCAGCTTGCCGAACAGGGAATTACTGACGGCTGGAAAGTCGCTTTGACAGCGATTCTCTTTGAAGGCGTTGTTTTCATTATCCTGTCAATATTCAAATTCAGGGAAACACTTGTAAACAAAGTACCAAGAAATCTTAAACTCGGCATTTCGGCAGGTATCGGCTTGTTTATCGTTATCGTCGGCTTGAAAGGTGCCAATGTGATTGTTGACAATCCGTCAACGCTTGTCGGATTGGGAAATCTCGGTTCACCTGATGTTGTTCTTTCACTTGTCGGAATCCTGATTATAGCAGCCCTCTGGCATTTCAAAGTAAAGGGTGCTATTCTTATCGGAATCGTTGCTACATGGTGCTTCGGAATCATAGCCGAACTCACAGGCTGGTATCAGGTAAATCCCGATTTGGGTGTATATTCCGTTATACCGAATTTCAATAATTACTCTGTTTTTGCCCCCGTTGAAACAATGGCAAAAGAAACTTTCTTCAAATTCGACTTTTCATACATAGCTTCCAATACGGTCAATTTCTTTGTGATACTCTTTGCATTCCTGTTTGTAGACCTCTTTGATACAGTCGGCACTCTCATAGGCGTTGCACAGGAGGGTAAAATGCTCAATGACAGGGGCGAACTTCCCAGAGTCGGACGTGCTTTGATGGCTGACGCTGTCGGTACGGTATGCGGTTCTGTACTCGGCACTTCTACCGTTACATCTTATGTGGAATCCACAACGGGCGTTGCAGAGGGCGGCAGAACAGGTCTGACAGCTCTTACTTCCGCTGTATTGTTCCTGCTTTCTCTCCCGCTTTATCCGATTTTCCTTGCCATACCGTCTTTTGCCACAACTCCCGCATTGGTATTTGTTGGCTTGCTCATGCTTAAAAACGTCACCAGAATGGACTTTGAATCCGATATAGCCGATTCTGTAGGCGGTTTCTTTGCCGTTATCATGATGCCTTTCTCCTACTCCATCGCTAACGGTATCATGTTCGGTATTATCTCATGGGTAATTCTTAAAGTCGTAACAGGCAAGGTAAAGGAAATACACCCTGTCATGTGGGTATCTTTCGGATTATTCGTTTTGAGAATCGTAACGATTATTTTAGGGCTTTCTTCATGAATCACGAAACGGCAGGAAAGAAAAAATTCCTGCCGTTTTTTATAAGGAGATGAATTTTTATGCAGCATGAAATGCACTTATACAAAGAGCCTTTTGACATGATAAAAAACGGCTCTAAAACCATTGAACTCCGTCTGTATGACAATAAAAGAAAATTGATAAGTGTCAATGACACGATAGTTTTCACAAGCACCGAAAATCCCGGTGAAACAATCACGGCAAAAGTAATTGCTTTACATATCTTCGACAGCTTTGAAACTTTATATAAAAATCTGCCCCTGCTGAAATGCGGATATACTCCCGAAAATATTGCAAATGCAAATCCAAGTGACATGGAATCTTTCTATACAAAAGAACAGCAGAAAAAATACGGCGTTTTAGGCATAGAAATACTTGTAATATCGGAAAATTTGTAATATAATTATCATATTCGCAAAAATGAAAGGAAGAATATGAAAATGAATATCAGAGAACAGTCACTTGAAAAACACTATGAATGGAACGGCAAAATTGAAGTCGTTTCAAGAGTACCTATCACCAATTCGGAGGAACTTTCCCTTGCATACACTCCCGGTGTTGCGGAACCCTGTCTTGAAATCCAGAAAGACTATGACAAATCTTTCCAGCTTACCAGAAGAAATAATCTTGTTGCTGTTATCACAGACGGTACAGCCGTTTTGGGCTTGGGCGATATCGGTCCTGAAGCAGGTATGCCTGTCATGGAAGGCAAATGTGCCTTGTTCAAAGAATTTGGTGACGTTGACGCTTTCCCCTTGTGTGTACGTTCCAAAGACGTTGATGAAATCGTAAAGACTATCTATCTCATTTCGGGCAGTTTCGGCGGTATCAATCTTGA
>CADCJK010000083.1 GCA_902801715.1 uncultured Ruminococcus sp. | reverse complement strand
AGTATAAAGAGTGAGTTTGGCAGATTTCACCCTGTCGTGCAATTTGTATATTTCACATCTGTAATATTTTTTGCCATGTTCATAAGAGAACCTGTATTTATCGGAATATCGCTGATATTTTCCGTACTGTATTCCATATATTTAAGCGGAAAAAGGGCATGGAAAGCGATATTTGCCTTTATCATACCTATGTTTTTGCTGATAGCCGTCATCAATCCGCTGTTCAATCATGCAGGTGTGACGATATGGTTTTATTTGCCTGACGGAAATCCCTTTACAATGGAATCGCTTGTATACGGGTTTGTATCGGGAGGACTGTTTTCATGTACAATGCTTTGGTGCATTTGCCTGAGATATATCATGACTTCCGATAAAGTGATATATCTTTTCGGGAGGACAGCACCGAAATTAAGTTTGCTGATATCAATGATATTGAGATTCATACCGAAATTGTCGGCACATTTCAGGGAAGTCAGATATGCCCGCAAAAATATCGGCATGGACATGACAGACGGAAATTTTAAAGAGAGGATTGCCAACGGAGTCAGAATCATTTCGGGAATGCTTCAATGGGTGATGGAAAATTCCATAGATACAGCAAATTCCCTTGAAAGCAGGGGATACGGCTTGTCAAAGAGAACATCATTTTCGCTGTTTAGAATAGAAAAGCGTGATATTGTCATGATTTCAGTAACGCTGATATGTGATATATGCATGATATGGGGATATTTCGGTGGGATACTGGAATTTGATTATTTTCCGATGATAAGCGAATTAAAGTTGAATTTGTCGCTGATATTGGTGTATATGATATTATGTATCATGCCGCTGACAGTGGACTTGACGGAGGAAAGAAAATGGAGATATACAGAATTGAAAATTTAAGTTTCCGTTATCCGACAGCGGAGAGAAATGCCCTTGAAGATATATGCATTTCAGCAGAGAAAGGTGAATTTATCACGATATGCGGATTATCTGGCAGCGGCAAAAGTACATTGTTAAGGCAGCTGAAGACGGTTTTGCAGCCTTACGGTGACAGAAAAGGAAAGATATATTTTTGTGAAAAAGAATTGAGTGAGAGCGATTTAAGAACGCAGTCGGAGAAGATAGGCTTTGTCATGCAGTCACCGGATAATCAGTCAGTAACGGATAAAGTATGGCATGAACTGGCATTCGGCTTGGAAAGTCTGGGATTAAAGAATGAAGTGATACGCAGGCGAACCGCTGAAACAGCGGCATTTTTCGGGATAGGGGAATGGTTTGAAAAGAGTGTTGATGAATTGTCGGGCGGTCAGAAGCAGATTGTAAATTTGGCATCGGTAATGGTAATGCAGCCTGATGTATTGATACTGGACGAACCGACAGCACAGCTTGATCCGATAGCCGCAGAAAATTTCATAACGCTCCTGGTGAAGATAAATAAGGAATTGGGAACGACAATTATATTGAGTGAACATAGTTTAAGCGGAGTTTACGGAGTCAGTGACAGGATAATAGTCATGTCAGGGGGAAGAATCATTTCAGATATGCCGCCTGAAAAGACGTGTAAAAAGCTGTATGAATTAAAGAGTGAAGTATTTGCAAGTTTGCCGTCAGAGGTGAAAGTGCATGAGTATGCAGATGGCAGGAGTAAAAGTCCGTTAAGCGTGGGAGAGGGCAGGAAATGGCTGGAAAAATTTGTATGTGACAGGGATTTGAATGAAATCAAGACAGAGCCGTATCAAAAGCCGGATACAAAGCCGATTGCGGAATTAAAAAATGTATGGTTCAGATATGGGAAAAATGAGCGTGATATATTAAGAGGGGTAAATTTAGAGATATATGCAGGCGAGATATTGGCAGTAATCGGGGGAAACGGTGTCGGAAAAAGTACCATGCTTTCCGTCATGTCGGGGATATTTCCGGCAAACAGGGGGAAAGTTTTAAAGAATGGGAAAATATCCGTATTGCCGCAGAATCCGCAGGCATTGTTTGTGAAGTCAAGCGTTGCGGAAGATTTGAGAGAGATAAAGGAAGATATCGGAGAAGTCGTTGAAATGTGCGGTTTAGGTGAATTTCTGGAACAGCACCCGTATGACTTGTCTGGCGGTGAACAGCAGAAAACGGCATTGGCGAAAGTACTTTTGACAGAGCCTGATATATTGCTTTTGGACGAGCCGACAAAGAGTTTGGACAGTGCCTATAAAAAGCAGTTGGCGGAGATATTGAAAGGACTTGCGGAAAGCGGAAAGGCAGTTGTGCTTGTCAGTCACGACATGGAATTTTGCGGAGAGTATGCGGACAGATGTGCCATGCTTTTCAACGGTGAAATAGTGAGTGAAGGCAGTGCAAAGGAGTTTTTCAATGCCAATGAGATATACACGACACCTGTCAACAGAATGTCAAGGGGAATGATAGAGAATGTCGTAACAGTGGGAGATATACTTTATGCATTGGGGGTTGAAGTTCCTGAAATCTCGAAGTTGCCAAAAAAGCCAAAAAAAATTTCAGTGAAAGAAAAAACGGTCAGGAAAACGAGTTTTTTAAGAAAGCTGTTTTCCATGGTATTGCTTGCAGTGGCAGTATTTTTCATGATGGTGACAGCGGATATTGTAAAAATCGATTTCAGTAAAATCGGTGCATACGGAATCATGTTTGTTTCGGCAATAATGTTTATGGTAATTTCAGGCGGAAAGTCCGAAAAAATCCATATCATACGGAAAGGGAAAAATGGAAAAAGACTGTTGCTGTCACTGATAATGGTATTCATAGCCGTACCGGTAACGATATTTTGCGGGATATATTTTTTTGATGACAGGAAATATTTATTCATATCGCTTCTGATCATGCTGGAAAGTGTTGTACCGTTTTATGTGATGTTTGAACGCAGGGCGGTGCAGGCAAGGGAACTTGTATTGATGGCAGCGATATGTGCCTTGTGCGTATCGGGGAGGGCGGTTTTGTATATGATACCGGAATTCAAGCCGGTGACGGCACTGGTAATTATATCGGGAGCGGCACTCGGCAGTGAAACGGGATTTCTGATAGGTGCAACGACAATGCTGGTATCAAATATATTTTTCGGGCAGGGGGCATGGACACCTTTTCAGATGTTCACAATGGGAATCACAGGTTTTTTATCGGGACTTGTCTGTCAAAGGGGGATATTTCCGCAGAACAAGATATCGCTGGCGGTATTCGGATTTGTAACGGCATTTATTGTATATGGCGGAATCATGAATCCTGCAACGATACTATTATCGGGAACTTCTTTGAATAGTGGAACGATACTTTCGGCATATGCATTCGGACTTCCCGTGGACACGGTTCACGCTGTATCAACAGCATTATTTTTATATATCGGGGCAGAGCCGATTATTGCCAAAATAGAAAGAATCAAATTGAAATACGGACTCATCACAATGGAAAATTAAATTGGTTCGTTTTAAGACACTTGTAAAATATGCAGTATTATTGATATTTTTCTTAATCATATTTCAATTCGTTTCATTTTTTCAATACGTCAAGCATACAGCTAAGTTCAAATATGAACGATACTATAATTTCGTGAAACTGCACAAATATCAGAAAGTCCCGCCACCTCCGTCAAAAATTGATAATTAAAATTGTCGATTTTTGCCATCTCATAGCATAACCCCAAAAAAATTCAAGCAATTTAGCGTGAATGGTAAGCGAAATCTGTTTTTATTTCAGATTCTGTATATTTCCGACAATAGCAAAACGGAAATATTGAGATAAAGAAAAGTTTTTCCTATTTAGTCATCAATACCACTGTTTCAACATGGGGAGTGCGTGGAAACAAATCAACAGGCATGGCTTTTTGTACAGGATAGCCCTTTTCAGAAAAGAGTTTCACATCTCTTGCAAGCGTTGCGGCATCGCATGATACATATACCACTCTTTGAGGTGACATTTCTGAAATTGTGTCAATCAGACTGCTTTCGCAGCCCTTTCGGGGAGGATCAAGAATAATGCAGTCAGGCTTTATATTTCTGCTGCGGAGCGTTTCAGCAGCTTTTGCAGCGTCTGCACAAATAAATTCCGCATTTGAAATTCCATTGAGAACCGCATTGTTTTTTGCATCTTCAACGGCTTGCGGAATGATTTCCACTCCTATGAGATTTTTAACGTATCCTGCCATGGTCAATCCTATCGTGCCTGTACCGCAGTACATATCAAGCAAAGTTTCATTTTGCTTTAAATCGGCAAATTCAGCGGCTTTCCGATAGAGTTTTTCAGCTTGTGAGCGGTTCACCTGATAAAACGACAGCGGAGAAATTCTGAATTTCATGTCACATAAAATATCCGTAATATAGCCGTCACCGTAGAGAGTGCGGCATTTTTTGCCTGTAATGACATTTGTTTTGTCTGTATTGGTATTGAGAACAACGCTTTTCAGATTTTGCAGATTCTCTGAAAGCATTTGTACCAACTGTTTTTCCTTGCGGAGTTCGCTTGTATTGGCAACGATACAGACCATGAGTTCATTGGTTTTTTCGGCATGGCGTAAATAAAGATGTCGGAGAATGCCTGTATGGGTTTTCTCGTCATAGACGGAAATGTGATTTTGGTTTGCCCATTCGAGAAAAATTTTAATGGCAGGGGCAAAAGCCCTTGACTGCAGTTTGCAGTCGTCAAGGGCAACAACACGGTGAGTTCTTTGTGCAAAGAATCCGACTTTCACATTGCCGTTACTGTCGAGGGTGATGGGAAGCTGTGCTTTATTTCTGTAAAAGTCGCTGTTATCCGCACCGATGATTTCACCGACAAGAGAGCCGTCGATGCCGCCGATTCTTGTGAGAGCGTCATAAACACGTTTCTGCTTGAAAGCAAGTTCGGATGGATAGGTGATATGGCGGAATGTGCAGCCGCCGCATTGATTAAAAATATCGCAGTCGGGTGAAATCCTGTCGGGAGAGGGGGAGAGGACAGTTTCAATTTTGCCAAAGGCATAGTTTTTGGCAGGTTTAAGGATTCTGACATTTACCTTGTCACCGACAGCCGAACAAGGTACAAAAACAGCCATGCCGTCTATTTTGCAGATACCGCTGCCCTCTGTTGTATAGTCGATGATTTCAGTTTCATAGATATCATTTTTTTTAAGCTGCATTTGATTCAACTCCATTTCAGTTCTTTCATGAGAATTTCAATGACACG
>CADCJK010000082.1 GCA_902801715.1 uncultured Ruminococcus sp. | reverse complement strand
TTCACTTTATCTTCAGGCAAAAGTTCACTATGCACTTCATCTATCTGCAATTCACTTGCCACTTTATCGGCAACTTTTCGGGAATCTCCTGTCAGCATGACCGTCTTTTTGATACCCGCTTTTTTCAATTCCTGCAAAGCCTGCTTGGAATCGGACTTTATCACATCGGATATGACAATATGACCGATATATTTTCCGTTGCGTGAAACGTGTATGACCGTCCCCGAATGTTCATGCGGACATTTCTGAATCTCCGCACCAACGGCTTTCATCATTTTTTCATTTCCGACACAAATAATATTGCCGTTGACAAGTGCCTTTACACCTTGCCCTGCAATATCTTCCGCCCTCATAACATGGCAGCCGTCATTTTCATTTTTATATGCCAGTTTCAGTGAATTCGCTATCGGGTGATTGGAATATCTTTCAACGTGTGCCGCCAAATGCAAAAGTGTATTTTCATCAACGATTTCGGGGTGTATTGCCGTGACTTCAAATACACCTTTGGTAAGCGTTCCCGTCTTGTCAAATACGACAGTTTTTGTCTTTGAAAGAATTTCCAAATAATTTGAGCCTTTGACTAAAATTCCCTCTTTACTGGCACCGCCAATTCCTGCAAAGAAACTCAGCGGAATACTTATCACCAATGCACAAGGACAGCTTATAACAAGGAATGTCAAAGCCCTGTAAATCCATGTAGCCCAGTCGCCCGTGAAAATTGACGGCACAACAGCCAATGCCAATGCACTGAATACAACGGCAGGTGTATAAATTCTTGCAAACTTTGAAATGAAATTCTCCGATTTGGATTTCTTTGAACTCGCATTCTCGACCAAATCCAGTATCTTTGAAACAGTCGATTCACCGAATTCTTTGGTCGTTTTGATTTTCAGCAACCCATTCAAGTTGATACAGCCACTTATTACCTCATCACCGACCACGACATTTCTCGGCATACTTTCACCTGTCAATGCACTTGTATTCAATGAAGATTCACCCTCAACAATAACTCCGTCAATAGCAATTTTTTCGCCAGCCTGTACAACGATTACAGTACCGACTTCCACTTCATCGGGATCGACCTGTTCCAATTCACCGTTGTCATTTTCAATATTGGCATAATCGGGGCGTATATCCATTAAAGCGGATATATTTTTTCTGCTTTTGCCGACAGCGTAACTCTGAAACCATTCACCAATCTGATAGAACAGCATGACGGCAACGGCTTCCACAAAATCGCCATCCCCCCAAATTCCTACGGCTATTGCACCGACAGTTGCTATTGCCATTAAAAAACATTCATCAAACGGCTGTAAATTCTTAATGCCTTTCCATGCTTTCAGCAATATATCATATCCCACTGTCAGATACGGTATCATATATAAAGCTAATTTCAGCCATTTATTCTCTATCGGAATGAATATCAATACGACCATTAAAACCGCTGAAATGATAATTCTTATCAGATTTTTCTTTTGTTTTTTCGTCATGAAAATCACCCTCCAAAAAAGCACAATACATCTCTGTACTGTGCTTTTGTCGTCACTTCAAATATATCTCGCAGTCATCTTCCACTTTTTTGCAGTTTTTCAGAACATTCTGCATGACCTCTTTAGGCTCATAGCCTTCCTCAAATTCAACACTCATTTTCAGCGTCATGAAATTCACGACTGCATCTTTGACACCCTCTGTTTTTTTAGCGGCATTTTCCATTTTATTCGCACAGTTTGCACAGTCAACTTCTATTTTATATGTCTTTTTCATGTTCTCCCCTCCTTTCTATAATTAAACATTTATTTAATCGTTGAATATAATATACCACTATCCATCAAAAATGTCAATCCCTTTCCATAAAAAAGTTATTTTTCTTTCCGACAATACATACATATATCTGAAAAGAATATATCATTTCGGGGTGATGTGTCCATGAAAGTCGAAAAGTCATTCTGGAGCAGTTTAATCGGATTCTTTGCAGTAAGCCTCATGGGAGTTGTCGGACATTTTCTCTATGACCTGTCGGGCAACAACACATTTGTCGGCTTATTCATGCCCGTAAATGAAAGCGTCTGGGAACATCTCAAATTACTCTTTTTTCCGTTCATGCTGTATGTATTCATCGAAATTGCACTCTACGGAAGAAAAATTTCAGGATTTTTGTTTTCAAGGATAACGGGCGTTATCATAGGACTTGTATTCATTCCGACAGCCTATTTTATTTATACCGCTGTTATCGGAAAAAATGTCGCATTTCTGGATATCCTCCTGTATTTTATCGGAGTTTTCATTTCATTTGATATCAGCTATAAAAGAATCTTGCACGGCAAAGACAAAAATATCCGTAAAACTATTTCTGCCATCATACTTTTTCTTGGAATATCGGCACTTTTCATCAGTCTGACATTTTCTCCGCCCAATACTGCTCTTTTCACTTCCCCATGAAAAAACGGTCAGGCAGTTTTTCAACTGTCTGACCATTTATCATTTATCCAGATAATGCAGAAGAAATTTCTCTGCAAGGCTTTGCGGTTTGATATTTTCACGAGCCCGTTCATGCGTAAACCATTGTGCCTTGTCAACTTCACCTGTATTCAGATGGGCAAGACTCTCATTTTCCACTGTACACGCATAATTCAGCATGAGTGTATTTGTCTTTTCAAAATATTCACTCTTATTGAAATGCATATCAATAACTCTCAAACCCGTTTCTTCCATCACTTCACGCATGACGGCATTTTCCGCATTTTCGCCTTTATTCACATATCCCGCAACGAGAATATTATTCTTTCTTCCATACTGCTGTATGAGAAGTATCTTCGTTTTATCGGGATTTTCTACAATCATGCTGACCGCCGTTGAAAATATCGGAAATCTGTATTCACCGCATTTTTCACAATACGGTATGATACCCTCATTTTCAAGATTCTTTTCAATCAGTTTTTCTCCGCATTCATAACAGTATTTCATTTATTTTATCTCCCAAGGATCATTGACACGGACTTTCGGCTTACGGCTCATTTTAAAAGCACCCAACAGGCAAAGCAAACCGATTACTATACCCGCTATACAAAGAACTTCGGTCAAAACAACATCCACTGTACTGCTTGGCACACGGGCATCAAACGGTCTGGCGGGATCAATATATATTTCTATCTTATCGCCTTTTAAAGTGCTTTCGCTGACACTGAAACCATAGGCACGATATGTGATTCCCTCATATTCATACTGTACATCCGCATGATAATAATATTCCGTTCCGTCCTCATCTGTACTTGAAGTGACGTGTATTTCCGTACATTCCGCATTGACCGGAACAGCCGTTTCCATAAATTTGTCATCACTATTCTTGTTATGCAAAAAAGTAACCAGCATGACTGCACTGAAAACAACCAATATCAATGGAAATATTATGATCCATTTCGGAGCTTTCCCCAACATTTCTATTTTTTGAACCATACCGATTCATCTCCCAACTGCAAATTACTTGTATTTTGTCTTTTCTGCTATTTTATCTCCCAAGGTTCAATTGTTTCTTTCGGCTTTTTCAGTGCTTTCACAATAGATACAAGCACTGTAACGCCTACAATCAAAAATACGCCCGACATAAAAAGTCCGAAAACAAACCCTGCCGTATCAAATCCCAAAAGCATACTATCCGTTTCCGGATCAATACGGATTGTTACGGTATCTCAGACAGATTTATCTGACGGAATCTCCACCTGACCGATTTTTTCCGTTTCACCATTGATTATGATTATCATACCCCTGATAGCTGTTATTGGAATTATAACCGCCGTTATATCCCTGATAAGTATTATTATACTGATTATCGTAATTCTGATAGGTATTGCCGAAATTATACTGATTTTCCATACCGGTATTATAATTCTGATAAGTATTCATTCCATTGTTGTTCTGATATGTATTATTTTCAATATATCCGTATTGTCTGAAACGCCTGATACTTGAAATAGAAGTAGACAACATGGAAATTCCGATAATGCTTGTTATTCCGAAGGCAAGAATCATCGGAAACCACTGACCTTTCTGTTCGGGCTGAACATACTTTCCGGGATTCTCCGGAAGTACATAAACCCTGATATAATCACCAATTTTTGTATTGGAATCGACAGAAAGCCTTTTGCAGTCGTAATACTGACCTTTATACAAATAAGTCGCATCGGCATAATAATAAATATGCTTTGTCTTTTTCTTTATTCCGCCCGACTTTTTGACAGCAGAGGTTCTTGTTTCAGACCATTTTTTCGTACAGACCGCACTGATGCTCTCACCTTCGGAAACTGCCCTCTGAGCATAGCTGAAATTATACACGGAAATTCCCGCCAGAATGACCGATATCAGAATAAAAATCACACCCACTATGCCATAAATTCTTGCCGTCTTTTCATTCGTGATAAAATTGCGAGCATTTCTTCTTGCCATTTTTAACAATCCCCCAAAATTATTCTATAGTCGTATTGTAACATATATCTTTGTAAACGGGGTAGAGTTATTCCGATTTTATTCTTCAAAAAACGGCATTATTTCCACTATCAGACATCAATCGTAGAAAAAGGCACTTCCCATGCCAAAACACGAGAAGTGCCTGAATTTTTCTGTTTATTGAAAGAAGCGATTATTCAAAAATCTTTGCAACAACGCCTGAACCTACTGTTCTGCCGCCCTCACGGATAGCGAAACGAAGTCCTTCTTCCATAGCGATAGGAGTGATCAGTTCAACTGTCATCTCTACGTTATCGCCAGGCATACACATTTCTGTGCCCTCTGGAAGATTGATTACACCTGTAACGTCTGTTGTTCTGAAATAGAACTGAGGACGATAGTTATTGAAGAAAGGTGTATGACGACCGCCTTCATCCTTAGTAAGAACGTAAACCTGTCCCATGAACTTTGTGTGAGGATGAACGGAACCGGGCTTTGCAAGAACCTGTCCACGCTCGATTTCTGACTTCTGAACGCCACGGAGGAGTACACCTACGTTATCGCCGGCTTCAGCATATTCGAGAGTCTTTCTGAACATTTCAAGACCTGTAACAACGGTTGTTCTCTTTTCGTCTGTAAGACCAACGATTTCAACCTGCTCGGAAACTTTGATCTGACCTCTCTCAACTCTACCTGTAGCAACTGTACCACGACCGGAAATCGTGAATACGTCTTCAACAGGCATCAAGAAAGGAAGATCTGTTGTTCTTTCGGGAGTAGGAATGTACTCGTCAACAGCAGCCATGAGCTCGTGAATGCACTGATACTCAGGAGCGTTAGGATCTTT
>CADCJK010000081.1 GCA_902801715.1 uncultured Ruminococcus sp. | reverse complement strand
AAATTTGAATAAATATTATGGTTATATAAAGCCTCATTTATTTCAGAAGGAAATTCTAATTCATCAGAGATTATATTATATATAGCACATTTATCTTGGATTTTATTAGATTTATTATCTTTTATTGAGTATAAAATAAAAATCCTTGATTGATCTTTGTTCACTAAGGATTTTATTATTTTTCCGTTGACATTTAAATTTTTTTCAGGTTTTATAAAATTTAATAATTTAATTTTTTTCTTTTCAAAGGAAAAAGAAAATTTTTTTAATATTATTTCATCATTAATTCCTTTGGAAAAAAAACAGAAAAGAGAATTTGATATTAATTTGCATTGAATATTATTTTCAATTTGGCTTCTGAAACTCTTTTTATATTCATATAAAGTAATTTTTCTTTTTGAAAAAAGAACATTCTTTTCTAAATTATTTTTATAAGAATAAAAATGAACTAATAAATTATTTTCTTTATCTACAAATAGTAATATATAATTAAAAGTATTTATATCTTTTAATTCTGTATTAAAAGGAATTACCACATATTTTACTAATGAAGTTTCGACTGATATAATTGTTTTTTTAATTAATTTTCCATCAGATGAAAAAATATATATATAATTATTTATAAAAATGCAAATATTATCTCCAAAACATTTAAAATTATAAATATTTTGGATATTTTTCATATCAACTGATGGATTTTGTTCTTCCTTTAAAGATAGAATTTTTTCATATTGATTGAAATCATGACTTTTAAATTTAAATATACCATAATCATTAACTAGCAAATAGTCATAATTTATTAAATTAACAAGCTCTGGCTCAAAATTACTTGAAATCATACAGAATAACGATATCGAAACGCAGTCCGAATTGCTTGCAAAACTCAATGAATATGGCTTTCACGCTACTCAGGCTACCGTGTCGAGAGATATCAAGGAACTCAGGCTCATCAAGATACCAAACGGCAGGGATAAATATAAATATGCGGCTGAATCCGTTCCCGAAGATGAAAAACGTTCTCATTCCTATCTGTTCACGACAGCCGTTACAAGCATAGACTATTCCCATTCACTCGTTGTTATCAAGACGAAAGGCGGCATGGCTCAGGCGGTTTGTGCAGCTCTCGATTCCGTCAATCATGCGGGCATTATGGGAACGATTGCAGGCGATGACACGATTTTTGTCGCTACACGCTCGGATTCCGCTTCGACAGGACTTGTTGCCGACCTTAAAAAACTCATGTCAGCCAAAATGTGAAAGAGGTACAGGAATTTATGTTAAAAAATCTGTATATCGAAAATATTGCCGTCATTGAAAAGACAAACATTGATTTTTCAGACGGTCTGAACGTTCTTACGGGTGAAACGGGTGCAGGTAAATCCATTGTGATAGATTCCATCAATGCCGTTTTAGGCAACAGGACTTCAAGGGATTTAATCCGAAACGGTTCGGAAAGTGCCTTTGTCAGTGCGGAATTTGAAGATATCTCCCCCAAAGCCGAACAGATTTTAAATGAATACGGCTTTGAAACGGAGGACGGCACTGTCATAATTCAAAGGGAAATTTCTCTGAATTCCAAAGGCAAATGCCGTATCAACGGCAGACCTGCCACTGTCGGCACGCTCAAAGCTGTCGGAACATATCTTATCAACATTCACGGTCAGCATGAAAGCTATGAACTCATGTCGCCCGAACTGCATATCAACTATATTGACAAGCTGGGTAATATTCAGA
This sequence comes from uncultured Ruminococcus sp., assembly GCA_902801715.1. Classification (GTDB taxonomy): domain Bacteria; phylum Bacillota; class Clostridia; order Oscillospirales; family Acutalibacteraceae; genus UBA1213. Next base: position 4,780 of record CADCJK010000081.1, on the reverse strand, counting down.
GTGACATTGAAGAATATGCCAAGGCATATAAAGAATATCGTTCCATGCAGTCGGAACTCGATAAAGCCGAATTTGACGAGGCGGAACGCAATCGTAAAATAGATTTGCTTCAATATCAGGTGAATGAACTCGAACAGGCGGATATGTATGTGGGTGAATATGAGGAACTCAGGGAACAGCGAAATTTAATTGAAAATAAAGAGAAAATTGCCAATGCCCTTAATGAAACTCATAGTCTTTTGAATGGCGGTGAAGATACGGGCGGTATTTTGGAACAGTTGGAAAATGCGTGTTCGGCTCTCGAAAGCATTACGGAATATATGCCCGATTGTGAAGATATTTACAGACGTTTGCAGAGTGCCATGTATGAATTGGAAGACTGCACAAGCGAAATTGCAAGCCTTGCCGACAGTGCCGACTCCGATATCGGAAACTTGGAAGAAATTGAAGATAGAATTGACTTGATTCAGCGACTTTCAAGAAAATACGGCTCTACCATAGAGGAAATGCTGAATTTTCTGGAAAAATCAAAGCGTGAACTGGAATATCTCGAAAGATATGAAGAAAACCGTGAACATCTCAAGGAAAACTGTCAAAAAGCCCTGCACCATGCCGAACAGCTTGCAAAAAATCTTTCACAAATGCGTGAGAAAATTGCCATACAGTTTTCCGCAAGAGTCAAAGAAGAAATGACTTTTCTGGATATGCCGAATGTCAAACTTGTTGTCAGTCAGAAAAAATGTGCATTGAATTCTACAGGCTGTGACGATATTGAAATTCTCATTTCAACAAATGTAGGTGAAGAACCCAAACCCGTTGCCAAAATCGCTTCGGGCGGTGAACTTTCCCGAATGATGTTGGCTATTAAAAACGTCCTTGCCGATAAAGATGACATTGACACTCTGATTTTTGATGAAGTCGATACGGGTATCAGTGGCAGTGCCGCTCAGAAAGTCGGCTTGAAATTGAAAGAAGTTTCCAAAAGCCGTCAGGTCTTGTGTGTCACCCACCTTGCACAAATTGCCGCTTTAGCCGACAGTCACTTTAAAATTCAAAAGAATGTCAGTGACGGCAAAACTTATACCCATGTCAAAGCCCTCGACCATGACGGCAGGCGTGACGAACTGGCAAGAATCATCGGCGGCGTGGAAATTACCCAAGCTACTCTTGACTATGCCGAAGAAATACTGAAATCAATTAGCAATTAGCAGTTAGCAATTAGCAATTTTTTTCAGCAAGTCATTTTATAAAAAAGCAATCGGGAAAGAGTAATTGCTAATTGCTCATTGCTAATTGCTAATTGAATAAAAGGAGATTTTTAAAATGGATTGTGTATTTTGTAAAATTATCAGCGGTGAAATTCCCTCAAAGAAAGTGTATGAAGATGAAAGCGTATATGCCTTTTATGACATTTCGCCTATGGCACCCGTTCATGTGCTTATCGTGCCGAAAATGCATATTGCTTCCGTCAATGAAGTGACAAGTGAAAACAGTGCCGTTATCGCTCATATTTATGAAGTTGCCGCCAAACTCGCAAAGGAACTCGGCATTGCAGAAAGTGGCTACAGAATCGTCACCAACTGCGGCAAAAATGCAGGACAGACGGTTTTCCATCTGCATTTCCATCTGCTTGGCGGCACTCAGCTCAAAATTGAAATGTGCTGATATTTTTCTGGAAAGGACTCAATCGCTATGGGAAAATTAGGAAGAAATGAACCCTGCTGGTGCGGCAGCGGTAAGAAATATAAAAAATGCCATGAGGAATTTGATGAAAAAATATCTTTCGCCAAAAGTCAGGGACATGAAGTGCCCGATAAATCCATCATCAAGACTCCCCAACAGATAGAGGCTATCAAAGAAAGCTGTAAAATCAATATAGCCGTACTCGATTACGTTGCGGAAAACATTCATGCAGGCATGACGACACAAGAAATTGATGACCTCGTTGCAAGCAAGACCGCTGAATTAGGCGGTATTCCTGCACCGCTCAATTATGAAGGCTATCCGAAAAGTGTTTGTACATCTATCAATGAAGTGGTTTGTCACGGTATCCCCTCGGATAAAGTCATTCTCAAAGACGGTGATATCGTCAATGTGGACTGCTCGACGATTTATAAAGGCTATTTTTCGGATTCGTCAAGAATGTTCTGCATAGGAGAAGTTTCCCCCGAAAAGAAAAAACTCGTTGATGTCGTGAAAGAGTGTGTGGAGATAGGTCTTGAAAAGGTTCAGCCATGGTCATATCTGGGCGATATGGGACAGGCTGTACATGAACACGCTGTCAAAAACGGCTATACAGTCGTAAGAGAAATAGGCGGTCACGGTGTCGGACTGGAATTCCATGAAGATCCGTGGGTAAGCTACGTTTCAAAGGCAGGCGAAGAAATGTTGCTTGTCCCCGGCATGATATTCACGATTGAGCCTATGGTGAATATGGGCGGTGATAAGATAGTCGTTGACAAAGAGGACGGCTGGACAGTCACGACTGCCGATAAACAGCCCTCTGCCCAATGGGAAATCATGGTACTTGTCACGGAAAACGGACATGAAGTTCTCTGTTACTGACGGGGCATTCCGGGGCACTTCAAAAAAGCCTGAAACCCGCATGAATACTGATGTGGGGCACCGGGGCACTCGGGGAACATGATATATATACCCTATATATAGAAATATAGTATTAAAAAAATATATATATTCTTTCCTATATAGGTATATAAAAAAATAGTGCCCCACTGCCCCACTATTCAAAAACACGCATGAACACCGGAAAAATTTGTTGGCACTGACATTTCCCCACGGTTCCCCAAGTGCCCCGCAAAATATATTTTCACGGAATTATACTCTGACAGGTATAATTCCTTTCTTTTTGGGTGCATAGTTGGAAAGGTATTTTTTACAGTTTTTATAGAAATTATTCTCTTTGTGAATTGAAATCCGCATGGAAAGATAGTATAATAGTAGTTATCTTATTTATGGAGGTTTAAAGAAATGGCACATCAAAAACGCTCGAAAAGAGCATTTGCTGCCTTTATGGCTCTGACACTCATCGCTGTATGGCTGACTTCAATGTTATTCTCTACAGCCGTGTATGCTGATGACGAAAAAGACGGCACCATCAACGGAGTTGACGACCTTGTGGGGAAAACCATAGGCGTTCAGCTCGGTACAACTGGCGATACCTTTGCAACGGACTATGAAAAAGACGGCTCTGCAAAGATAGAACGCTATAACAAAGCCGCTGACGCTGTTCAGGCTCTCAAACAGCACAAAGTCGATTGTGTTATCATTGACGAACAGCCTGCCCTCTCTTTCACGGCTGTCAATGACGACATTAAAATTCTTGAAGAAGAATTTGCCGTGGAAGAATACGCCCTCTGCGTGAAAAAGGGCAATTCCGAATTGCTTGCAAAAATCAATGCCGCTCTGAAAAAATTCAAAGATGACGGCACGATTGCAAAAATCAATAAACGGTGATTTAATCGTTGCCACCAATGCCGAATTCAAGCCCTATGAATATATTGAAAACAATCAGATAGTCGGCATTGACATGGATATCATGCAGGCAATTTGTGATGAACTTCAAATGAATCTTGTCATTGAAAACATGGCATTTGATTCCATTCTCCCTGCCATACAGTCGGGAAAGGCAACTGTCGGTGCAGCCGGCATGACCGTCACGGAAGACAGAAAAAAGAATGTGGATTTCTCCGATTCCTACACGACTTCCAAACAGGTCATTATCGTGAATGCCCCCAAACAAGCCGAATCAACAGGCAATACTGTCAATTCCGTTGATGACCTTATCGGGAAAAATATAGGCGTACAGCTCGGCACGACAGGCGATACTTTCGCTACGGACTATGAAAAAAACGGTACGGCTAATCTTGAAAGATATACCAAAGCTGCTGACGCTATTCAAGCCCTTAATCAGAATAAAATCGACTGCGTTATCATTGACGAACAGCCTGCATTGTCATTTGTAGCCGTCAATTCCAATCTGGCTATTCTTGAAGAAGAATTTGCCGTGGAAGAATATGCCCTCAGCATTAAAAAAGGCAGAACGGAATTGCTTGACAATATCAATAAAGCTCTTGCCAAACTCAAAGCTGACGGCACGATTGCAAAAATCGCCACCAATTACATAGGCACTGATGAAGAAAAAGGCACGATGCCCTATGAGAAAAAAGACGTTAAGAGAAACGGCAAATTAGTCGTAGCGACCAATGCGGAATTCCCCCCTTATGAATATGTGAGTGACGGCAAAATTGTCGGTATCGACATGGATATCATGCAGGCAATTTGTGATGAACTCGGCTATGACATGGAAATTGAAAATATGGCTTTTGATTCGATTCTCCCTGCCATTCAGTCGGGAAAGGCTGATGTCGGTGCGGCTGGCATGACCGTTACGGAAGACAGAAAAAAGAATGTTGATTTCTCCGACTCTTATACAACTTCCAAACAGGTTATTATTATCAATAAAGGCACTTCCTCTGTTTCGGACGGCGGAAACCAAAAAACAAAATCACTTTCTTTCACGGATAAACTCCGTCAGAATTTCATTGACGACAACAGATGGCAATATATTCTGGCAGGTCTTGGAAATACCATTCTCATTACAATCCTTGCCATTGCCATCGGTCTTATCATCGGCACACTCGTGGCAGTTGTCAGAACCGTTCATGACCAGCAGGGCAAATTAAAAATCCTCAATTTCATCTGCAAACTGTATCTTGCCATCATCAGAGGCACTCCTGCCATGATACAGCTTTTGATTATT
>CADCJK010000080.1 GCA_902801715.1 uncultured Ruminococcus sp. | reverse complement strand
AGAGAGCAATTTTTGAAAAACTGCTCCCGAAATATCGTGAAAATATGTTTTGTAAAGGTTCGAATCCGATTTTGAGGAAAAAAGCCTTTTTGACATCTTTGAAAATCGGCTTGAAATACATTGCCGAAAAATGCAAAAAAGCTTGATAAAATCAAGCTTTTTTCGGTGACATCTTTTTTATACACCTTAGATGGCTGGGGAATAGGGATTCGAACCCCAACAAACAGAGTCAGAGTCTGTCGTGCTACCGTTACACAATTCCCCAATGTTTTTTCTCTCTTGCAACAATAGTTATTATACTACATCAATTCAAAAATGTCAAGCCATTTTTGAAAAAAATTCAAAAAAATTTTTCACAGGCATATATTTAAAAAAGAAATCATTTGTGATAAAATATAGCTGAGGTGTAGTAATATGAAATGGCTGGAACATCTGAAAACTATCAACAGACATAAAAGATATGTAATGGAACTGTGTTTCAAACTTGGTTTGTATAAACAGGGACTTCTGCATGATCTGTCGAAGTACTCCCCCACGGAATTTCTGGTAGGTGCAAAATACTATCAGGGTACGAGAAGCCCCAATAATGCCGAAAGAGAGGCAAAAGGCTATACATCTGCATGGCTGCATCACAAGGGCAGAAACAAGCATCATCTTGAATACTGGATTGATTACAGTCTTGACGGAAATCAGGGCATGACAGGCATGAAAATGCCGCTCAACTATGTAGTCGAAATGTTCTGTGACAGAGTGGCAGCTTCCAAAAACTACAGAGGAAAAGACTATAAAGATTCCGATCCTTATGAGTATTACTCAAAATCCAAAGACCGTCTGCTCATACATCCCGACACGGCAAAATTACTGGAAAAAATGCTTTTATATCTCAAGGATAACGGCGAGGAAAAAACCTTGAAATATATCAAAAAACATATTTTATCCAAAAAGACATACTGAAACGGAGGTTATTTCAATGTACGAACAATTCAAAACCGAAAATCTGCTTGACCTGTCAAAAACGATTGCAGGAAATATATTCAAAGATTGTGAATACGTCTGGGAGGCTTTGCCTAAAATCAAGGATTTCATTATCCAAATCGGTGAAACCCTTCCCGAAGATATCTATGAAAAAAAAGGTGAACATATCTGGATAGCCAAAAGTGCAAAAGTTGCTCCGACAGCCTATATCGGTGATTTTGTGATAATATGCCCGAATGCTGAAATAAGGCACTGTGCATTCATCAGGGGAAATGCCATTGTAGGTGAAAATGCAGTCATAGGCAATTCAACCGAACTCAAAAACTGTCTTATCTTCAACAATGCACAAGTTCCCCACTACAACTATGTAGGCGATTCGATTTTAGGCTATAAAGCACATCTCGGTGCAGGTTCTATCACATCAAATCTGAAATCCGATAAAAGCCTTGTCACTATCCCCGTCGGAGAGGAAAGACTTGCAACAGGCTTGAAAAAGTTTGGTGCAATTGTCGGTGATAACGTGGAAGTCGGCTGCAATTCCGTATTGAATCCCGGTACGGTTGTCGGCAGGAATACAAATATTTATCCGCTTTCGATGGTTCGTGGATATGTCAGCGAAAACAGCATTTACAAGAAAAAGGGCGAAGTTGCAGAAAAAATCTGATTGATAAAAGGAAAGAAAAAAATGGAAAAAATTGATTTATACGACAGAAACAGACAACTTTTGAATCAAACGGCTTTCAGGGGTGAAAAACTCCCCAACGGCACTTACAGACTTGTTATTCATATATGTCTGTTCAATGATAAAGATGAAATGCTCATACAGCAAAGGCAGACAACGCAAAAGCATTTTGCGAATCTGTGGGATTTAACAGTAGGCGGTCAGGTCCGTGCAGGCGAAACAAGCTGGCAGGGTGTGCAGAGAGAACTTTTGGAAGAACTGGGAATCAATATGGATATGTCCGATATCCTGCCGAAACTTACTGTGCCGTTCAAAGACGGCTTTGATGACGTTTATCTTGTCAGAACGAATGTTTCACTTGATGAGCTGACACTTCAGAAAGAGGAAGTGCAGGCTGTCAAATGGGCAAATGAAGCTGAAATTCTCGATATGATAGGCTGCGGTGAATTCATCGGTTATCAGGAAAGCTATATACACTTTTTGTTTTCCATGATAGACGGTGACGGCACTTTCGATTAAATCAGAAATCCCCTTGAAGTTTTGGAACACTTCAAGGGGTTATTTTTTTTATTTCTGATGTTCAAGCATTTCAAGGGAATCGTAGCCGTCAAGGATAGATTTCAGATACTTCACATAATCCTGACGGACATCGGCAGGATAGGTAATCTGCACATCGTTTCCGAAATTGCTCAGCCATGAAAAGAATGTCTTGCTCTGCTGCACGTTGACGGAACAAAGAAAAAAGTCATCGTCATCATACATATCATGATAGACACTTACTTTTTTGCCGAACTTGTCGGCAATGACCTTTGCAAGACTCTTTTTGACACGCAAAGAAATATTTTTCTTTTCACCGCCAAACATATCAAAAATCGTATTCGCATATTCCACGACATCTATTTTGGAAAAATAATCCTTTCCGTCACGCCTGAGGTCAGTCGTATTATCGGAACCGTTCTGAACAATGACATCACGCATCCTGTCCACACGGAATGTACGTTCTTTTTGCGTGGCACTGTCAAATGTCAGAAGATAGTATGTATCATTTTTCCAGAGAAGATGAAAGGGACTCTGAATATACACCTTCTTTTTGCCGTTTTCGGTACGGTACTTTGTTATAAAGTGATTGCCGTTTGCACCGAATTCGACTTCTATGCTGTAGTAACTGAAAGATATCTGCTTATCCTGATTGATAGCGTGAAAAATATTGTCTATGTTATATATGACCGCCTGATTATCGCTTTTGATTGCATTGTCAATGAACACATTCTCTCCCTTGAGGGATATCGACTCATTCGGAAGAAGATGTTCCAGTTTCTTGATCGTTTTCTTGGTTTTCGATGCGGGATAAAAACGTGAAAGCACAAGTGTATCCGCTATCGCCTTGAGTTCGGCTGTTTCAAAAGAATACTTGGAAGAATCATTCGGACAGCTCAAAAGATAACAGCCACCCTTTGTTTTTTCAAATTCGCATCCGTAGTCTTCAAGACTTTTTATATAGCTGTAAATAGATTTCCTGTCAGACGTGAGTTTATGTTTGTCAAACAGTTCTTTTGAGAGCTGATTTGCACTCATAAATCTGCCTGATTCATCGGAACCGTATTTTTTACTGTTCTGTTTCAAAATGTCCAGAACATAAAGAATCTTCAATCTGTTTTCTCCTTTTGCCATAATCGCACCTCCACAAAATCCGTCAAGAAATTACATTTCTTAACAAAATCATTATACCACTATAGTCTACTTTTTTCAAGGCAAACATAATATCGAATACGAAAAAAGATTGTTAATATATTGTGAATTTTTTGTAAATGGTTTCCATTACATCGACAGGAAAATGCAAAAAAACATACAAATATATGAATCTTAAAAATTTTTTATTGTAACAGCAAGTAAAATTAACAAAAAAATATTGAATTTCTTTTATATTTGTAGTATTATTATATCATTGGAATGAATTTTTTACAATAAAAATATATCAGGAGGTTTTGTTTCAATGAAAATACTTGTTATCAATGCGGGCAGTTCATCTATGAAGTATCAGCTCATAGACATGGACGACGAAAGCGTTATCGCAAAAGGCAACTGTGAAAGAATCGGTGTGGACGGTCACTTCAAACACACTACCGGTGACGGCAGAGTCTATGAAACAGATGTTGTCATGAACAATCATACAGAGGCTTTTGTGCAGATAAAAAATGCCCTTATCAGCGAAGAATACGGCGTTATCAAGAATCTTGACGAAGTTTCCGCTATCGGTCACAGAATCGTGCAGGGCGGTGCTCTGTTCAGTGAATCCGTTCTTGTCAATGAAGATGTCATTAAAGGCATAGAAAGCCTTATTCCCCTTGCACCGCTGCATAATGCCGCTCATGTGCAGGGCATCAGAGCTTGTCTGGACGTTTTCGGCACGGAAGTTCCCGAAGTTGTCGTATTCGATACCGCTTTCCATTCCACGATGCCCCCGAAAGCATTTACATATCCCGTACCCTATGAATATTATGAGAAATATGCCGTGAGAAGATACGGCTTCCATGGAACTTCTCACAGATATGTTTCACAGCGTTGTGCAGAGCTAATGGGCAAGGACATTAAAGATATTAAAATCATCACCTGTCACCTTGGCAACGGTTCCTCTATCACAGCCATCAAAGACGGTAAAGTGATTGATACAAGTATGGGACTGACTCCTCTTGACGGTATCATGATGGGTACAAGAACAGGCTGCCTTGACCCGTCCGTTGTCACTTTCATCGCTGAAAAAGAAGGCTTCACACCGTCTGAAATGGATACCCTCCTTAATAAAAAATCCGGTTTTCTCGGCATATCCGGTGTATCTTCCGATGACCGTGACGTAACGGCTGCCGCTGAAAGCGGAAATGCCCGTGCACAGCTTGCCATCGACATTCTCGAATATCAGATTCTGAAATACATCGGCAGCTATACGGCAGCACTCGGCGGAGTAGATGCTATCGTATTCACGGCAGGTATCGGTGAAAATCAGTGTTCACACCGTATCAATGTATGCAATAATCTGGCATACATGGGCGTGAAAGTTGATGCAGACCTCAATGCAAAAGCCATTCGTGGCGTTGAAGGCAAGATCTCTACCCCCGATTCCACAGTAGACGTATTCGTTATCCCGACAAACGAAGAACTCGTTATCGCAAGGGATACAATGGCACTCGTTCAGAAATAATCAAAAAAATCCGCATAGCAGTCAAAAAAAGGCTGCTATGCTTTTTTATGCCAAAAAATCCGACTCCCAAAGTTTTTTCTTTGAGAGCCGGAAATTTTTTTATCAATTATGCATTAAAAATCAAACGGCTTGATTTCACCGCAGCCGCAAGTGCCTACATAGTTCGGCATAACTTTGCCGCAGTTGGGGCAAGTCCAAACATCTGCACGCTGTTCAAGCGGCGTTACTTCAACGTCAATCTTCTTTTTACCGAATGCATTGGTCGTTTCCTTTATCTTGGAATGTTCCGTTGAAACGGGATTCACCTGTGCATTCTGCGGTGTTTTCATCGGTCTTGCAGCCGTTCTCTGCGGTGCAGGCTGTGCAACAGGCTGTCTGTTGTAAGTCATCGGTGCCGCAGGCACATCATCACCGAAATCAAACGGCTTTACTTCACCACAACCGCAAGTGCCTACATAGTTCGGCATAATCTTTCCGCAGTTCGGACAAGTCCATACGTCTGAACGCTGTTCAAGCGGTGTTACATCTACATCTATTTTCTTTTTACCAAATGCATTGGTCGTTTCCTTTATCTTGGAATGTTCCGTTGAAACAGGATTTACCTGTGCATTCTGCGGTGTTTTCATCGGAGTTGACACTGTTCTGCGAGGTGCTGCCGGCTGCTGCGGTGCAGGCTGATATGTCATCGGTGCTGCAGGAACGTCATCACCGAAATCAA
>CADCJK010000079.1 GCA_902801715.1 uncultured Ruminococcus sp. | reverse complement strand
GAATTTATGTAATTTTGCACTTTATAATCTGAAGTTGAAAGAATGATGTGGGAGGGAATAATGCCCATGCCTATATAATATAATAAGGTGGAAAAAAGCACTTATGAGAACAATACTGATAACCTTTGTACTGACATTCTTTGTCAGACAGGTCACTGTCAGCGGTAATTCCATGACGGATACCCTGCAGGACCAGGACAGACTTCTTGTTACCAATTTCATGTATACCCCTCAAAACGGTGATATTATCATTATCAGTCACGGAAATATCTACAGCGACCCGATTATTAAAAGAGTCATTGCCGTGGGCGGTCAGCGTCTTGACATCAATTATGACACCAATGAAGTTATCGTGGACGGCGTTGTGCAGTATGAACCCTATATCAAGGGCAAAACAAGACAGCTTTCCAATTCCGTTTCACTCGAAGATTATAATAATATCATTCCCGAAGGCTATGTCTTTGTCATGGGCGACAACCGTGAAGGCTCTCTCGACAGCAGAAGCAAGGATATCGGTCTGATTCCCGTCAACAATATTATCGGAAAAGCTCAGTTCCGCTTTGCCCCCTTCGACAAATTCGGAACAGTCTATTATAATTCATAAGGTGACAATATGGAAGAACTTAAAAATATACAGTGGTTTCCCGGTCACATGACCAGAACCAGACGACAGATTCAATCTCAGCTTAAACTCATTGATGCCGTGGCAATTCTCCTTGATGCCCGTGTCCCCTATTCAAGCTGTAATCCCGATTTGCGTGGCATTATCAATAACAAGCCCCGCATGGTCATTCTCAACAAATGCGACATGGCAGATCCAAATGAAACGAAAAAATGGCTCAACGCTTTCAAAGAACGTGGCATTCATGCCATTGCCGTTGACTGCAAAACAGGCAAAGGTCTGAATCTGTTCATTCCGACCGTGAAAAATCTCCTTGCCGATAAAATCAAATCATGGGAAGATAAGGGCATGACCGGCAGAACTATCAAAGTCATGATAGTAGGTATTCCGAATGTCGGCAAATCCTCTTTCATCAACAGAATGGCAAAACAAAATCGTGCCAAAGTCGAGGACCGTCCGGGCGTTACCCGTGGCAATCAGTGGTTCACCATCGGTAAAGGCTTTGACCTGCTCGATACCCCCGGTGTGCTATGGCATAAATTCGATGATAAAAATGTCGGTGAAAAACTGGCTTATATCGGTTCCGTGAAAGATGAAATTTTAGATACGGAACATCTTGCCGGCAGATTACTTGAATATCTGCGTGACAATCATACAGATAAACTTTGTGCAAGGTACAAACTCGAAAGCACCGAAATCAAACATTTACAGGGCTATGAAATTCTGGAATCCGTCGGCAGAAAGCGTGGTATGCTGATGGCAGGCGGTGAAATCAATACGGAACGTGCGGCTGCCGCTGTCCTTGATGAATTCAGAAATGCCACTCTGGGCAAAATAACTCTTGATAAAGCAGAGGAGTGTAAAAATGTCAGAATCTGAAATGGATATGCTTGCCTATGAAAAAAAATATATTGCTCTGGGCTATCAGAATATATGCGGTGTCGATGAAGCCGGCAGAGGTCCTTTGGCAGGTCCTGTATGTGCCGCTGCCGTCATATTCCCCGAGGGCGTGACCGTTGAGGGCGTGAATGACTCCAAAAAGCTCTCCGCCAAAAAGCGTGAAGAACTTTTTGATAAAATCAAAGAAAATGCGCTTGCCTATCATATCGCCTTTGCAAGCGTTGATGAAATCGAGAAACTCAATATTCGCAATGCCGCCATGCTTGCCATGAAACGTGCCGTTGAGGGACTTTCCGTAAAAGCTGATTTCATTCTCGTTGACGGCAATAAAACTCCGAATTTCAATAATATCCGTGTTGCCATCGTGATAGGCGATTCCCTTTCACATAGCATTGCCGCCGCCTCTATTCTTGCCAAAGTCACCCGTGACAGACTCATGCTGGACATGGCTCAAAAATATCCTGAATACTGCTTTGAACAGCACAAGGGCTACGGCACGAAACTGCACCGTGAAAAAATCCTTGAATTCGGCACTTGTGAAATACACCGTCCGTCATTCCTGAAAAAACTCCTCAAGGATAAACAAAATGACAACTAAAACAATCGGTGACATGGGCGAACATATTGCCCTTGCCCACTGCATTTCCAACGGCTATGAGTTTGTGGACAGAAATTACCGTTCCCGTTACGGTGAAATTGACATTATTATTAAAAATTCCGAATATATCGTCTTTGCAGAAGTCAAGACTCGGCATAAAAACTCGTATTCAACTCCTGCCGAAGCCGTTGACAGACGCAAACAAAAACGTATCATCACGACAGCCGCCATTTATCTTGAAGAAAATCCCACGGATTTACAGCCACGCTTTGACGTGATAGAAATTATTTATGACAAAAATATACATATCAATCATATAGAGAATGCCTTTTGTCAGACTGACGACTATGCGGCATTCTGACAGGAGAGATTTTTTTATGGAATGGGAATTTACAGTCCTTAACGCAATTCAGAATATAAGAACAAGTTTTCTCGATAAACTCATACCCTGTATCACATTTCTCGGTCAATGGTCAATATTGTGGATCGTAATAGCCATTCTTTGCCTTGCTTCCAAGCAAAAAAGAAAACTCGGCATATCACTTACTTTCAATATTGTCATCAACACGATTGTCTGCAATCTCATTTTCAAAAATATCGTGCAGAGATTAAGACCGTATATTCTCAATGAATCTTTCAATCTGATTATCCCGCCTGAAAAGGATTTCTTTTCATTCCCCTCGGGACACAGTATGTTTGCATTCGGAGCGGCTACCATCATTTTTTTCTATAACAAAAAAGTCGGTATCTGTATGTATCTGCTTGCGGCAATGATTGCTTTTTCAAGGCTGTATCTGTATATGCACTTCCCCACCGATGTCATGATTGGTTCGGCAATGGGTGTGCTTTTTGCGATTTTCTCCTATAAAATCGAAAAACATCTGCTTGTAAAACCTGACTTTCACAAAATAAAGACAGCACACTGAATTGATGTGCTGTCTTTTCTTCATTCACTCAACAAATTGGCAATATCCGCAAAATCCTGCATGGTGAAATTTTCCGCTCTGGCGGAAAGAGAAATCCCCGATTGTTCAAGCAAAGAATTTATCTCGGCTTTGGGAATCCCCAAACCTGCACTTAAAGAGTTGGCGGCTGTTTTTCTTCTCTGCATGAATGCCGCTTTCACGACTCTGAAAAACATCTTTTCATCATTGACCGCAACAGGCGGTTTTTTTAATATCCTCAGCTTTATCACTTCGGAATCGACTTTGGGTGCCGGCAGAAAACTCCCTGCCGATACTTTGAAAAGCATTTCCGGCTCTGCATAATAATTCACCGCTGCACTTATCGCTCCCGATTCTCTCGTACCGGGGGCGGCACATATTCTTTCCGCTGCCTCTTTCTGCACCATCACGGTTAATGAATTGACAGGCAATTTTTCTTCGAGTAATCTCATGATGACGGGTGAAGTGATATAATACGGCAGATTGGCACATAGCACCACTTCCCCGTTATTGAATTCTTCTTCAATCAGCTTTTTGAAATCGAGTTTCATGGCATCACCGTTGATGACTTCCACGTTATCATGTTCGGAAAGCGTTTCTTCCAGAACGGGCAAAAGCCTTTTATCGAGTTCAACGGCAACGACTTTATATGCCGTTTTGGCGAGTTCACTTGTCAATACGCCTGCACCGGGACCTATCTCTATTACACCGACAGTTTCACTGCAGCCGCACATTTCCGCCATTTTCGGACACACCGACGGATTGATTAAAAAATTCTGTCCGAGAGCCTTTGAAAATGTAAAACCATGTTTTGCAAGAATATTTTTAACGTATGAAATATCTGTTAATTTACTCATAAATACAATCCTTTTAAATTATTTTTTCGTCCATGTATGCGGATAGAAAGCAAGCACTATCGGATAAATTTCGAGCCTGCCCAGAAGCATGGCAATCGAAAGAACGACTTTGGAAAAATCGGAATATACTGCATAGCCGTTCATTGGTCCTGCCTGGTCGAATCCCGGACCTATGTTATTCAGGCATGAAACAGCCGCACTCATATTCGTTTCAAAGCTGAGCGGTTCAAAGGATATCAGCAGAAACGTTCCGAACAGCAAAACCATATACAATGCAAAATAGGTACTTACACTTGAAAGTGTATTGTTGTCCAGAGCCTTGCCCTCTAATTTTACGGAAGTGACGGAACGGGGGTGAAGCAATCTGCGGATATCTTTCTGAATAATCTTGAAAAGAATGATAACTCTTGACACTTTCAGACCGCCTGCCGTGGAACCTGCACAACCGCCCATGAACATCAATAAAAACATGATATTCTTGGAAAGCTGCGGCCATTGATTGAAATCAGCCGTTGCAAATCCCGTGGAAGAAATGATTCCTGCCACCTGAAAAGAGGAATGTCTTAATGAATCCGAAAAATTATTGTAAATCGGCATGATATTCCATGTGATAATGCCTATGGAAATCAATATCGTGGAGAGATATACCCATAATTCCCTGTTTGTGAAAACTGCCCTGAATCTCTTTAGAATAATAAAATAGAATAAATTGAAATTCACTCCGAATAAAATCATGAAAATCGTGATAACCCATTGTGAATAGGGGCTGTAACCTGCAAGGGAATCCGCTTTGATACCGAAACCGCCTGTACCTGCCGTTCCGACTGCGTGTATGATACTGTCAAAAACAGGCATTCCGCCAATCACCAAAAAGAAAAATTCCAGCAATGTCATGCCCAGATAAATGAAATACAGTATTTTGGCGGTATCTTTGGCTTTCGGAACGAGCTTTCCAATGATTGGTCCTGCCATTTCCGCACGAAAGATATGCATGGCTCGTCCCGAATCCGTTCCCGAATTTTTCGGGATAATCGCCATTATCAAGACAAGTACTCCCATACCGCCCAGCCAGTGCGTGAAACTTCTCCAGAATAACATTCCGTGACTCATGCTTTCCACGTCTGTCAGAATCGACGCACCCGTTGTCGTGAATCCGCTGACCGTTTCAAAAAATGCGTCAAATACATTGGGAATTTCTCCGCTTATCACAAACGGCACACTGCCTATTGCCGAAAGGGCTATCCATGCAAATGTCACGATAATAAAACCCTCTCTTGCATAAATGACTTTATTGCTCGGCTTGGATATCAACATCATCAAACCGCCCAGAACAAGTGCCGATACAAGCGATATTGCAAAGCATATCATGCTTGTTTCTTCCCAATAGCAAAGCGATACCATCAATGGCAGAATGAATACAATTCCTTCCAGTCCGACAATCTGCCCCACGGTGTAAAAAATCATTCGTCTGTTCATTGCAAAGCCCTCACTTGATAATATCCGAAAGGTCATTCAGCCTTTGGTCTGACGCCACTACCACTATCACTTTATCATTCTTCATGATAAAATCATCACCTGACGGAATAATCGGCTTTCTGTCACGGATAATGCCTGCAATCAAAATATTCTTTTTCAGTTCAAGGTCACGCAGCGGAATATTCACCTGCTTGAAATCCGCCCTGACATTGAATTCAAGCACTTCCGCCTTGTCGTCCATGATATTGTAAAGGGTTTCGACATTACTGCCTCTTGAATTCTCCAAAGCCCTTGCATATCTCACGATGACATCGGATACAATTCTTTTCGGTGAAATGATACAGTCCAGTCCGAGTTTAGCCGCCATGTTGGCTAATTCATTTCTGTTGATTTTTGAAATGACCGCAGGCACTTTCTGATTTGCCGCAAATATGGATATCAATATATTTTCCTCGTCCATGCCCGTGAGTGCCACGAATGCATCAATATTTTTCAGACCTTCTTCCAGAAGCAACTCCTGTTGTGCACCGTCCCCTTCAATGACAACCGCCTTATCCAGACTTGCCGAAAGTTCATCACATTTTTCATGATTCTGTTCAATGATTTTCACACCGTTGCCCGATGCCAGCAGCATTCTTGCCAGATAATAGGCTATTTTACTTCCGCCCAGTATCATGACATTTCTTGCCTTTTTATTTTCCATGCCGAGTGAACGCATGAGTTTCTGTATTTCGGGAATTGATGCCGTCAAGCCGATTTTGTCGCCTGCCTGCAGTTCAAAAGTTCCCGAAGGTATGTAGACTTCCTCTCCCCTCTGCACCACGCATATCAGGAATTTCGCCTTGAATTTGTTTCTCAAATCCATGAGTTTCATGCCTGCCAGTGCCGAACCCTCTTTTATTATCATTTCGATAATTTCAAAATTTCTTTGTGAAAAGGTCTGTATCTTCACGGCATACGGTAACTGCAATATATTGAACATCTCCACCGCCGCCAGCGATTCCGGATTGATTGCCATGGACAAATCCAGCTGCTGTTTGAGAAATCCCAGATTTTCAAGATTGTATTCGGGATTTCTGATTCGGGCAATCGTATGTTTAGCCCCCATTTTTTTTGCCATGAAACAGCTTATCATATTCAGTTCATCAAGCGACGTGGCGGCGATGAAAATTTCGGCATTTTCCACGCCTGCTTCCTGTAACATGGCATAATCCGTGCCGCTGCCGCAAACGCCCATGATATCATACATATTCATCATTTCATTGACGACTTTTTCATCTGTATCAATGCCTACAACGTCATGCCCTTCTTCAACAAGGCTGTCAAGGATAGTTGAACCTATCTTGCCGCAGCCTACAATGATGATTTTCATTCAAACTCCCTCTTTTTTCAAAAAAACTTTTCTATATTATATCACATTTATTACGAAAAGTTCAAATCTTTTTCCAATATTTTATAGATTTTTCTGAAAATATATGCTATAATATTTTCAGATTTTGAGAACGGGGGATTTTTTTATGAATATAACTCTTTTAGGCTGCGGAAGATGGGGTTCTTTTATTGCATGGTATCTTGATAAAATCGGTCATAACGTCACAATTTGGGGACTTTCCGACGCTCCTCAATTCATTGAAATAAGAGATACAAGAAAAAATAATATGCTGACTTTCAGGGAAAGCATTAAAGTGACGGATAACCTTGAAAATGCCGTGGAAAGTGCCGATGTCATGATTATTTCAATAAGCTCTCAGGCGGTACGTTCTTTCATGCCGAAAGTCGCTGAATTTGATATCAAGGGCAAAAAAATCGTTTTATGCATGAAGGGCATTGAAGTTTCAACGGGTAAACGCCTTACTGAAATAGTGGAAGAATTCGTTCCCGAAGAAACGCAGGTGGCTGTATGGGTAGGTCCCGGACATCCGCAGGATTTCAGCAGGGGCATTCCCAACTGCATGGTCATTGATTCCCGTCACAGTGATTTGAAACATGAACTTATCCGTGAATTTTCGAGTGAATTGATTCGATTCTATGTCGGAAATGATTTAATTGGTACGGAAATCGGTGCAGCCGCCAAAAATACCATAGGAATTGCCGCAGGTATGCTTGACGGTCTGAATGTATCCTCTCTTAAAGGTGCTCTCATGTCAAGGGGTACGAGGGAAATTTCACGTTTAATAAAAGCGATGGGCGGAAATGAACTGTCTGCCTATGGCTTGTGCCATTTAGGCGACTATGAAGCAACGCTTTTTTCCAAATACAGCCATAACAGGCGTTTCGGTGAAATGCTCGTCAGCGGTGAAAAATTCGATAAATTGGCTGAGGGCGTTGATACGACAAAAGCCCTTGTGTATCTCGGACAGAAATATAATGTAGAACTTCCCATCTGTCAGGCGGTCTATAACGTCATCAACGGCAGAATCACCGCTAAAGAATGTCTGTCGGATATGTTCCTGAGAAGTATCAAAACGGAGTTCTGATATATGAAAGAATACATTAGCATAGCAGGCATTAACGGCACAGGTAAAACAAGCCTTAAAGGTATATTATCGGGCGAAAAATATCTTGATGAAGAATATTTGCATGAAACAAGTGATTTTTCAGATAC
>CADCJK010000078.1 GCA_902801715.1 uncultured Ruminococcus sp. | reverse complement strand
GATACCCATTCGAGCGTGAATTTTTCTTCATCTTCATATTGGTCAAGATTCTGCTGATATACGGTATTTTCTGCATTGCAAAGATAATAATAATTATCCTGTATGAAAATATCTTCGGAATTGCCTTTTTCAATGCGGTGTACAAAGCCGTATTCACGGACGGAATCGGGAATGACTTTCAAGCCGCTTTCCTCCATGACTTCACGGATAAGAGTATCAATGTGATTTTCGTTATTTTCAATGCCACCGCCGGGGAATTTGTAATAGTCGTATGTAAGGCTATGTATCATGGCGATTTTGCCGTTTTTAATGATAATGCCACGAACAGACGGTCTTGCGGTGGAAGTGCCGCCTTTTTGATAGTTTTGTCTGTCGATTTCAAAAAGCAATCTCATAAATATTTTCCTCCATTAAAAATGTCAGTCCATGAGAGAAAATGGGACTGACACGTTTTTTTATTTCAATACTGCAAAAAATGTCATGAACATTAATTTGATATCATAGAAAAAGTTGAATTTGTTGATATATTCAAGGTTATATTTCATTTTCTGCGGAAGAACATCATTCACATAAACGTCATCGGGATTTTCCGCACCGTCAAGAAGTTTTTCTTCATCTTTGAATTGAATGCTTGCAAGGGAAGTTATCCCTGCGGGCATTAAGAGCGTGGCAAGCATTTCATCTGAGTATCTGTCAACGTATCTTTCGACTTCGGGACGTGTGCCTACAAATGACATATCGCCTTTGAGGACGTTGAAAAGCTGCGGCAATTCATCCAAACGGCATTTTCTGAGAAATTTACCTGCTTTTGTGACACGGCTGTCATTTTGTACAGTGACCTGTGTACCGAGTTTTTCGGCATTTGAAACCATTGTGCGAAATTTGAAGATATGAAAAACTCTGCCGTAAGTCGTGACACGCCTTTGCAGAAAAAAAACTTTTCCTTTGGAATCGCATTTTATCCATACTGCTATTATCAGCATAAAGGGAAGTGCGATTACCGTTAAAATCAAGCCTAATATAATATCAAAAATTCTTTTTATAATCAGGCTTGCAGTTCTTTTTTTCAGAATGTCGTAATAGGGTTTCACGCTGTCATTCTGAAATTTCGGGGGAAGCTGTTCCCATTTTTTCATAGAATATCAATCCTCACTTTTGGCAACGGCTTTGACTTTGACCGTAACGGGCTTTTTATCGGGCTGCGTGTTGCTGAGTTCCTCTTTTGCAACGGCAAGCATGAGTTTAATGCGGTTTTCCTGATTGACACGGGGAGCACCCGGGTCATAGTCAATGGCAACGATATTCGCCTTGCTGTGTTTCTGTTTTATCTGACGTATCATGCCTTTGCCGTTGATATGATTCGGCAGACAGCCGAAAGGCTGTGTACAGACAATATTTTCAAAACCGCTTTCCACGAGTTCGAGCATTTCGCCTGTGAGAAGCCAGCCTTCACCCATTTTGCTGCCGTAACCGACAACGCCCTTGACAAGAGATTTTGTATGCTCATATTTCGTGATAGGCGTGAAACCGTATTTTATCTGACTGTTCACGACCATCTGTTCCAGTTCTTTGAGATAGTTCAGAAGTTTTTCAACGGCAATATATTTGAGTTTACTGCCGCCATAGAGTTTATAATCTTCAAGCCTGTTGTCAATCTTGAACATCATGAAGCCCATCATTCCGGGCATATTCACTTCGCAGCCCTGTTCATATAAAAACTGTTCGAGATTATTATTGCCAAGACTGGAGTATTTTACATATATTTCACCGACAATGCCGACTTTTATTCTGGGAGTTTTCTGTATCGGGATTTTAGAGTAATCCTCTGCAATTTCATCAAGAATCTTTGCAATTTCTTTTCTGCGGAAACCGTGACCGCCTGCCAGAATGTCCGTCAATTTTTGAGTCCACTCTGCAATAAGTGCGGCACTGTCGCCTTTATTGAGTTCATAGGGTTTGACCTGATTGTCAAGGCTCATAAGCATATCACCGTAAATAAGCCCTGCGGCAAGCCGTCTTATCATAGGTAAAGTTAATTGAAATCCGCTGTTTTTTTCCAAGCCCGAAAGATTGAGCGATATAACGGGCACTTGCTCAAAACCTGCTTTCACAAGGGCTTTTCGGAGAAGGTGTATATAATTTGATGCACGACAGCCGCCGCCCGTTTGCGTAATCATAAGGGCAGTTTTATTGACATCATATTTACCGCTTTGCAGAGCCTGTATAAACTGACCGATTACTAAAAGTGCAGGATAACAGGTGTCATTATGAACGTATTTCAAGCCGACTTGTGCGATTTCGGGACCTTCGGTTTCAAGCAGGCGGACTTTATAGCCGTAATGTACGAAAACATTTTTTAATATATGAAAATGTATTTTTGCCATCATGGGCAGAAGAATGGTATATTCTTCTTTCATTTCTCTGGTGAAAAGCAGTCTGCCTGTTTTGTCATAAATCAATTCAGCCATAGTCATATATCCTTTCTTTCAAGATGGAAAGTTCCAAAAAAACTTCACTCTCAACTCTCAACTCTCCACACTCATTTTATCGTCGCCAAAAGACTTCTCAACCGAATCTTGACGGCACCTAAATTGGTGATTTCATCAATTTTTATCTGGGTATAGATTTTTCCGTGATGTTCGAGAATGGCACGGACTTCATCAGTCGTGATAGCATCAACACCGCAGCCGAATGAAACAAGTTGAACCAGATTCATATTCGGGTGCTTGCTGACGTATTCCGCAGCCGCATACATTCTGGAATGATATGTCCATTGGTTAAGAACGTCTGTATGGATTTTTTCATGCACTTTGCAGCTTACGACATCTTCGGATATCAGTGCGACATCAAAGCTGGTAATGAGTTTATCAATGCCGTGATTTATCTCAGGATCGGCATGATACGGACGACCTGCCAGTACAATAATTTGTTTGCCCTGTTCTTCTGCACGTTTGATAATATCGTCACCGTAATCACGGATTTTTTGGAGATAGCTTTCATATTCCGTATAAGCGGCTTTTGCAGCGGCTTTTACTTCTTTGAGCGAAATGCCGTCAAAGTAATTTTTAAGCTGTTCATAAATTTTTTTCGGGAAGTCTTTCGGGCGGTGGATTCCCACGAATTCATGGAACAGTTTCACGCCCTGAATATCCTTTGCATAGGAATAAATGACTTCGGGATAGTAGGCAACAACGGGGCAGTTATAGTGATTATCGCCCAAATCTTCATCAAAGTTGTAGGACATACAGGGATAGAAAATATTGGTAATGCCGTTATCGAGAAGCCATTGTACATGACCGTGCATAAGTTTTGCAGGGAAACAAACGGTATCTGAGGGGATAGTCTGCTGACCGTGCAGATATAATTTTCTGTTGGAGAACGGGGAAGTGATGACTTCAAAGCCGAGTTTCGTCAGGAAAGTATACCAGAAAGGCAGGAGTTCAAACATATTCAAGCCTAAAGGGATACCGATTTTGCCACGTTTGCCCTGTTTGGGAGTATAGCTTTTCAAAAGCTGTAATTTATACTGATAGATATTAAAACTCTCATCGGGAGATTTTTTGGTGACAGGTTTTTCACAGCGGTTTCCTGCAATAAATTTTCGTCCGTCACTGAATGTATTCACAGTCAGACGGCAGTTATTACTGCACCCACCGCAGTTGATGGATTTGATTTCATGCACGAATTCGGAAAGCTGTTTGGGAGTCAATACAGTTGATTTGGAATCGGCAGATGATTTTGATTTAGCGAATAAAGCCGCACCATAAGCACCCATCAGACCTGAAATTTCGGGGCGGATAACATCAGTGCCCATTTCCTGTTCAAAGGCACGCAGTACAGCGTCATTTAAGAACGTGCCGCCCTGCACAACGATTTTTTTACCGAGTTCACGGGGACTTGCCACACGGATTACTTTATAGAGGGCATTTTTGACAACGCTTAAACAAAGTCCTGCTGAGATATCTTCAATAGTTGCACCGTCTTTTTGAGCCTGTTTCACGGAGGAATTCATGAAAACGGTACATCTTGAGCCTAAATCGACAGGCTGTTTGGCAAGGAGTCCGAGTTTTGAAAATTCTTCGGAGGAATAGCCGAGGGCATTGGCGAACGTCTGCAAAAATGAGCCGCAGCCCGAAGAACAGGCTTCATTGAGAAAGATATTATCAATGACACCGCCACGAATCTTAAAGCATTTGATATCCTGACCGCCGATATCTATAACGAATTCAACATCGGGCATGAAACTTTTGGCGGCAGTGAGATGTGCGACTGTTTCAACAATGCCGTAGTCAATGCTGAAAGCATTTTTAATGATTTCTTCACCGTAACCCGTCACAGCGGAAGAAGTGATTTTTATATCGGGATTGATTTCATAGATGTGTTCAAGGAAGTTTTTGACAATGGGAACAGGATTGCCGCTGTTGGAGAGATATTCCGAATAAAGCAGAGTATTGTCTTCCGAAATGGCAACGGCTTTTACAGTAGTTGAGCCTGCATCAATGCCGATAAAGACATTTCCGTTAAAATTCTTTAAATTGCCTTTTTTAACGGTAGCTTTGGAATGTCTTTGCCTGAATTCGTCAAGCTCTGCCTGAGTTCTGAAAAGCGGCTTGTTAAAGGCAAAATTGCCCGTACCCCTGTAGACTTCAATTTTTCGGATAACGCTGTCGAAGTCTGCGCCTTTTTCTGCACATAAAGCCGCACCCATGGCAACGTAATAAAGGGAATTTTCGGGGCAGATACCCTTTGTTTTGAGAGCCTTGTCAAAGCCTGCACGAAGTTGCGGGATAAATGTGAGAGGACCGCCCAGATATACAATATTGCCCTTGATTTCACGACCTTGTGCAAGTCCTGCAATCGTCTGATTCACGACAGCCATGAAGATACTTGCAGCGATATCGGTTTTTTTAGCCCCCTGATTCAAAAGCGGCTGAATGTCTGTTTTGGCAAAGACACCGCAGCGTGAAGCGATAGTATAAGTTTTTTCATGTTTTTCGGCAAGTTCGTTGAGCTGTTCAATGGGGACATTCAAGAGTGTAGCCATCTGGTCAATGAAAGCCCCCGTACCGCCTGCACATGAACCGTTCATTCTGACTTCCATGCCGCCTGAAAGAAATAAAATTTTTGCATCTTCGCCGCCGAGTTCAATGACAACATCTGTATCGGGAATGAAAGTTTTGGCGGCAACTCTTGTTGCATAGACTTCCTGTATGAAGTCGATACCACAGGCATCGGCAATTCCCATACCTGCCGAACCTGACATGGCAATCACGGCATTGTCCATATCTTTCACTTGATTTTTCACTCTTTGCAAGAGGTCGGATATCTTTTCAGTGATTTGTGAATAATGTCTTTCATAAATTTCATATATAATTTTGTTATTTTCATCAAGTACAACGCATTTCACGGTTGTCGAGCCTATATCAAGACCGATTCTGACCATCAGAACACATCCTTTTAAATTCTTACTGCTTAAAAAGATATTATACAACAGATTTTCAATAAAAAAATTCTTTAAAAGAATAAAAATAAAATGTAATGATTGGTGCATGAAACGGAAATTTTTACAAAAATTCTATTGACAAATATGAAAATATAGGTTAAAATGTATATAAAGTTTTTGAGCGGAATGGGGTGCAGGCATTGGTAAAGATAATGGCAGGCATAGAGGGCATGATGTGCGGAATGTGTGAGTCACATATGAATGACGCTATCAGGAATCATTTCAAAGTTATTAAAGTGAGTTCTTCACACAAAAACAAGTGTACAGAGATTATTGCCGAAGATGACATTCCGCAGGATGAACTCAAAAAGGTTGTAGAGCAGACGGGATATCAGTTTGTTTCATACCGTTCGGAACCGTATGAAAAGAAAAAAATATTCCCGTTTTTTCAGTAAAGTTAATTGCTTTTTTTCATGTTTTCCTCCTTTCTTACCGACAGTCTGTTGTGTGTTTCAGACTGTCGGTATTTTCTTTTGTGAAAGTTTTGCAAATTATAAAAAATCCCTTGACAAATATTTATCAATGATATATAATGTTGGCAGATAAACCGATGTAGGCTTTGAGAATCATCTCACAGAGAGCCGCAGATGGTGGGATTGCGGCAGAAAAAACAAGGCTGAATGGACTTCCGAGGGCGAGCGGAAATGCTTTTGCAGAGTATGCAAGACGTAGTTGCTTTACGTTAATCAAGCAGGCGTATGTCAGTACGCATTGAGTGGACACATCAAGTGTCAAGCAGGGTGGCACCGCAGGAGTTTTGTCCTGTCCCGGCAGATTGATTTATGCTTGGGGACGGGTTTTTTATTTGTTTCCAAAGCAAATATATTGAAAAAGGAGAGCTTGCAAATGAGCGAAAACAAAATTCCCTACAAAATTTATCTTGATGAATCGGAAATTCCGCAGAAATGGTATAATCTTCGTGCCGACATGAAGGTGAAGCCGGCACCGCTGCTCAATCCGGGCACACATCAGCCCCTGACGGCAGAGGAAATGAGCGGTATTTTCTGCAAAGAACTCGTTGAACAGGAACTGGACGACACAACGGCATATATTGAGATTCCTGAGGAAATCAGAGATTTCTATAAAATGTACCGTCCGGCACCGCTTATCAGAGCGTATTGCTTGGAAAAGGCACTTGGCACTCCCGCAAAAATTTATTACAAATTCGAGGGCAACAATACAAGCGGCAGTCATAAACTGAATTCCGCTATTGCGCAGGCATATTATGCAAAGAAACAGGGTTTGAAAGGTGTTACGACAGAAACAGGTGCAGGTCAGTGGGGTACGGCACTTTCCATGGCTTGTGCATATTTGGGACTTGACTGCAAAGTTTATATGGTAAAAGTCAGCTATGAGCAAAAGCCTTTCAGACGTGAAGTAATGCGTACCTATGGTGCATCGGTCACTCCGTCACCGTCGGAAACGACAGAAGTAGGCAGAAAGATTCTGGCAGAACATCCCGGCACGACAGGCAGTCTTGGCTGTGCTATCTCAGAAGCCGTTGAAGTCGCTACTCATACAGAGGGCTACAGATATGTATTGGGTTCTGTGCTCAATCAGGTATTGCTGCACCAGTCCGTTATCGGTCTGGAAGCAAAGGCAGCTCTTGATAAATACGGTGTAAAGCCTGATATCATCATTGGCTGTGCAGGCGGCGGCTCGAACTTGGGCGGTCTTATTGCACCTTTCATGGGTGAAAAACTCCGTGGTGAGAATGACTATAGAATTATTGCAGTAGAGCCGGCATCATGCCCGAGCTTTACAAGAGGCACATTCGCATATGATTTCTGTGATACAGGCATGATATGTCCGTTGGCTAAAATGTATACATTGGGTTCAAGCTTCATTCCGTCACCGAACCATGCAGGCGGTTTGAGATTCCACGGTATGTCGTCAACTCTCAGTCAGCTTTATCATGACGGCTATATGGAAGCTGTTTCATACGAGCAGACGGAAGTATTTGCAGCCGCTGAACAGTTCGCAAGAGTAGAGGGAATTCTCCCTGCACCTGAAAGTTCACACGCTATCAGAGCCGCCATAGATGAGGCTTTGAAGTGCAAGGAAACAGGCGAAGAAAAGACAATTCTCTTTGGCTTGACGGGTACAGGCTATTTTGATATGGTAGCATACGAGAAATTCAATGACGGCAAAATGACCGATTATATCCCGACAGATGAAGAAATTGCAGCAAGTGTTGCAAAGCTTCCGAAAGTTGAATAAATAGTGTGGAGAGTGGAGAGTTGAGAGTGAAGCAGTTTTGAACTCCGATTTTTCACAGAAACATGAAAAAATAAAGAAAGTGGAATTTGAGAATGAAGTGGAATAACTACACTCTCCACTCTCAACACTCCACTCTGAATAGACAGTTCGCTTGGTATCAACCTGTCGTTAAACAAAAACCAGAAACTTTGTAGATATACAGATGTGTCTGATTTTTTTGTCAGGCACATCTTTTTTTGATTCAGGAGGAAATATATGTACGCTTTGAAAACGCAGGCACATTTTGATGCAGCCCATTTTTTATACGGCTATGACGGAAAGTGCAGAAACATTCACGGTCACAGATGGATTATTGAAGTAAAAATAATTGGTGAGGAACTTCAGAAAGAGGGAGTTCAAAGAGATATGCTGATAGATTTCGGAGATTTGAAACGTGAGGTGAAAAGCCTTGCAGATTTCTATGACCATAGTTTGATATATGAAAAAAATTCTCTGAAAGAAAAAACTCTTTCGGCACTTCAGGAAGAAAATTTCTGTCTGATAGAGGTACCGTTCAGACCGACAGCGGAAAATTTTGCAAAAATGTTCTTTGATACGCTCAAAGACAAGGGATTGAAAATTTCGGAAGTTACTGTTTATGAAACGCCCGAAAATTGTGCGGTTTATTCGGAGGAATGAAAATGTTTGAAGTTGTCGAAAATTTTGTAAGTATCAACGGTGAGAGTACCCATGCAGGAGAATTGGCTGTTTTTGTGAGATTCAAGGGCTGTAATCTGCATTGTTCGTATTGTGATACAAAATGGGCAAATGAATCTGATGTTGAATTCAAAAGCATGAGTGCGGAAGAAATATGTGAGTTGGTGAAAAATACAGGGGTTAAGAATGTCACTTTGACGGGCGGTGAACCTTTGCTTCAAAATGAAATTGAAGTTTTGATTGACCGCCTGATAATACAGGGGAATCGTGTTGAAATTGAAACAAACGGAAGTGTATCTTTTGAAAAATTTTCACAATGGATTATAAACTGCCGTCAAGCAATATGGAAAAATATATGTGTATGGAGAATTTCAGCTTTTTGAATGAACATGATACAGTGAAATTTGTGTCAGGCAGTCTGAAAGATTTGGAAAAGGCTGTTGAAATAATTGAAAAATATTCACTTTTAGAAAAGTGTCATGTTTATATCAGCCCTGTTTTTGATAAGATAGAGCCGAGTGAGATAGTGGATTTTATGATAAAGAAAAATCTGAACGGTGTAAGATTGCAGTTGCAGATGCATAAATTCATATGGGAACCGAACAGGAGGGGCGTATAATGGATAAAAAGGCGATAGAATATCATGTCAGAGGAATTTTGGAGGCGATAGGGGAGAATCCCGACAGAGAGGGACTTGTGGAAACGCCTGAAAGAGTGGCAAGAATGTTGGAAGAAGTTCTGGAGGGCATACAATACA
>CADCJK010000077.1 GCA_902801715.1 uncultured Ruminococcus sp. | reverse complement strand
TCTTTTCACCAAAAAATAATTTCGGAAATGCAAGTATAATCAAAAAAGGGCAGTATGCCCTCTGCAATTCTATGTGTAATTATAACAAATTTTCACTTTCAAATCAATAATTTTCTGCACTTTTTATAAAAATACTACACAAATTTATGTTAAATTTTTTGACTATTTTACATATAAAAAAACAGGGACAGAAATTTGGTTAATTTCTGTCCACATTACATATTTACGTTTTTCTTACACTGTGCTTTAAAGTATGTATTCCGTAGTTCTGCTTATTGCCCGGACAATTCTGACGCAGTTTGGGTTCGGGGGGAGTTGCACTGCTTTTTGTTGTGATATGGGTTTTTGCACCGCATTTCGTACATTCCCATGTATGTATATAAGCCGGTATCATTCCATGACTTGTTTGCCACATACTCTTTCACCACCTTTCATTCACAGATTTTTTCTGAAGTTGTCAACACTTTCCTTTGTATTTTTTGCCCTTTCAACTTTTGCGTCAATATCTGCAACGATATCCTCTCTGCCCTGTTTTTTGGCTTGATTCCTGATGTTTCTTGTCGTGCTGCCTGATGCACTCATACCCATAAGAAAGCTGAATATTGCCAGAAAAGCTTTGAAAATTCCAAGAATGACCTTTCCCAATGCCTTTCCGAAAGAAATATCAGCCATTTTTGAATAAATAAACGCAATAACCAGCAATACAATAACAGATCCCATGATTTCCGCCATGCCATCAGCTCCTTTTCAATATATCTTTTTTTTGTCCCACTAAAATTTTTTTTGAAAAATAAATCATTTGTTGTATTTTTGGAGAATTTGTGCTATGATAAATGCAGTTTATCTAAAGAAAGGAATTGTTAAAATGAAACTTGGAATAGTAGGTCTGCCGAATGTCGGAAAAAGTACACTTTTTAATGCCATCACGAATGCAGGGGCACAGTCAGCCAATTATCCGTTCTGCACGATAGAGCCCAATGTAGGAGTCGTAGCTGTACCGGATAAGCGTCTGGACAAGCTGGCTGAGATGTATCAGCCCGAAAAATATACACCTGCAACAATAGAATTTGTTGACATAGCGGGACTTGTCAAAGGTGCGTCAAAAGGTGAAGGCTTGGGAAATAAATTTCTGTCGAATATCCGTGAAGTTGATGCGATTGTCCATGTTGTGAGGTGCTTTGAAAATGATGATATCATTCACGTTGAGGGAAGTATCAATCCGAAACGTGACATTGAAACAATCAATATAGAATTGATTTTGTCGGATATCGAGATTCTCGACAGGAGAATTGACAAAACGATGAAACTGCTCAAAGGCGATAAAAAATATCAGGCGGATCTGGATTTTTTCAAGCGTGTGAAAGAAACTTTGGAGGATGGCAAATCGGCACGTTCAGTGGAATGTACAGAGGAAGAAAAAGAACTGTTGGCAAGTGTTTCACTTTTGACTAACAAGCCGATTATCTATGCTGCCAATATGAGTGACAGCGATTTCAAAGACGGTTCTGTAGACGGCAATCCGTATTTTGAGATGGTGAAAGAGATAGCCGAAAGCGAACACGCTGCCGTATTGCCGATATGTGCGGAAATAGAAGCGGAAATCTCAGGCATGGAGTCTGATGAAAAAGAAATGTTCCTGTCGGAAATGGGACTGGAACAGTCGGGACTTGACAGGCTTATCAATGCTTGTTATGACCTGCTGGGACTGATTTCCTATCTGACGGCAGGAAAGCCCGAAGTACGTGCATGGACTATCACTAAAGGCACGAAAGCACCTCAGGCGGCAGGAAAGATACATACAGATTTTGAACGTGGCTTTATCCGTGCGGAAGTGGTTGCATTTGATGATTTAATGTCATGCGGTTCGATGGCGGCGGCAAAGGAAAAAGGTCTTGTACGTTCCGAGGGCAAGGAATACGTCATGAATGACGGTGATATCGTTCTTTTCCGTTTCAATGTATAAATAACATTTTAACATAGCAAAACAGCGGCTTTCACATATACGGAAAGCCGCTGTTATTATATTGGAATCTTATTCTTCTTCGGAAACGGGTTTTTTAATATCTATTCTGCCGTAGAGTGAAGCGGAGGGAGTGTCATTGATACTTTCCCTCTCGAATGTACTGAAAACGCTGTCCTGCGGGTGACTTTCATTTTCGGCATACTGCCTTCTCTGATAGCCTGCCGAACGGGGACGGCGATTATAAGAACCGTCTTTATTGAAATTGCTGGAACGGGGTTTACGGCTGTTTCTGTTGTAAGAGGGCTTGAAATCGGGATCGGGAGCGATAACAACGTGTCTTTGCAGTTCTTCGCCCTCACTCCATGAAGAAGCACCTCTGACTTTCTGTACAGCGGTATGTATGATTCTTCTTTCATAGGGGTTCATAGGTTCGAGAACGGTTTTTGCCCCTGTCTTGACGGCCTTGAAAGCGAGCTTTCTGCCGAGGATTTCAAGTGTTTTTTCTCTTTTTTCACGGTAGTTTCCGATATTGATGGAAATTCTGTAATAACTCTGGTCAACGTGGTTGGCAACAAGACCTGTCAGATACTGCAAAGCGTCAAGCGTTTCGCCTCTGTGACCGATGGCATAGGCGATGTTCTCACCGTCAAGACTGATTACTGCACCGTTTTCATCTTCTTCGGCTGTGATGGTGAAATCACCGATATCCATGTATTTCAGAATGGTTTCAAGATACTCTTTTGCACATTCAAGGGGTGTCACTTCAAAAGATGCCTTTACCTGTGCAGGACTTCCGCCGAACAGTCCGAGTATTTTCTTTTCAGGCTGACGGAGTATTTCAAACTGTATTTTTTCCATAGCCGCACCCAATTCCTGACAAGCCTTCTGCTTTGCCTCCTCAACGGTATCCGCTGTGATGGTCGTTTCACGCAGCATATATTTTTCCTCCTATTTCTTTCTTCCCTGATAGTCACTTTTTGATTTACTGGAATTTGCTTTTTTCTTTTGTTTTTTATTTTTTCCCGTATTTTCGCTGACGGGTTTGGTTTCTGCTATTTTCTGTGAGGGCGGCACATAGTCGGGAGCTTCCACGAATGCGACTTCCTTTTCCTGATTTCTTCTGAGGACGATTCTGTGAGCCTCTGCACGAGCCTCAATAATACTCTGATTATAGAAAATGTTCATGAGAACGGACTGAATGAAGCCGAGGACTGTGGAGGCAATCCAGTAGAAGCCGACGGCACCGGGAACGGTATAAGCAATCCATGCAGACATGAGCGGCATCAGATATAAAGTGACCATCATGCAGCCCTGCATTTTGGTACCCTGCATTTTCTGCATGATATACATACTGGCAACAGATGTTGCAAAACACAAAACAGGGATAAGCCACATCATTGACTGGAATGAACTTGCACTGGGAGTTGCCAGCAAGTCCCAGCCGAGAAAATTAAAGCCATCTTTGAATTCATTGATTTTTTCAATATCAGAAGAATCAAAAAGAGCCTTTCCGTTTGAGTTGACGAGATATTTCTGAAGGACATCGAAATATCTGAGAATACTGATTTCACCGTAACGAACATTGATGGAACTGCCGATAGCGGGGAGAGCCGAAAAACTCTGAACAGCGGCAGAAACCTTGTCCGAGGCAATGTGTATGGTATTGGACAGAGGGCTGATAACGGAATAGTACACACCGAGCATGACAATCATGGGTGCTATCATGGTACTGCAGCCTGCTGTAGGACTGACGCCCTCTTTCTGCATGAGTTTCTGCACTTCTTCATTGGCTTTCATACGGTCATTACCGTATTTTTCCATGATTTCACGCTGTTTTTTCTGAAATCTTGCATTTGCCGACATAGATTTCTGCTGCTTGACCGAAAATGGCAGCAGTAAGAGTTTTACGATAACGGTAAACACGATAATCGCAAGACCGAAATTTTTGAACAGCCAGAACGCTGCCCAGAGGATATAGCCGAACAGATTGCCGACTAAATTAAAAAGATCTGTCATTTAATCAATATCCTTCCTTTCCTTGCATACAGAAGTAGGGGAAAGGAAAAAATATAACTCCAATTTCCCGACTCCGCACAAAACATTACTTTTCACTTTTTCATATTTTCTTTATAGGCTATTCTCTTATGCTTTTCAGGGACGGGATCATAACCCCCTTTAGAGAAGGGATTGCAGCGAAGGATTCTCCATATTGTCATAAAAGTGCCTTTGAAGGCACCGAAACGGGAAATAGCCTGAATCCCGTAAACAGAACATACAGGGTAGTATTTACAGCAAGGCGGTGTAAGCGGAGAGATGAACTTCTGATAACCCCTTATAAGCCAAATAAGCAGGCGTTTCATTTCAGAACACCTGCCTCTTTCAGCTCTTTTTTCATTGAACGCAGAACATCATAGCTTTTGACAAAAGGTGTTTTGGCTCTTGCCACAAAAACCAAGTCATAACCGGATTTGACATCACCCGCAAGTTCCCTGAAAGCCTCACGGATAATTCTGCGTGACCTGTTACGCAAAACGGCTTTACCGATTTTTTTGCCTGTAGTGATGCCGATTCTGACATCACGGGTGCGGTTCCTTATTACATACGTCACCAGTATTCCGGAAGCGTAGGACTTGCCCTTTGCGTATATACGGCGGAAATCTTTGTTTTCCTTGATAGTGACAATATCCATATTTCACCACAGCCTTTGCCTGAGGGTGAGGAATCGGGAATGAAAAAACGATTTCTCATTCCTCACTTCTCATTTTTCGATTAGTAAGAAAGTCTTTTTCTGCCCTTTGCACGTCTTCTTGCAAGCACCTTGCGTCCGTTAGAAGTGGACATTCTTTTTCTGAAACCATGTTCTTTCTGTCTGTGGATTTTCTTGGGCTGGTAAGTTCTCAGCATTGAAACTTCCTCCTTTCAATCGGGATCATATCCCATATACATAATAAAGTTTTCAAGTCATAGCCTTGCACCATAGAATTATAACGCAAAACACCCTCAAATGTCAACTAAAATATCATATTTTCTGCAAAAAAAATCTGTCCGTCTGGACTCGGACAGATTTTTTTATATATTCGGTACAGTTACAGGTAAGTAACAGTGCCGCTTGCAAGCATTCGTTTATTCGCCGTAGATGGTAATGCCGTTATATACCACTTTGGTGATTTTGTCGGGATTGATAACAACTGTTTTCCAGTCATCCGAACTGAATGAGAATCTGAGACGCTGTATATTGTCACTCTGATAGGAACCGTAATCATCAGCGGCATAAACTGTGCCGTCCTGCATGGTCACTTCAACGTGGTCGATAATGCTGCTGTCAAAATTCTCCTGTATGGCATCCATTTCATCCCTGTCATCTGTGGGATATACTACATCAAGTTTCAGACCGAAAGCGTGTGCTTCGAGTTCTGTAACGGTCATGTCATTGCAGTTATTATAGCTGACTTTTTTGCCCTTTGCCTCATTGAGATATTTGGTAGTATCTTTATAGTTGAGTTTTACAGAGAGGTCATAATCCAATGCAAAGGGATATTCTCTTGCAATAACAAAGTTTCCTTTTGCGTCAAATGTGAAAATCTGACCGTCTTTGAGAGTATTTTCATATTTTCTCTGAGCTATCAGATGGGGTGACTGTGACATATCCGTATTTTCATTGATATTCGAGAAAAACTCACTGATTTCTTCATCTGTGCAGAGAACTTTTTCGGTATGATAGAACAGCGGTTTGCTTTCATTTACCGTAAGCGTTTCGCCGATGAGATTGTACTGTGAAGTGTATGAGATGACCGCATTGACGGTATTGGCATCTTTAAAAGTATAAGTGATGTTTCCGCCCTGCATTTCCTGACCGAAATACCAGAGTTTGCCCATAAGCTGATTCATCGGAGAAAGAATACAATCCACTTTTTCATCGGAGGAACTTGTATATCCGAAGAAATAATCATCTGCATTTTCAACGAAAGCAGAACCGTCTTTTTTGGTAATGGTCATCATGCCGTACACTTCATGCTTGTCGCCTGCAATTCCTTTGAAATCTATGGCAAGGTCATCACTTTTTATCTGTACATTTCCGCCTGCATACATTCCGCCTTCCGTTTCGCCTGCAAACATCTCACCGAATACGGAATTGAAACCTCCTGCAGCGGCTACACTTGTGCCGAGAACGGCTGCAGCAGCAGCGGCTATCAAAGTAAATCTGATGATTTTGCCCTTGTTTTTCTTGGGTG
This sequence comes from uncultured Ruminococcus sp., assembly GCA_902801715.1. Taxonomy (GTDB): domain Bacteria; phylum Bacillota; class Clostridia; order Oscillospirales; family Acutalibacteraceae; genus UBA1213. Next base: position 35 of record CADCJK010000077.1, on the reverse strand, counting down.
CGGATTTGCTTTCATGTATCCTGTTCATGACAAGC
>CADCJK010000076.1 GCA_902801715.1 uncultured Ruminococcus sp. | reverse complement strand
CGGCTACAGCCCTTTCCGCTGCACCGCTGTCAATAAATACACTTGCCGCTGCCATTGTCTGTGCCATTGTCGAACAAGCTCCGTATTGTCCCATGAACGGTATATTCAATTCTCTTAATCCAAATGTTGACGATATGCACTGATTCAGCAAATCACCTGCAAATATTACGTCTATATCCGCATTTTCAAGACCGTTTCTCTTTAGCAGTTCACATACAGCTGTTTTTTGCAGGGCACTTTCCGATTTTTCCCATGTAGGCTGTCCAAGCGTATCATCTTTGAATGTAATGTCGAAATCTTTTCCAAGCGGTCCTTCACTTTCCTTTTTGCCCGCAACTCCTACAGATGATTTTATCGTGACATTATTGCTTATCTTCAATGTATATTTTCCGATTCTTTCAGACATTCATATCAACTCCCATTTTATTATCCCCCGAAAATTCACAACTTATCCCTTAAAAGCATACTATATAATAAAAAAACAATGAGGTGAATGATTATGGAAAAGCCTCTTATCATGGTGTCGTCTGTCACCTATGCCATGAAAGGCAAACAGATTCTAAATAATGCAGGCATTCGCTGCGAAATTGAGAGAACTCCCAAAAGAGATATGACTACCGGCTGCGGCTACAGTCTGTACGTCCCCAAAAATACCGACGAGGCTGAAAAAATCCTCAAAGAAAATAATATTAAAATTATAGGTCGTGCAGAAAGGAGTAATCAAAAGTGATATATCTCGACAATTCCGCCACGACTTATCCCAAGCCCCTCAAAGTCCGTCAGGCTGTTTCAGCCGCTATGCAGATGTCCGCCAATCCCGGCAGAAGCGGTCATGATTTGGCTTTGAAATCGTCCGAACAGATATTTCTTGCAAGAAAAGCCGATGCTAAATTCTTCAATTTCTCCAAAGAAGAAAATGTCATTTTCACTCTTAACTGCACCATGGCTGTTAACATGGTTCTCAAAGGTATTCTGAAAAGCGGTGACCACGTTGTTGTATCCTCTTTAGAGCACAATGCCGTCATGCGTCCTCTTGAAAAACTTACGCAAAAGGGTGTTTCCTATACCGTTGCGGAAGTCTTTCCATGCGACAACGATAAAACCGTCAATTCTTTCAGAAATGCCATCAATGCCAAAACAAAACTCATTATGTGTACTCATGCCTCTAATGTATGGGGCATTAAACTTCCTATAGAAAGAATTTCTGCCCTTGCCCATGAATACGGCATATTATTTGCCGTTGATGCCGCTCAGAGTGCAGGCATTGTCCCCATTGACCTCAATGACAGCAATATCGACTTTCTCTGCATTGCAGGACATAAAGGGCTTTACGGTCCCATGGGTACGGGTATTCTGATTATTTCAGGCAATACTATTCCCGATACCATCATTGAAGGCGGTACAGGAACAAATTCCATTTCTTTCCGACAGCCCGATGAACTCCCTGAACGCTTTGAAAGCGGTACTCCCAATTACAGCGGTATTATCGGACTCCATGCAGGCTTTGATTTCGTGAATTCCAATAAAATTTCAAACATCTCAAAGCATGAATTCACGCTGATAAAACATCTTTATCAGGAACTGAAAAAAATCCCCAAAGTAAAGTTATATCTTCCCGAACCTGATGAAAAATACTTTGTGCCGATACTCTCTTTCAACATTGACGGCATGGACAGTGAAAACGTATCTGCCATTCTGAATAAAAAGGGTATCGCCGTTCGTGCAGGTCTGCAGTGCAGTCCCTTGGCTCATAAAATGATGGGTACTCTTGAAACGGGGGCTGTAAGAATTTCCCCCTCTGTTTTCACAAAATTGACCGATATTAATTATCTTGTATCGGTTATCAAAAAAATATGACTTCAAGGAATGGGACTTTGTTTATTTTTTCCCATTCCTTTTTTATAAAAAACTGTTGATTAAATTTTTCAATGTGTTAAAATAGAAGAAGAAAAAATGAGGGGGTATTTCATTTTGTGGTCTGTAATCGTTGATGTCTATAATTGGTTCACGGCTCTCATGCTCAGCTTCAGGGCTACCGATGTCCTTGATATCGTGGCTATTTCCTTTATTATATATAATATCATCAAAATCGCCCGTGAAACAAGGGCGGAACAACTCCTTAAGGGTATTCTGATACTCCTTGTCGGTTTCACGATATCCCAGATTTTCAATCTCAAAATGCTTAATGCTCTTTTCACTTCATTTTTCCAGTTTTCCATGCTTGCCGTGCTCATTGTATTTCAGCCGGAACTCAGAAGTGCTCTCGAACATATCGGCAGAAGCAAAATCGCAAGATATTGGAAAGTCTTTTCTTCCGGAAATGATGAAGATGAAAATAATGTGAAAAATATCAAAAGAACTATCAACTGCGTTGTCGAAACCGCCAACAATTTTCAGAAATCTAAAACAGGTGCTTTAATCGTCTTTGAACGTCAGACAAAACTCGGTGATATTATTGATACCGGCACTATCGTCAATGCTGAACCCTCTGTCCCCATGATTGGAAATATCTTTTTCAATAAAGCTCCCCTGCATGACGGGGCTATGATTATCCGTGACGGAAAAATCTATGCCGCCGGCTGTATCCTGCCGCTCACTAAAAATAACAGCAGCGTCAGCGTTGATTTGGGTACCCGTCACCGTGCTGCCCTCGGTCTGAGTGAAAACAGTGATGCCGTTATCGTTGTCGTTTCGGAAGAAACAGGCACTATTTCCGTTGTCCTCAACGGCGTTATTTCAAGAAATTACACCCGTGAATCCCTCAATATCACCCTTGAAGAACTTCTTGTTCCCAAGCCTCCCGAAAAAAGTGAACGTATCCCTATCATACCCACCATTCCCGCTATGAAGAAAGGCAGAAAAGATGAAAAAGAAAATCAATAATTTCCGACTCGGCAAACTCTTTTACAATGACAAATTCGTGATGTGCTTTTCTATTCTTCTGGCTTTCATATTCTGGCTCTATGTCGCCTCCACCACTCAGGAAGCATCTGTTTTCACCGTTACGGATATTCCCGTCAATCTCCCCGAACTCAACCATGAACTCAAATATTTCAATGATGAAGGTCTGAAAGCGGAAGTCAGGATATCCGGAAATGCCCTTGTCGTTGCCACCGTCACAAGCGATGATGTCTATATCACCGCCAATGACGTGAGCATGATAACCGCCCCCGGCAATTATACGCTTGACCTCGTGCCTAAAAAAACCGGAATGAAAAAAGACTATACATTCGATTCCACTCCCACTCCCTCAAGTATCAATGTCTATGTTGACCGCCTTGCCGAACCAAGAGAAATTGAAATTACCGATAAAATCAAAGTTTCCTCTGTAGACGAAAATTCCTATGCCTCGGCAACTTTACTTTCTCAGCAGACTGTCAAGGTTTCCGGTGCCGAAACTATCGTGAACAGCATTGCTCAGGTGTGTGCCGAATATGAATTCCAATCCACTTTGTCGCAAACTACCGTTGTTTCCGCCCCTCTCGTGTTCTACGACAGCGACGGCAAAAAAATTGATACCAAATACATCACTTCCGATATCGCCAAAGTTGATGCAACTGTTCCCATTCTTAAAGTAGTCAATGTATCTATCACTCCGTCCGTCACCAATATGCCCGAAACACTTGACATTTCCGACAAAATTACAGTCGAACCATCTTCATTGAAGCTTGCCGTTCCGCACAGCGTCAGCAATATCACGGAAGTTTCAACCGAAAATATCGACTTCTCCAAAGTCAATTCCCAAAACAATCAATTTGAAGTCAGTCTTATTATTCCCTCGGGCAGCAGGAATATTGACGGTATCGACAAGGCTCATGTCGCATTCGATATGACGGATATGTCTGAAAAAACCCTTTCTCTCACCAGCTTCACCGTTATCAATGAGGGCACCAATCAAAGCGTGTCCGTTACGACTAAATCCCTTGACGTCAAAATCATCGGCACAAAATCACAGCTTAATTCCCTGAATGTAGCCAATATCACAGCTGTCGTGGATATGTCCGAAAAAGCCGACAACTTCATCGGCATGACGGAAATGCCCGTCAAAATCAATATCAACAGCAAATTCAATCAGTGCTGGTCTTACGGCTCGTATACCGTCAATGTCACAGCCGCACGAAAATCCGATGAATCCGGTGCATAAAAAAACCGCCGCTGAATTTCAGTTTCAGCGGCGGCATTTTTTGTCACATTCCCAACATGGAAAGTATCTCTCTTTTCGGTCTTACTCCTACTTTTGTATCAATATGCTGTCCGTTTCTGAATACCATGAGTGTAGGAATACTCATGATTCCGAATTTCTGGGCAAGCTCGGGCTGTTCATCGACATTCACCTTGCCTACTTTGATATCCATATATTCATCGGATATCTCCTCCACTACCGGTGACAGCATTCTGCACGGTCCGCACCACGATGCCCAGAAATCCAGCAAGACGGGCAATTCCGAATCCAATACTTCTTTTTTGAAATTCTGTTCCGTAATCTCATTGACCATAGTTGATTTCTCCTTTGACAGTTCATTATTTTTTCTTCTTTTTACGGGGCTTTGCAGCGGGTTCCGCCGCATATTTCACAAACGATTTGTAATTAATCAGTGCTTTCACAAACTGCGGATGTTTCTCCGTAAATTCAGACTCTTTTTCAGGGTGCCTGATAATATAATCTTCCTGCTGCTTGGCATATATACTTCCAAAATTCAGCACCAATATAATAATATAAACAATGATGGATAAAACCGCCCCTATGCCGATATGGGGATAAAGCAATCCGAAAATAACCGCCAGACACGCTATCGTGCCTATCATGCATATAATATGTTTCAGGTGACTCCTCTTGTCAAAGCAAAGCGTGATGAAACACGTCAGCGGCACTGCACCTAACAAAAATGCAAAAAATGAATGTGAAATCGTATTGCCGAGATTTTTGACCGTTCCCAGTGACTCGCCTATCGCTCCGCCCAGTGCCATCTGCATGACACTCTGCTCCACAAGCACTGAGGCACACAATATTTTTTGTGCATTGAGCTGCGACTTGTTCAGCACTGCCACGCTCTCCGATGTGTAATCCCTTCTGCTGATGTTCCTTGCCTTGTCGATAAGCTCCGCAAGCGGCTTTGCATCAACTCCCACGGGCACTTTATATGACCATCTGTAATTTGCCGAATCCAGTCCGACAGTGCTCGCCGACTCCGCTTCCGTACTGCTCTCTTCCTCTTTTGCCGATATCTTTTCGAGAGAATCCAATGCCGTCTGCAATTCTTTCACCGCATTGTCCAGCATTTCCTGCGTTGCCGGCTTTCTGTAAGCCTCCGAAACAGATGTCGTTATCTCCAGTTCCTCCGTGATATACAGCTTTGCACTCAGAAACGGTGAACTTAACAGCAATATGCATATCACAAAACATACAATCATCGCTATTCTTATCAGATAACTCGGTGTGGCAAGCGGTCTTTTTTTCTTTTTCCTCTTGGGGACATTAATTACTTTTACTTCCCTTTTTTCTTCGTGATTCATATCGAACTGAATTTCTCCTTATAACTCTTTATCGTTGCTTCAATAATTTTAATGGCTTCCTCTCTGCCCTTGACTTCATCCACCACGGTTTCCTTGTGTTCCAGCGATTTATAAACCGTGAAAAAGTGCGTCATTTCTTCAAAAATGTGCTTGGGCAATTCCGATATATCCCTGTATTCATTATATGTCGGGTCATTGAACGGTATCGCTATGATTTTTTCATCATTCCTGCCGTTGTCCAGCATCGTGATGACACCTATCGGATAGCACTGTATCAAGGTCAGCGGCTGTATCGATTCCGAACACAATACCAGTACATCAAGCGGATCAAGGTCATCAGCGTATGTATGCGGTATGAATCCGTAATTCGCCGGATAATGCGTTGACGTATGAAGAATTCGGTCAAGCTTCAGCAGACCGCTCTGCTTGTCAAGCTCATACTTTGCCTTGCTGCCCTTGGGTATCTCAATCACTACCATGAAATTTTCGGGCTGAATCCTTGATGAATCCATGTCATGCCATATATTCTGCATAAAACAACATCTCCTTTTCAAAAAAATTTACAAGCTGATTATAACATAATCTTTGAAAAAAAACCATAGTTTTTATTAAATTTTTCCAAAAAAACACGGGACAGATTTTTTTCTCTGCCCCGTATCTTATTATTCGGAAACGCTTTCTTTTTTCGTCATATCCGTTCTTTCTTTGAAACCGTTACTGAAAACTTATAAAAAGTTATAAAAACAACTTTTATGTTCCATTCCTTGTTCACCGTGTCCATTTTCGATAATAAATCTACTCATGTTTGA
>CADCJK010000075.1 GCA_902801715.1 uncultured Ruminococcus sp. | reverse complement strand
TGCAAGGGATTCGAGTTCTTCATGGTGAAGCAGATACATATCTTTTTCGCCGATTTCGGGGAAGTTGTAAACTCTCTTGATTTCCATAGGTTCTGTTTCTACCCATTTGCCGTCTTCGATATAGCTGCCTTTAGCGGAAACTTCACGGATATTGATTTCGGGATTGAAGTTTGTTGCAAAGGGATAACCGTGGTCGCCTGCATTGCAGTCGAGAATGTCAATATAATTGATTTCGTCAAATTCATGTTTCATAGCGTAGGCACTGAAAACGCCGGTAACACCGGGATCAAAGCCGCTGCCGAGAAGTGCGGTAATGCCTGCTTTTTCAAATCTTTCACGATAAGCCCACTGCCATTTGTATTCAAATTTAGCGGTGTCGAGGGGTTCATAGTTGGCTGTATCGACATAATTGACTTTTGTAGCAAGGCAAGCATCCATGATCGTCAAATCCTGATAGGGCAGAGCAAGGTTAATGACAACATCGGGCTTGAAGTCGTTGATTAAAGCGATAAGTTCATCAACATTATCTGCATTGACCTGAGCAGTTGAAATTTTAGTTTTGCCGCCGTCGAGTTTTGCTTTGAGAGCGTCACATTTGGATTTCGTTCTGCTTGCAATGCAGATTTCCTCGAAAACATCTGAATTCTGACAACATTTGTGAATGCAGACACTTGCAACGCCGCCTGCACCGATAATTAAAGCCTTTCCCATTTTAAAAACCTCCGTTTATTTTATATGAATTTTGAGCCAGTCCACCAAATCCTGATATTTCATAGTACCGTTTGCGAGAGAAAGTCCGATATTGACAATATCCTGATTTTCAGCAAAAATTTTGATACCGTTGATTTCAAGAAATGTGAGCATAACATATATACCTATTCTTTTGTTTCCGTCAATGAAAGCATGATTAGAAACGAGAGAATATCCCAATTTAGCAGCTTTTTCTATTTTGGTGGGATAAAGTTCCTGACCGTCAAAAGTTGCAAAGCAGCTTTCAAGGGCAGATTCAAGCAAGCCGTCATCTCTTACACCGATACTGCCGCCTGTAGCCTGAGCCATAAGCTGATGGAGCAACAAGACCATTTCTTTATCAATTTTTTTCATTTTGCCAATTCCTCAAATGCAGGAAGATATTTGTTAAGAATTCTCTTTGCGATTACTTCTGTCATTTCATTTTCTGTCATATCCGCAAGTATATTTGTTTTGGATATATCGGCGATGAAATATTTAGGCTGATTATTTTCATATATAAAAATCTGACCTGTTTCACTGACAGCCTGTTCTACCTGCCTGAAATCCGTTTCAGCCTGTCCGACAGAAATTTTATTTTCTTTCATGACACGCCCTCCTGTAGTTCATTCATTTTCCATAAGCTGTTTGGTGACGTAAGTGGGGAGTGCAAAACAGCCCTTATGAAGTCTTGTATTATAATAATTTGTATCAATGCAAAGACGATTCCATCTGCCCTCATCTAAATCGTTTGTCGGGTGGAATTTCTTTGAAGCGAAACCGAAAAGCCAATGCCCTGACGGATAAGTGGGAATATGAGCCTGATAGACCTTTACAACGGGGAAAAATTGCAGGATTTTTTTATGAGCCTGTTTCATGGATTTGGCATAGGTGTTGTAGAAAGGGCTTTCATGCTGATTGACTAAAATACCGTCACTTGTAAGGGCTTTATAGCAGTTGCCGTAAAATTCGGCAGTGAAAAGACCTTCACCGGGACCGAATGGATCGGTTGAGTCAACTATAATTAAATCATATTTATTTTCAACGGTTCTGACGAAACGCAGACCGTCATCAATGAAGATATGCACACGGGAGTCATTAAGTTTGGAAGCAACAGTCGGAAGAAATTCTTTACAAGCGTCAACAACCATTCTGTCGATTTCCACCATGTCGATATTTTCGACAGATTTGTATTTGGTAAGTTCACGGACAGTACCGCCGTCACCTGCACCGATGACAAGGACATTTTTGATATCGGGATTGACCGCCATAGGCACATGGGTTATCATTTCATGATAGATGAATTCATCTTTTTGAGTAAGCATAATTCTGTCATCAAGGACAAGGATATCGCCAAATTCGGGCGTACTGAAAATTTCGATACGCTGAAAATCGGATTGAGCGGAATATTTTTGCTTGTCACAGCGGATAGAGAAACGGACATTGTTCGTTTGTTCTTCTGTATACCACATTTCCATTTTATCAGCCTCCTGTCATTCAATCATAATATTGATTTTTTCTGTATTGATATCTTCCGCACCGGTTAAATTACAGCCTTTTGCTTTTGCGTATGTGATGTATTCGATAGCGTCTTTGGTAATGAGTTCGCCGGGAGCAAGAATCGGGATTCCGGGGGGATAGCACATGACAAATTCCGCACAAATCTGACCGAAAGTATCTTTGAGAGGGAGCTGCATTTTATGGGAATAGAAAGCCTCCTGAGGAGAACGCACAACGACAGGTTCAATATATTCATGGTCAAGCATACCTGCGGAACTTTTGGAATAAAGACGCTTTATTTCATAGAGAGCGGAAATAAGACGTTCGATATTAAGAATCTTGTCACCGACAGACACAATGGCAAGGATATTTCCGATATCACCGAATTCAATTTGAATGTCGTACTTGTCACGGAGAATATCATAGACTTCAATGCCGGCAAGACCGATATCTCTTGTATGGACGGAAATTTTAGTAGGATCGAAGTCAAAGACGGTATCGCCGTTAATAAGTTCTCTTGAAAAGGCGTACAGACCGCCAAGTTTGTTAATTTCTTTAATGCCGTAATTGGCAAGGGTGGTGACACGTTCAAAGATAGCTTTGCCGTTGAGGGCTAAATTTCTTCTTGAAATGTCTAGGGAGGACATGAGCAGATAAGAGGCACTTGTGGTCTGAGTCAAATTGATGATTTGACGGACATAGCCTTCTGAAATGCCTTCACCGAGTAAAAGGGCTGAACTTTGAGTAAGGGAGCCGCCTGTTTTGTGCATACTGACAGCCGCCATATCTGCACCGACACTCATAGCGGAACGGGGCATATAATCACCGAAATAGAAATGAGTGCCGTGAGCCTCGTCAACGAGAACTTTCATACCTGCGGCATGGGCAGTTTTAACGATTTCGGCAAGGTTGGAACAGACACCGTAATAAGTAGGATTGTTGACGATAATCGCCTTTGCATCGGGGTGACGCTTAATGGCATTTTTAACGGATTCCACGGACATACCCAAAGGGATTCCCAACTGTTTATTGACACCGGGATTGACATAAACAGGCACTGCACCGCATACGATAAGGGCATTAATGCTGCTGCGGTGTACGTTTCGGGGCATGATGATTTTATCGCCACGCTTGCAGACACTCATCACCATAGCCTGTACGGCACTGGAAGTTCCGTTGACCATGAAGAAAGCGTGAGCTGCACCGAAAGCGTCAGCCATAAGTTCTTCCGCTTCTTTGATGACGCTGACAGGGTGACAGAGATTATCAAGCGGTTTCATGGAATTCACGTCAACGCTCATGCACTGTTTGCCGAGAAATTCCGTTAAAACAGGGTTGCCCTTGCCTTGTTTATGACCTGGAACATCAAAGGAAACAATACGGTTTTCACGGTATTCGCAAAGGGCTTCATAAACGGGAGCTTTATTTTGATTCAGTTTCATTTTTCGATACCCTCACCATAGACATTCCTGCCGCTGAAAATCTCTATCATTTCACGGCGTAAGCTGTTGGAAATGGCAAGACGTTCTTTGGGTGGAATTTCGTAGACATCTGTTTTAAAGAGATAGTTTTGCAGTTCCATTTCTTTAATTAAAAGTTGTGTATGGAAGATATTTGCCTGATAGACGTTGATATCAACGGTATCATATCTTTTAAGAGTTTCTTCTTTAATAAAGTCCTGAATGGAAGTGATTTTATGGTCGATAAAGAGTTTTTTTCCGTCGGTGTCACGGGTAAAGCCACGCACACGGTAATCGATTGTAATGATATCGGAGTCAAAGCTGTCAATCAGAAAATCGAGTGTATTAAGGGGAGAAATCGTACCGCAGGTGGAAACGTCAATGTCCACACGAAAAGTTGCGATAGCGTTGTGAGGGTGATATTCGGGATAAGTGTGTACGGTAACATGACTTTTATCGAGGTGCATGGCAATGGTATCTCTGTAATTGGCATATTTTCCGCAGTTGCAGGATTCATCTATTTTTTCGGGCAAGCCTTTTTCTGATATCAGCAGAGTGACGCTTGCCCCTTGCGGATCATAGTCTTGTTTGGAGATATTCAGGACACTTGCCCCTATCATTTCGGTAACTTCACAAAGAATATTGGTAAGACGTTCAGAGTTATATTGTTCGTCAATGTATGCGATATAATCTTTTTGTTCACGCTCAGTTTTGGCATAGCAGACATCATAGATGTTGAAACTGAGGGTTTTGGTGAGATTATTAAATCCGTAGAGTTTCAGTCTTTTGTTCAACTTTAACATCACAACCTTTATTTGAGAGTGGAGAGTTGAGAGTGGAGAGTGGAGTTGTTCCAATCTCAAACCGTTCTCAAAATCCACCGATATTTTATTTTAGAATTTTTAATCAATTGGTTTTGAGCAAAGAAACTGAGTTTATATCAGCTTCACTCTCCACTCTCCACACTTCACTCTTTGTTACTGAGTTTTTTAACGATCATATTGGCACACATATAGACGTTGCCGCCGCCGATTGTAATAATCAAATCGCCTGCACCTGCTTTTTGAGTGACGTAATCGGCAATTTCTTCAAAAGTCTTGAACCATACGCAGCCATTGATTTTATCGGCAAGGTCTTTGGCATATATATTATAAGTGTTTATTTCACGCACGGGGAGAATTTCGGAAAGGATAGCATGGTCGGGGATAGAAAGGACTTCCGCAAATTCATCAAGGAACATATAGGTTCTTGAGAAAGTGTGAGGCTGGAAAATCGCCCATACGTTTTTGAATTTCATATTCATGGCAGTTGTGAGAGTTGCACGGAGTTCCGTGGGGTGATGTGCAAAGTCATCTGCAACGGTGATTCCGTCGAAATGACCGAGAATTTCAAAACGTCTGTGAGCACCGCCGAAAGTTTCAAGAGCGGTTTTGACTTTATCGGGAGCAACGCCCATAGAAACAGTTGCGGCAGAAGCGGCAAGGGCATTCATAACATTGAATTTACCCGGCACTTTGAGGGTAATATTACAGAGCATTTTGCCGTCATGGATAAGGTCGAAGCTGTCAAAGACATCATCGGGCTGATTGGTGAGGACGGCACGGAAATCATTATTTTCACCGAAGCCGAAAGTCACGATATTTTTACCGTTTGTATCAGCATTTTTCACACATTCCATAGAATTGGCATCATCACCGTTTACGACAATAAGAGAAGAAGTCTGTGACATGAATTTTGTAAAGGACTGCTTGATTCTGTCGAGCGTGCCGAAATAATCAAGATGGTCTTCATCTACATTGAGAATGACGGACACGGCAGGATATATTTTCAAAAACGTATCGACATATTCGCAGGCCTCGCAGACCATGATATCGGATTCACCGATACGGCTGTTGCCGCCGATAAAGGGAAGTTTTGCACCGATAACGGCAGTCGGATCAAAGTCGGACATAGTGAAAATTTGAGTTATCATAGAAGTAGTAGTCGTTTTTCCGTGAGTGCCGCTGACGGCAACGGATTTTTTATATTTATCGACAACTGCACCGAGCATGATACAGCGTTCAATGGCAGGAATATTGTGTTCCCTTGCGGAAACAAGTTCGGGATTGTCCTGTTTGACGGCGGCGGTATATACGACTAAATCGGCACCGATGACATTTTCAGGGAGATGTCCCATCGTAACAGGGATATTATAGGAACGGATACGGGCAAGGGTATCGGATTCGGCAGTATCGGAACCGGTAATTTCAAAGCCTTCACTGTGCAGGATTTCGGCAAGGGGACACATACCCGAACCGCCGATACCTACAAAATGGATACGTTTTACATTGTCGAGCAAATGCTGATAACTTTCTATCATAAAAGCACTTCCAATCCAAAAATATTAAAATGCAATAGGGATATTATACAACAAAGTTATGACAATTTCAATAAAAAAATTTGCAGAAAAAAAGGAACGCAAGATAACGTTCCTTGTATGGAGCGGATGACGAGGCTCGAACTCGCTACCTCAACCTTGGCAAGGTTGCGCTCTACCAGATGAGCTACATCCGCATGAGTATGAAGTTTTAATAAATGGAGCGGATGACGAGGCTCGAACTCGCTACCTCAACCTTGGCAAGGTTGCTCGAACTCGCTACCTCAACCTTGGCAAGGTTGCGCTCTACCAGATGAGCTACATCCGCATTTCTTTCAGCGACAGTTGTTATTATATAACATTGATTTGGAAATGTCAAGAGTTTTTTTGAAAAAATTTAGAGGAAATTATCTTTGGGAATAGAGTATGCCGGAGGGCACTTCACCAATGATAACGGTTTCACCGATAAGAACGGTAGTTTCGACATTGGTTTTGGAAAAGCCTGCCGGAGTTCTTGCGGATATGTCAGCGGACACTTTAACGGAAAGCGTATGGACAGTCTGATTGATACCGCCCTGTTCAAAGGAGCTGACGAAATCGGTATTGACATTTCCTGACATGGAGATATTGACGGGTATGGAAAAGCCTTTGCCGTGGAGAAGTTCACTGCCTGTCAGAGAGCCTATGGGAATGTGAATTTCTCTGTTATTGATGTCGGAAAGATTTTTTTGAATTCTGAGAGTAATGGCACTTTTTAATTTATTGACATTGACGGTATTGGAATTGATGGCGGTAATGCGTGAATTGGCATAAGAGATGTTTTCGAGGTCTTCACAGGTAATTTCATGTTCTTCAAGGATTTCGGCAACGCTTCTGTTAATGGCGGAAACGGCAAGGGATTTAGCATTGACTTCCGCAAATCCGTTTATCATAGGTCTGACACGGATTTCGAGAAAAATGAAAAATGCCGTTATGATAAGAAGGAGTATGACAGGAAATTTCGGGAAACGTCTTTTTCTGCGGTAAGGTTTTACGGTCATGGAAAGCACCCCTGTATTATAATATACGGGAGTGCGGAAAATGTTAAAAGAAAAGGGTTTTGAAAGCGATAAGTATAAGCATGAAACCGCCCGTAAAGCCAGCCAATTTCGGATTAAGATTATGAAAGAGATGTCCTGCTGTATAGGCAAGGAGTGAGAGGATAAAAGTAACGATACCGATAACGCTGACAGCCTGAAACATGGAAAAAACGGAAAGTGCATTGACGGTGACAGGCAGAGTAATGCCTGCGGTAAGAGCGTCAATGCTTGTGGCAATGGCAAGGACAAAGAGGGATTTAAAATTGGAAATAGTCGGGTAATCCTGTTTATTGGTATCGAAAAGCATTTTGACACCCAAAAAGAGCAGAACGGCAAATGCAAAAATGTTGTTGAAGAATGAGAAAAAGTTATTGCCGAGTTTGCCGATACTCCAGCCTAAAATCGGCATGACGGTTTGAAATACGGCAAAAGTAAAGGCTGTAATCAGTGCAGAGGAAAGTTGATTTGATTTGCCGTTCAGCCCGCATACAGCGGAAACGGCAGCGGCATCCATAGCAAGAGCGAATCCAAGTAAAATGGCAGAAAAAAATTCCATGCTGTCCAACTCCTTTTTTGTAATAGGTATGTCGGACGGCATAGAATTAGACTATTGAATTTTTCGGTAAAAAGTCAAAGTTTTTGAAAGGGGGTTCGGGGGAAAACTTTTTTCAAAAAGTTTTCCCCCGTTGGAATTACACTTCAATTTCCTGACCGAGTTTTGTGGAATAGATAATGCACTTTTTGACGGGGATAGAAAATATCTGTTCAGCGGCAGTTTTATAGAGGTCAAGCTGTTTTTTGTAGCGTTCTTTGAGAATTGAAATATCTTTTACATAGTCGGTTTTGTAGTCAATTAAGATAATGCCGTCATGGTTGATGGCAAGGCAGTCCATCGCACCCTGAAGAATGACGGGTTCATTGGAATCTTTGAATTGTTCACCGATTTGATTGGCAGGGATATTGACGGTAAAACGATATTCTTTTTCGATACGTTCAGCGGAAGTGATGAATTTGTAGGTCTGACTTTGGATAAAGCGGTTGATATCGGCTTTGCTGATGACGGAGAATTGTTCGGGAGAGATTCGTCCGATAGCAAGCAGACGCTGTTTTTCTTCAAGGGGATTTTGGGCAAGTTTCGAGAAATCGGAATACTGTAAAAAAGTATGCATGGCAGTACCCTTTTCGGCACTTGACAATTTACCTTCAAAGGCAAATGACGGTTTCGCAAGGATAATATCATCACTTTGACTGTGAGCAAGAGCGGAAGCCGATACTTTTGAGGGAATGTCGGTTCTTGACTGGTATTGATAAGTTTGAGCAAAGCGTTTTTCAAGGAATTTCATGAAATCGCTGTCGGGCTGAATGGGAGTTGTTTCATCATCAGGGGATTCCGTTCCGGTGTCGGGAGAATAGGAACTTTTGATATATGTCCATTTTGAAGTTGTGGGAATGGGGATAATGTCATTAGCTCCCACATCTTCACGAAGTTTTGACATATCGGGGTGAGCCAGTGCACACATAAGCATCCATTCACCGATAGTTTTAGCGTTTCCGACACAGTGTTCATCTATTTTACCGTCATTTATCTTGACAAGTGCCAAAGTGTCACTGATTGCTGTCGGGCTGAAAGATACAACGGAAATGAGTTTTTCTTTGGCACGAGTCATGGCAACATAAAGAATACGCATAGCCTCACTGAGTTCTTCACGGTCAGCAATTTGTTTAATGACATTTCTTTGCAGGGTGTTGTATTTGAACATAGTTTGTGTTTCAGTCATTCTCATGCCGAAGCCGTATTTTTTATGGCAGTATACATCGGGGGGAGTGGTATTTCCTCTCATGTTCATTCCCGCCATGATACAGATGGGGAATTCCAGACCTTTTGAATGGTGTATGCTGATGATTTTAACGGCATTTTCAGGCTCTGCATCGGTTGCGGGAATTTCTGTTTCACTTTCCTCAAGATATGCGACATGACGGACAAAATCGGAAAGACCGCCTTTTGAATTGCCCTCGTATTCCCTGAGAAAGCTCATGAATTTACGGATATTCTTGATTCTGACAGAGCCGTTGGGCATGGCATGGATAACGGAAAGATAGCCTGTTTTGCGGAAGAAAGTTTCGGCAAGTTCGCTGACGCTGGAAGATACGGCAAGTTTTCTGAAATATTCCATAAAGCCGATGAAATTTTTGCATTTCTCTTTGAGAGGATTTTCAGAATTGGCACAGAGATATATTTTGGAATAGAGATGTTTTGGCTCAAAGGAAGATTTGATAACGGCAAGGTCATCGGGAGTGAAAGCGAATACAGGTGAAATAAGGACGGCAAGCAGGGGGATATCCAAAAGCCTGTTGTCAACGGTTTTAAGGAATGAAAGAATGGCATTAACTTCATAGCAGTCGAATAAATTATGAGGCTGGTCAACGTAGGCAGGGACACCGCATTGATTCATGGTATCGGCATATTCCTGAGAATGAGTTTTGAGGAAACGCATGAGGATACAGAAATCGCTGTATTTCACGTCACGCATAACACCGTTTTCGGACACCTGAACGTGATTTTGAATCATATTTTTAATAATTTTGGCAATATATTCCGCTTCTTTTTCATAATCGTTTTTATCGGAATCGGCAGAGCTTGTATCAAGAAGATGAAATTCCGTATCGGAAAAATCAGAGGGGGGATAGACAGCCCCGACAGTAAGTTTTTCATGTTCATTGTATTCGATTTCACCGACATATTTTGACATGATGGAGCCGAAAACGAAATTCACGGTATCAATGACATTTTCACGGCTTCTGAAATTCTTGTCAAGAATAATTTTGGCAGGGAATACAGGGGAATTTTTATCATAGAGAGTAGAATTATCTCTTTTATTTTTGAAAATTTCGGGCATAGCTTCTCTGAAGCGGTAGATACTTTGTTTTACGTCACCGACAACAAAAATATTGGTTTCATTTTTGGAGATGTATCGGAAAATGGTATCTTGAATTTCATTGGTATCCTGAAATTCATCTATCATGATAACGTCATATTTATGAGAAATACTTTCGGCAAGTTCTGTTTTGGCATTGGAAGCGGGATTTTTAAGGAGTCTGAGGGCAAGGTGTTCAAGGTCGGAGAAATCGAGAATACCTTTTTCTTTTTTCTTTTCGGAAAATTTAGCTGAAAATTCCTTAATGATACTGCACATACAGCAGACGGCAGGATATACCTGTTGGGTATCGGAAAGATAGACATTTTCGGAAATGCCGAAAACGGGCATGAGTTTGGATTGAATTTCGTCATCAATGTTGTCAAAAGCAGTTCTGACGGTTTGAGCGTCCTCATTGGAAACGGGATATTTTTTGCTTGTAGGTTTGCGGTAAGGTGCTTTTTGATAGGAAGAGATGAATTGGGAAATGTCATTCCAGTTTCTTGATTGTGCAAGGGTTTCAAGCTTTTCGGTGAAGGCACAAAGGGAGATATATTTGTTTTCACCGCAGGAATTGGCACCTGTACAGAAAGCACCCGTATTTTCATAAATGATTTTTTCGGCAGTTTCGAGCATCATTTTGAAATACTTCACGGAAGAATCAAGGGATTCAAAAGCAAGTTCCGCAAAAACAGTTTTTTCAAGGGGAATGTCGGGGTTATATAATTCTTTGGCATAATCGAGCCATTTTTCCGTATCGGGATGGGAAACGGCTTTTGTATAGATATTGAGGAGAGTTTTTTCAAGATTCACATCACTCTTGGCACCCGAAAAAATAGAGCTTAACAGGGCAAAGGCATTGGAATTTTCTTTATATTTCTGTTCAATGATATCGGACATAATGCGGAATTTGATAACGGCAAGTTCGGTATCCTGAGCGATTCTGAAATCCTGATTGATGTCGAGCATGAAGAAATTTTCACGGATAAGCCTGCTGCAAAAGCTGTGAATGGTGCAGATATCGGCATTCATGAGAAGAATCTGCTGACGGCGAAGATGAGCATTATTGGGTGTAGTTTTAATGAGTTTTTCAATTTCGTCATTGATACGTTTTTTCATTTCGGCGGCAGCGGCATTGGTGAAAGTCACGATTAAAAGCCTGTCGGCAGGAATGGGATTTTTAGTATCAGTGAGCATTTTGATAACTCTCTGAACGAGAACTCTTGTTTTGCCCGAACCGGCAGCGGCAGATACGATAACAGAACCGCCCGTGGCATTGATAGCGTCCTGTTGTGCGGGAGTGAATTTCATTTCAGACATTTTCCAAATCCTCCTTTATTTTTTGAAGTATTTCGTCATTGGGCATATCTTTGAATCGATTGGATTTTTTGCCTTTTTCAAATCCGCAGACAGTCTTGTAGTCGCAGTATTCGCAGGCATCAAGGGAAGATTTTTTCACGGGATTTCTTTCGATATTGCCGTCAAAGAGAGATTCCGCCATAGAGATGAATTTTTTGTCGATATAGGAGAAAATTTTGCCGTATTCGGAGAGGGTGACAAGGTTTTTGCAGGTATCGAGATTTTTAGTCGTAGGGATATAAAGACCTTGAATATTTTTTTCCATAGCGGCAAGAATGGTTTCATCTTTGATAAGCAGACCGCTCATTTTGAAATTTTTAAGCTGTTCGGCTGAATTGTCAGCTTTTTCCTTTTCGGAATTGAGTTCTTTTGCGGTAGATTGGGGAGTGGAAGGCATATAGAGTATGCCGGCAGGGGCAAGCTGATATTTATTTTCGGAATAGACGGCAGAGCCGTTTTTATTGATGGCTGAAAGATATAAAAGCATTTGCATATTCAGCCCGTAATAGACTTCGGAAAGCTTGAAAGTTTTTTTGCCTGTTTTGTAGTCGATAATGCGGATATATTTTTCATTGTCTTTGACATAGGTATCTACACGGTCAATTTTGCCTGTAACGGATATTTTCTCGCCTGTAGGGAGTTTCAGTGTATAGGCAGGGATATCCTGATTTTTGCCGCCGATTTTGAGTTCAAAGCTTTCGGGGACAAATTCACATACATTGAATTCGTCAATAAGACGTTTCAGGAGAATGACAAGATTTCTTTCCATAATTCTGAATTGCATCATGAATCTTTCAAGACGTTCTTCAGAACCGCCAATGGAACGGATATAATTTTCGATATGCTTTTTGACGACATCGGAAAGCTGGTTATTATCGAAAGTTTTGATATTTTCAAATTTT
>CADCJK010000074.1 GCA_902801715.1 uncultured Ruminococcus sp. | reverse complement strand
TATTTGGAATGTATGGACGCATATTTAAGCGGTGAAACGGAATACGGCTGGTATATGTGCCTTGACGGAGATAAGATAATAGGCGGAATGGGTGTCATTGAAAATGACTTTCACGACAGAAAGGATTTATTCCCGAATGTATGTGCAGTTTATACGGAAGAAGAATACAGATGTCAGGGAGTGGCAGGCAATCTCCTGAATATGGTAGTTGACGATATGAAAGCAAAGGGAATTACCCCGATATATCTTTTGACAGACCATACAGGCTTTTATGAAAGATACGGCTGGGAATTTTTCTGTATGGCACAGGGTGACGGTGAACCCGATATGGCGAGAATGTACATTCACAGATAAAATAATGAATTTTCGTCTGAAACAGGGGGATATTCTGATGGTGATAATAGAGGGTTTGGTGATATGTTTTATATTGCTTGTTGCGTGTGTCGTGGGAATATCAAACGGTGCTGTCAATTTGGTTTTCCTGTATGAAAAGGAAGTGCAGGATAAAGCCGTTGAAACGGGACTTATCACGCACGAGAAAATAAAAAGAAATAAACTGCTGTTTATGCTGTTGGGAATGCTGCCCTGCTGGATATTCATGATATATGCCGTTTACTTCATCAACGGTGCAAGGGGATTCTGGGAAGGCTTTTGGCAAATGTATGTTATCATGATGATTGAAGGACTGTTTGACAGGCTGTTCATAGATTTCTATTGGGTAGGCAAAACAAAAGCATGGATAATCCCAAAGACAGAAACGCTTATGCCGTATATATACGGAAAGACGCTTGTTTTCAAGTGGCTTGGTACGCTGACAGGTTCGCCTGTATTGGCAGCGGCATTGTCGGGAATCATGATGTTGTTGGTGAAAAATTGACAAGTCGGGCATGATGGAGTATTATATTGATACGGACAGTGGACCTGTCATGCCTGACCATTTGCCGTATTATTATTACATATACTATGATGAAAAGGGAATGGTATATAAAGTCGAGAGCAGAGCGGCAGAGGGTGGATAAAGGAGGATACTTGCATGGAAGATAACGAATTGGATATAACGTGCGGAATGACTGACGATGAAATGACGGAGAGATTTATAGCAGCCGTGAGGATTGCAGACGAAATAAAACGCATAAAAGGTGTACCCATCGCAAGGTATGATGGCAAAAATAAAAGGGTATATTTGGAATATCCGGACGGGAGAAAAGAATATGTTTCAGAACAACGGAAAAATGCCGGAAATCATTGTATTCGCAGGACCAAACGGCAGCGGAAAATCTACAGTCACAAGTCTTTCAAAGGTAATAGAACCTTATATCAATGCCGACGACATAAAAAGGACTACACATTGCAGTGATATGGAGGCGGCAGTTCTGGCTGAAAAAATGCGTGAAGAAAATGTATCTTTGAAAAAGAGCTTTACATTTGAAACGGTGCTTTCCACTGACAGAAATTTGAATTTGCTTAAAAAAGCCAAAAAACAAGGCTTTTTTATTCATTGCATTTATGTGCTTACAGCAGACGTTGAAGTTAATGTTTTAAGGGTTGCCGTCCGTGAAAAAAGCGGAGGGCATGGTGTGCCCCCGGAAAAAATACGTTCAAGATACACAAGGGCATTGAATTTATTGCCGGAACTGATTGATGTTTGTGACATTGTTCATTTATATGACAACACGGAACGCCCCTGTCGTATTTTCAAGAAAAGAAAAACACAATATTTTTATTGGGAAAATGAATATTGGAGTAAAACAGATATTGAAAATCTGACAAAAATATATTGGTAAAAAATATAGGATACTGATTTTTAAGGAGGAATTTTTTATGATGAAAATACCGTTTTCACCGCCTGATATTACAGACGAGGAAATTGATGAAGTGGTGGATACGCTTCAGAGCGGCTGGATTACGACAGGTCCGAAAACGAAAAAGTTTGAAAATATGATAACAAAATTCTGCATGAGTGAAAGGACAGTATGCCTTGATTCCTGCACATCTGCACTGGAAATGACCTTGCGTATACTGGGAGTGAAAAAGGGTGATGAAGTTATCGTCCCTGCATACACCTATACGGCAACGGCAAGTGCAGTTTGTCATGTAGGGGCAAGACCTGTCTTGATAGACTGTATGCCGAATTCCGTTCAGATGGATTATGACAGACTGCCCGATTACATCAATTCAAAAACGAAAGTGATTATTCCTGTCGATTTGGGCGGAGTGCCGTGTGACTATGATAAAGTATTTGAAATAGTGGAAAGGGAAAAGGCAAAATTCATTCCCGAAACGCCCATTCAGGAGGCTTTCGGCAGGATTATTGTGCTTGCAGATGCCGCACACTCGATAGGGGCAAAGAGAGGCTTGGCAAGAGTGGGAACACTGGCGGATTTTACGGCTTTTTCATTTCATGCGGTGAAGAATCTCACGACAGGTGAAGGCGGTGCAGTGACATGGAGAAAGCATGAAGGACTTGACAGTGATGAACTGTATAAGCAATATATGTTATTGTCCCTGCATGGACAGTCAAAAGATGCCCTTGCAAAGACGCAGCTCGGTTCATGGGAATATGATATCATAGGAACGTATTTCAAGTGCAACATGACGGATATCATGGCATCAATCGGAATTGTGCAGCTGAAAAGACTGCCTGAAATGCTCAAAAAACGAAAAAAGATAATAGAATATTATAATAAAGAACTGGCGAGTCAGGGCGGGATATCGGTATTGCAGCATTTTTCCGAAAAGGACAGAATACTTTCCAGCGGACATCTGTATCTTGTCAAGCTGATGTGGCAGGACGAGGAATACAGGAATAAAGTCATAGAACGAATGGCAGGCTATGGAGTGGCAACGAATGTGCACTATAAGCCCCTGCCCATGATGACGGCATATAAACGCATGGGATATACAATAGATGATTTTCCGAATGCCTTTGAAATGTATAAAAATGAAATAACCCTGCCTTTGTACTCGAAGCTGACAGATGAACAGGCACAGTATGTGATAGAGAACTTCAAGAAGGCAACAAGGGATTAAAAAAAATACCGTCGGTTATCTTTCAGCAGATAGTCCGACGGTATGTTGTTTTTGCGGAATTTTTGAAAAAAGAAAAGCACCTGCATAAGCAAGTGCTTTGTAAAAGTCCGAGTGACTGGAATCGAACCAGCGGCCTCTTGAACCCCATTCAAGCGCGCTACCAATCTGCGCCACACCCGGTCGTTAACAACAGGTATTATTATAGCAAATCATTCTGCATTTTGCAACTGTTATTTTTTACAAAGAATTATTAAATTTTTATCTAAAAATTATGCAAAACCGCAATTTTAATAAAAACTGCGGTTTTGAGTATATCATTCCCAGCCGGCTTTGACTCTGATACCGATTTCATCGGCAGTTGTTTCAAGCTGTAAAATTTCGCCTTTGCTGAGTGTCACGGAAGTGATTTTGGCAAGTTCCTTAGCCTGATAGGGTTTTGTAATGCCGATAATGGGGAGAGTACCTTTGGCGATGGCATAGGTTACGGCAGTCTGGGATACAGTCAGACCATGCCTTTTGCCGACAACTTCCAGTTCTTTAAGAAGCGGTTCGAGCTTTTTGAGATGTCTGTTATAGACAAAGCCACGCCTTGAGAAAAACGGCATTTTCTTTCTGGAATTGAATTTACCTGTTAAAGCCCCCTGTTCAAGCACCATGTAGGCGAAAAATACGGCATTGTTGTTTTTGCACCATTCAAGGACACCGTTTTCTTCGGAAGTCCGGTGTATCAGGCTGAAATGATTCTGTACGCCTGCAATCGTGCAGCCATGTTCTTTCACGATTTCATTGGCAGTCTGCAGCTGTTCAAAATTGAAGTTGGAAACGCCGATACTGCCTATTTTGCCGTCTTTCTGCATTTTGCAGAGACAGGGGAGAGTGGCTTTGATATATTTAGGCTGATGAAGCCAATAAATATCGGGAATTCTTCCGTCAAATGTTGTAATGCTGTCAATATACATATTTTCAAGAATTTCGGGGGAAAATTTTTTCAGGGGAGTATATTTGTCACTGAAAATGAAGTCTTTGCCGTTGGTGAATTCGGCAAGAAGTTTTTCGGCATTTCCCATGCCGTAAACAGCGGCTGTATCGAAAAGGGTAAAGCCGCTTTCAAAGGCGATATCAAAACTCTCTTTGAGAATTTTCGGATCGGACTTTGAGCCGAATACCATTTTACTGCCGTTAGTGCCGCCGCCCCATGCCCATGTGCCTATGGCAATAGGGGGAAGTTCTTTTCCGTTTATCTTGAAACCCATAAAAACACACCTTTCTGTTTAGTGTGGAGTGTTGGGAGTGGAGAGTGGAGTTGTTTTGACTTTGGGATTTCCACTCTCCACTTTTCACGCTAAATTAAAATTTGGTTGTTGCGGTGGTGACGACACTCTTTCCTGCATAGATATTGCAGTTGGTGCCTGTTTTGAGAATGAAGGTGGCATTTGCCGCACCGACAATGACAGGCTTATTGAGGGCAAGTCCGACAACTGCCGCATGGGAATTGATACCGTCCACTTCGGTGATAATGCCTGCACTCTTTTTCATGATGGGGATAAGGCGGTTAGTTGTTTCATGGATAACGAGAATTTCGCCCTCTTTGAAATTGGCAAGGGCTTCTTCTTCGGATTTGCAGACCATTAAATGACCGTGTGAAGAAAGGTCATTAACGATAGTCTGACCGCTGACAAGGATATTGCCGACAAGATGGACTTTCATAAGATTGGTAGTTCCTGATATGCCGAGCGGAACACCTGCCGTCAGTACGACTAAATCACCGTTTTTGAGGAGTTTCTGCTGTTGTGCGATAGAGATAACATGGTCAATGAGTTCATCGGTATTGTCTTTTTCCTCTATCATGACGGGAACGATACCCCATGACATATTTGTCTGCCGCCATACTTTTTCACTGGGAGTGCCGCTGATGATGGGACAGCTCGGGCGATATTTGGATAACATTCTGGAAGTCATGCCCGATTTGGAAACGGTGATAATAGCAGATGCCCCCAAATCGTGTGCAGTTGTGCAGGCGGCATGGGAGATGGCAGAAGTGACATCAGGTCTTTCATGGATATGGAGATTTCTGAATCTGTCTATGTAGTCGATATGGCTTTCGGTAATTTCAGCGATATTTGCCATAGTTTTTACAGCGTCGACAGGGAATAAGCCTGCGGCGGTTTCGCCCGAAAGCATGATAACGCTTGTGCCGTCATAGATGGCATTGGCAACGTCTGTTGTTTCGGCACGGGTGGGACGTGGATTTTTAATCATGGAGTCAAGCATTTGTGTAGCCGTGACAACGGGCTTGTCGGAATTGCGTGTTTTCTGGATAATCATTTTTTGTATA
The DNA here is from genome assembly GCA_902801715.1 of uncultured Ruminococcus sp. Lineage (GTDB taxonomy): Bacteria > Bacillota > Clostridia > Oscillospirales > Acutalibacteraceae > UBA1213. The sequence goes on along the minus strand of CADCJK010000074.1, from coordinate 2,571 downwards.
ATAGGTACTTCTGCGATAGGAATTTCAACGCCCAAGTCACCTCTTGCAACCATGACACCATCGGCTACACGGAGAATTTCATCGATATTATCAACACCGTCTTTATTTTCGATTTTGGCAATAATTTTAATGTCACTGCCGCCGTAGCTGTCGAGAACGGCTTTCATTTCATTGATATCATTGGCATTTCTGGTGAAAGAAGCGGCTACAAAGTCAACGTCATTTTCAACACCGAATTTGAGGTCAGCTTTATCCTGTTCACTCATAAAGGGAAGTGAAAGGAATACATCAGGTACATTGATACCCTTGTGTGAAGAAACGGGACCACCGTTGATGACTTTACAGTAAATTTCAGAGGGGGTAGTGTTTAATACTTTCAGTTCGATAAGACCGTCATCAATTAAAATTCTGTTGCCTACATCAACGTCATTCGGAAGATTCTTGAAAGTGATGGAACAGCGTTCTTTATTGCCTTCACAAGGTTCTGTCGTGAGGGTGAAATTCTGACCTGTTTCAAGAATGACTTTTTCGGGGAAATTGCCTGTACGGATTTCGGGACCTTTTGTGTCGAGAAGAATGGCAACAGGCTTGTTGAGTTCTTTGCGGAGTTTCTTGACGGCATCAATTTTTATCTGATGGGTTTCATGAGTCTGATGGGACATATTGATTCTTGCAACGTCCATACCGTTGAGCATGAGTTCACGAAGGACGTTTTCATCATCTGTTGACGGACCAAGGGTACATATAATTTTGGTTTTACGCATGGAAATCTCTCCTAACATATTGATATGTAAATATGATACAATAAAAATGCACTTTTTACAAGAAAAAAATCTATTTTTTCAAGGAATTTTTCGGGGCTGAAAAGAGGCGTCTGATTTTGCTGTGGAAACCTTGAAAATATTTAAGAAATGTCTGAAAAATACACATATTTTTGAATCGTATGATTTTTTTCATTGTATAAAGCGACAAAGTTAAAATTTGTGAATTTAGTTTGCTTTACAAATTTGAATAAAATGTTAAAATAATATTAACAAAAGTCAGTTGATGTATGCAGGAAACTGCGGAAGGGGTACATTGACGGGCTTAAAGATGACAGAACGACATTTTTACAAAACATTATTTAAGGAGAGTGATTTTTAGTGGGCAATGAAACAAAAAGCCGTTTCAGACTTGGCAGCAAGATATCGAGCATAGTTCTTTCGGTTGCGATGCTTGCGACAACCTTTACGGGACTGGGCAGCACACTCGTTCCCCAGACCAGCATTACAGTAAATGCAGCAGGAAATTACGGTCTTGCAGACAACATTCAGGACGGTAATATTCTTCACTGCTTCTGCTGGAAGTACGATGACATCAAGGATATGCTTCCCGAAATCGCAGAGGCAGGATTTACATCGGTACAGGTATCTCCGCCGCAGGCTACGGCAGGTACAGGTGCATGGTGGTGGTTCTATCAGCCGCTGGGATTCTATATCGGCTCCAATGCCATGGGTAATGAGCAGTCTTTGAAAGCTCTTTGTTCGGAAGCACATAACTATGGCATTAAGATTATCGCCGACGTTGTTGCCAACCACCTTGCAGGCGACCACAGCAATATTCAGGATGACTTGAAAGACGGTCAGTACTGGCACAGTGAACAGTACAATGCAGATGACGGTGACCGTTACAGAGTTACACACGGTAAGATCGGTATGCCCGACCTTGCAACGGAAAATTCACACGTTCAGGACTGTGTTATCAAATACCTTGCTCAGCTCAAGAGTGCAGGTGTTGACGGTATCCGTTTCGATGCTGCAAAGCATATCGGTCTTCCTTCCGAGGGCGACCAGTTCTGGGCAAGAGTAACAGCCAGCACCGACCTGTGGAGCTACGGCGAAATCCTCAATAACCCCGGTATCAGCCTTGACGAAGGTGCTTCGACAAGACAGCAGGCTATCAATGTCATGAAGGAGTATTCCAACTATATCGGTATTACCGACAGTGTGTACGGCAAACTTCTCCGTGACGAACTCGCAAAAGGCAAATTCCCCGATTCCCCCAGCGTCTATGCCGGTGCATGGATGGGTATTGCCAATACAAGACTCGTATATTGGGGCGAAAGCCATGATACATGGTCAAACAATGACGACTGGGGCAGTTCCAGAAACGTAGACCAGAACGTCATCGACCGTGCTTATGCTATCGCAGGCTCCCGTAACCATATCGCAGCACTTTATCTTTCACGTCCTTTCTCAAAGGATAAGGACAGCATTATGATCGGTGCAAAGGGCAGCACTCACTTCACAAGCAAGGAAGTTGCCGCTGTCAACCATTACAAGAACGCACTCAACGGTCAGGACGACTACTATACAACCGGCGGCGGCTGCGGTGTCGTATGCCGTGCAGGCGGTGCCGTAGTGGCACTGGCAAGCGGCGGCAATACGGATGTTACCGTTCCCAACGGCGGCGGTACGGTTACTCCCGGTACGTATACCGATGAAATAAGCGGCAGTACATGGACGGTTACCGCAACTCAGATGACAGGTCATATCGGTGAATCCGGTATCGCCGTATTCTATAAGGGCGGCA
>CADCJK010000073.1 GCA_902801715.1 uncultured Ruminococcus sp. | reverse complement strand
ATCAAACATGAGTAGATTTATTATCGAAAATGGACACGGTGAACAAGGAATGGAACATAAAAGTTGTTTTTATAACTTTTTATAAGTTTTCAGTAACGGGTCCGAACAGCAAATAAACTTGCATTTCCCACAAAAATTAAATAAAAATGACTGCATTATCGTTCTGCAAAGGGAACAATAATGCAGTTTTTTTTTACGTTAGCTGTTAATGTTTGACGGGAAAAATTCGCTGGTGGGGAAGTCAATGCTGCTGAAAAGCTCACATGGGTCTTCCGAACTGCTGACACATTCTTTATGCGGTATGCAGAAATCGTATGCAGGAATGAGCATCTGCACATTTCTTTCCAACTGTACAATAGTGAATATGCCGACAGATACAAGCACTTGTTTTTCGGCATCGTTGGGGGCAAATTCCTCGCCGTAACGCCTCATGATACTTTCGGGTATGCGGAAAGGCGGCATGGGGGGCGGTGATTTGCGGTCAACGAGTCTTGCGGAAAGCGGTATCGGTTCAGCGACCTGAACAACGGCTTTCGGACTGTTGAATGCAGGCATATTGGCATTGTCGGTTATTTCGGGGCTGCTGTCGGAGGTGAATATCTTCACGCTGCCGTCACTGCCGAAAAGCACGGCTCTCTTTGAGAATACGGCAAGACCTTTTACAGGCATGGGTATGGCATTGGGTGACATGAAAACATCAAGACATACATCAAAATAAAATGTCATGTCAACGGCATAAAAGCCTTTGTGAAAGGGTACGGGCTGCAAGCCTATGGAAATATTGCATACATCAATATCGCTCAGACGAATATTGGCAGCCTTGTCTATCATGCACTGACCGGCTTTTGTGAGCAGGACGGGCAGGTCTTCAAGACAGTCCTTGTCCGAACAGGAGTCGTATATGCGGGGGGCATTGATACATACAGCCTCTTTGAATTTATCATTGGGATTGAATTCACCGCAGCCGCAGTATACAGAATTATCTGACATTATGTTTTCCTCCTTATATCTTCCTATACAAACATTTTATTCCTTAACGGCGAAAAAGTGCATGAAAAAACAGACAAACAAAATAAATTTGCTTGTCTGTTATATACTGATTATTTTGCGTATTCTACGGCACGGCTTTCACGAATGATATTGACTTTAATCTGACCGGGATAGTCCACTTCTTCTTCGATTTTCTTGCAGATATTCCTTGCAAGGAGTATCATGGAATCGTCCTTGACGATTTCCGGTCTTACAATGATTCTGACTTCACGTCCTGCCTGAATCGCAAAACACCTTTCAACACCATCAAATGAGGAGGAAACTTCTTCGAGTTTCTCAAGACGCTTGATGTAGTTTTCCAGGTTTTCACGTCTTGCACCGGGACGTGCTGCGGAAATGGCATCTGCCGCCTGAACAAGACAGGCAATAACGGTTTTCGCCTCAACGTCACCGTGGTGAGCCTGAATGGCATGGACAACGGCTTCATTTTCTTTATATTTCCTTGCAACGTCAACGCCGATTTCAACGTGAGAGCCTTCTATTTCATGGTCAAGGGCTTTTCCAATGTCATGGAGCAGTCCGGCACGTCTTGCCATTGTGGGATCAAGTCCGAGTTCGGATGCCATGATGCCCGCAAGATAGGCAACTTCAAGGGAATGTTCCAGAACATTCTGACCGTAGCTGGTACGGAAATGGAGTCTTCCTATGAGCTTGACAAGTTCGGGGTGGATATTGTTGACACCGGCTTCTATAATGGCACGTTCACCCTCCGCTTTGACTGTGAATTCCACTTCACGCTTTGCTTTTTCATACATTTCTTCAATGCGTGCAGGATGTATTCTGCCGTCTGAAATGAGCTTTGTAAGAGTGACTTTTGCGATTTCACGCTTGATAGGCTCAAAGCAGGAAAGCGTGATGGCTTCGGGGGTATCGTCAATGATGAGGTCAACGCCTGTGAGAGTTTCAATGGCACGGATATTTCTGCCTTCACGTCCGATGATTCTGCCCTTCATGTCATCATTGGGCAGCGGCACGACGGAAACTGTGGATTCGCTTACATGGTCGGCAGCGATACGCTGAATGGCAAGAGATACGATTTCTCTTGCTGCCTTTTCGGATTCTTCTTTGGTTTTCTGCTGGAAGTCCATGATTTTGACAGCCTTTTCATGTGTCAGTTCACTGTCGAGATTGTTCAGGATATAAGCCTTTGCCTGTTCTGTGGTAAAGCCCGATATCCTTTCGAGGACTTCAAATTCACTCTGCTTGATTTTTTCTGCTTCTGCAAGACGTTCTTCTGCCTTTTTGAGTTTCTGGTTCATGGCTTCGTCTTTCTTTTCAAGGCTGTCGAGTTTCTTTTCAACAGATTCCTCTTTTTGCTGGATACGTCTTTCCTGACGCTGCATTTCCTTGCGTCTGTCTGTGATTTCACGTTCGGCATTGTCAAGAAGTCTGTGAACTTCTTCCTTGCCGGCGAGGACAGCTTCTTTTTCAGCAGCCTCTGCGGAACGCTGTGCTTCTTCAATGATTCTCTTTGCCTCAAGCTCGGCAGAGCCTATTTTGTCCTCACCGACTTTTTTTCGGTACTGGACTCCGGCAAAAAATGCACATCCACCGACGATCACGGATATCAGGACAATCAGGAATATTGCCAATATCGGATCCATTTTTTGTCTGCACCTCCTGTAAAGTTTGTTTTTTCTTGGATTGATGAAATTTGTTTATGATAGACTGACGTAAACAGTCCGAAAAATCAACTCATGAAGGTGTCGTCAAGTATTTTTATTCAGTTTTTTCTTATATACTCAAAAAATCTTTTTTTCAAAATAAAGAATATATTGAAACATATCCGCCCGATCGGATATATATGTGAAATAAAATCCTAAAAATATCTCAACGGCATCATTGAGATGATTAAACACAGCAAAAAAACATTTTCGCCTATCTTATATTTTATAACTAATGTCACTGCATTGTCAAGATGTACAATTTATTTTTATCAATCTGCATGGAATTTGACATATTTTTTTATGCAATACTTACTATGAAAATGATGTTCATGAAAAAATAAATGAAGAAATGAATTTTAAAAGCAGGGATTCTGTTAATGAATGTTATTTTTGTGTTATTTTGTTCACGGCTCGGTCAAAGCGTTCCCAAAATTTTTTATGATAAAGATAAAATAAATTTATGAATAATATTTGATATTATTTTGATTTTGATGTAAAATATAAGTGTAACGAAAAATTAAAGAGGGTGTTCATATTGAATGAGATAATGAGAAATGAAATGATAGAGTTAAGAAAGAAAATCATTGAGAAAGAATTTGCCCATCTCAATGACAGACAGAGAACGGCAGTTCTGGCAGTAAAGGGAGCAGTGCTTGTGCTGGCAGGTGCAGGCAGCGGCAAAACAACGGTATTGGTAAACAGAATTGCTCATATTCTCCGCTGGGGAGAGGCTTATGAAAGTGACAAGCTGTTCGGGGAGTATACTGCACAGGATATGGAAGATATGAATAATGCCGTTGAGGGCAAAGCGGAACTGTCCGAGGAACTGGTACAGAAACTGGCTGTATCAAGACCGTATCCGTGGAGAGTGCTTGCGATTACTTTCACGAACAAGGCGGCAAGTGAACTGAAAGAAAGAATATGCAAAACAACGGGTATCATCGGAAATGATGTGTGGGCAATGACGTTTCACAGTGCCTGCATGAGAATTTTAAGGCGTTACGGTGAAAGACTCGGCTACGGTGAGCACTTCACGATATATGATACCGATGACCAGAAAAGAGTGATAAGAGAGTGTATGAAAACTCTCGGCATAGATGAAAAAATGCTCACTGTGAAAGAAGTTCTGCCTGAAATATCTCATGCAAAGGATAACATTGTCAGTCCCGAAAGGCTGCTGAAAAGGGCAGGCGAGGATTTCCGCAAGGGTTCGATTGCCAAAATATATAAAGAATATCAGAAAAAACTGCTTGAATCCAATGCCATGGATTTTGACGATATTATCTATAATACAGTGGAGCTTTTCAATGAATTTCCCGATATACTGGAAAAATATCAGGAGCAGTTCCGATACATAATGGTAGACGAATATCAGGATACCAATACAGCACAGTATGAACTTGTCAGACTGCTTTCGGAAAAATATGGAAATGTATGCGTAGTCGGAGATGATGACCAGAGTATCTACAAATTCAGGGGAGCGACTGTTGAAAATATCCTTGAATTTGACAACGACTATGAAAATGCCAAAGTCGTGAAGCTGGAGCAGAATTACCGTTCCACGCAGAATATCCTTGCCGCTGCCAACAGTGTTATCAAAAATAATACCGAACGGCATGAAAAAAGTCTTTGGACTCGCAACAGCATGGGCGATAAGATTATTTCATACAAAGCTTCCGATGAACAGGACGAGGGAAGATTTATTGTCAATACAATCAAGGCGGCTGTCGAGAACGGTGCAAAGTATTCCGATTATGCGGTTCTTTACAGAATGAATTCGCAGTCACAGTCACTGGAAAGGGCTTTTCTTCATGCAAAAGTGCCGTATAAAATTATAGGCGGAAGAAAATTCTTTGAATACAGGGAAATCAGGGATATGATGGCATATCTGAATATCATCAGCAATGCAAGCGACAGCAACAGGCTGAAAAGAATCATCAATATCCCGAAGCGTGGCATAGGCGACAGAACGATTTCTCAGATAGAAGAAATAAGCCTTATGAATCATACAAGTATGTTTGAAGTCATGGAAAATGCCCGTCAGTATGATGTACTTTCAAAGAGTGCCGAAAAAATAGGTAATTTTGTAAAAATCATCAATGACATGAAAGAAATGCTTGACAACGGTGAAAAGATATCCGATATGTATGAAAGGCTTATCAAGCTCACGGAATATGAACCCTTTATCAGAATGGCAAGCGACAAGGGGGAAAATGCCGTTGAAAACGTGCATGAACTGACGACAAATATTATACAGTACGAAAATGAAGCGGGTGCAGAGGCATCTATACAGGGCTTTCTGGAATATACCGCACTTTTGACGGATATCGATTCCTATGCCGAACAGGAAGATGCCGTTGTCATGATGACGGTACATTCCGCAAAGGGACTGGAATTTGAAAATGTATTCCTTCCGGGCATGGAAGATAATATTTTTCCGGGCTTTCAGGCGGTCATGGCGGAGGGCGATATGCAGGAAGAAAGAAGACTTGCCTACGTTGCCATCACGAGAGCAAAGAAAAATCTCTGGCTGATACATTCCGACAGCCGTATGCTTTTCGGTCACTCGACAAGAAACAGACCGTCGAGATTTCTTGCGGAACTGCCCGAAGATATCATTGAAAATAAACAGCGTGAAATCATCAAAAATCCGAATCCCGATATCCCCGAACCGAAAGCCATCAGACGTGCCGATATTGCAAGCAGTAAAGTCATCACTTCTTCTTTTTCCAATAAGCCTGTTATGATAAATTACAAGACAGGCATGAAAGTGGTGCATAATACTTTCGGACAGGGTGTTATCATCAATGTCAGACCGATGGCATCGGACTGTATGCTGGAAATTGCCTTTGACAGCGTGGGTACAAAGAAACTGATGGGAAAAATTGCTAAACTGACCGTTCTTGACTAAAGGAGATGTAAACAAATGCCGGCAGCAGTATCACATTATTTGCTTGCGGAGAGGGTGTATGCCGATCTGCTTGAATATCAGCCTCAGCTTGATATCGACCATACAGCGTTTTTATGGGGTGCCTGCGGTCCCGATATATTTTTTCTTCACAGGGCGATGCCCCATCAGAAAGGCAGAAGCCTCAAGGATTACGGAACAAAGACACATAACATGAATGCGGAAAAAATCATCAATTATTTCATCAGCTATGCAAGGAGTCATCAGAATGATACGGCAATGAGCTATGCACTCGGATTTATTACGCATTACGCATTCGATTCGGCTGCCCATCCGTTTATCGTGTACTTTTCCGACAGCATGGAAGAAATGTATCCCGAAAAACTCAATTCCATATGCCATAACGAAATAGAGGCAAATCTGGACAGCCTTTTTCTGAGATATGAAAGAAAAATGAAAATATCGTCTTTCAGGCTGCAATCGACAGCCCCGCTCAAAGAAAAAATCAATAAAATAATTGCACAGATGTGGCATGGACTGATACTTTCCTATTTCGATGAAGATATCGGCATAGATGAACTCGTGCAGGTACAGAAGGACTGGCATCACAGTCTTGTCATGCTCAACGACAGATGGTCTTTCAAGAAACACGCTGTCATCTTGGGCGAAAGAATATTGGGAATCAGTCCCGTACTTTCACCGATTATGAGAACGGCATATCCCGACTTGTCATTTGACTATGCCAATATGTCGCATAAGGAATGGCATTCACAGTCAGATGGTAAAAGTCACAAGGAAAATTTCTTTGAATTGGCGGATATTGCAGAAGAAAAGGCACTTGCACTGATATCTTCCGTTCTGACGGAAAGACTTCTTAACCGTAACCAGTGCAAAGACAGCTTTACAGGCAAATAATAAAAAACAGGCTTGATAATTTTGTCAAGCCTGTTTAATGTTTCACAAAAACAAAAAAAGCAAGGAAACAATTCCTTGCTTTAAGAAAGTGACTCGGACGGGAATCGAACCCGTGTTACCGCCGTGAAAGGGCGGTGTCTTAGCCGCTTGACCACCGAGCCTTGACCACCGAGCCATATTTTGAGTAGCGGTAGTGGGACTTGAACCTACGACACTTCGGGTATGAACCGAATGCTCTAGCCAACTGAGCTATACCGCCGTATCGACTGTCTGCAACAGTCAGCTTCATTATTATACATCAACATATATTTTTTGTCAATACTTTTTCAAAAAAAACATATATACTTTTAGTATACAATACGAGTTGTATTTATAATACTTTTTGTAATGAAACAGACTTCAAACAAAGTTTTCAACATCTTCAAGTTGAAAGTGTTGAAAACTTTTTCACCGCCTGTTGAAGAATTTTAATTCTTTTAAATCAATATAAATTTACCCGAGATACTATATATTGTGTTTTGAAAAAGTCAAGCCATATTTTGATGTAATATTTTTGCTGAAATTTACATATAGTAATAGGTTTTCAACTCTTTCAACATTTTGATGTTGAAAACCTGTACTTTTCAACATTTACATATCGTAATATTCGTCTTTAAGTATGGAAAGTCTGTCGATATCATAATAAAATCCGTCTTTCAGTAAATCCTGACGGAGCGTGCCTTCGTATTTCATGCCGATTTTCTCCATAACACGCCTTGATGCAGGATTGCAGGACATACAGATACCCTGAATTTTATTGAAACCGAATTTTTCAAAGCCGTATCTGAGCATTTCACGGGCAGCCTCTGTCGCATAGCCCATGTTCATATAGTCTTTGTCGATATAATAGGAAATATCCGCTCTGTTGTGTTCAAAAGACACGTTAATCAAGCCGACATTCCCTATATAACGCCCTGTATCACGCAGG
>CADCJK010000072.1:7922-10119 GCA_902801715.1 uncultured Ruminococcus sp. | reverse complement strand
ACAAACTAATACCACGGCTTTTATTATTTTTGGTATCTTCGGTTTTTAGATGACCGCACATCATATATTTAGGCATATTTTAACACGTTTTATCACTAATGTCAATATATTCTATTACTTAATTTTTCTCCTAATTGTACTGAAACTATTTTAACCGTAATTTCATAAAAAATCAAGCATTGTTTTACAAAAAATGTTGAGAATTTACAAATTCAATGATATAATAAAACTCAAAGGGGTGTTTTTATCATGATAGGTGAACAAATCAAAAAATTTCGCATAAAAAAGGGCATTACTCAGGAAGAACTCGGCAGGCTTGTCGGAGTCACCACTCAGGCTGTTTCCAAATGGGAACGTGGCGGTGTCCCTGATGCCGAACTCATACCCGATATTGCAGACGCTCTCGGTGTATCGACAGATACCCTTTACGGACGCAAAAATATACAGTGCATTGAGGATATGGCTCTTGAAGAAATTTTATCCGCAAGCCGTGAGGACGGCTTTAAAAAAGCCTTTCAGATATTGTGGTCCATGTCACTCGGGTTGTCAAAATTGGGTTCCGTCAAAGAAAGTTTCAGTTTCAATGCACTGGATACTCTCAAAAACAATGACGGCTATCACTACTATTCCCGACTCAGCTTTGACGAGGGAACGATCGACGCAAAACTCGATATCGACAACAGATATTTTTTCTTCATGCCCGAACCTGATGAGGGCTATGCAAAAATGTTTGAAAATATTGATGAACTTGCGGAAACTTTTTCCCTTTTCGCAAACAAGGAGATTCTGAAAATCCTTTTCTATATGTACAGCCGAAAAAATACACCTGTATCGCTGTCGCTGATTGCCGCAAAAACTAAAATCGATGTTGGCAAGGTCGAAAAACACATGGACAAATTATGCAAATGCCATTTGGCAGAATGCGGTGTCATAGAAACTGAAAACGGTGAACTGAAAGCATATATGTTCCACAATGAAACAATGGTCATTCCTTTGCTTTGCTTTGCGAAGGAAATCCGTGATGAAAAAGTCATCAACTGGGGCGTATGGTTCGAGAGATATAAACCTTTGTTTTAACATATAAACCCAAAGTTGATTTTGTGTAAGAATAATTGCTTGTATCAACACGGTTTTTCCTGTAAAATATAGACAACAAAGAAAAAAACAAATGAAAGTTTAAATTAAAGGGGCTCGGGATTATGAAAAAAATTTTATTGGTCGCATTGGCGGCTGCAAGTGTGTTGGCAATGATGTGTTCCTGCAATACGGATACAACGCAGGATTCAGCCATACCGCAGTCAAGTGCAGAAATCTCACAGCAAAGTTCGGAAGTTTCACAGACAAGTACAGAATCTTCACAGGAAATTGTATCTTCCGAACCGTCAGCTGAAAACAATGACAGCGAAACAAAAATTGACGAAATTCTCGTAAACGGCAAATTCACCGGCTTTGCCGCAGTCGTTGAAAACGGTGAAAACATCTATGGCAAGAGCTTCAACAAAGACGGTATCAGTGATGAATTTGATTCCAACACGCTTTTCAGAATCGGCTCGGATACAAAGCAGTTTACAGCAGCCGCCATCATGCTTTTACAGCAGGACGGCAAACTCTCCGTCAATGACACTCTTGAAAAATATTTCCCCGACTGCAAAAACGGTAAAAATATCACTCTCCATAATCTGTTGAGTATGCACTCGGGACTGACCGACTACAGCGACTATTTTGCAAAACTGAATCTCACACAAAACGCAGATGAAAACAAGGCAGCTATATTGAGATTTATTCTTGCGGAAGACCTCATAGATGAACCCAACGGCGATTTCAAGTATAACAACAGCAATTATTTTCTGCTTGCACAAATCATTGAAAACGTATCGGGCAAGACCTATGAAGAATATCTTACGGAAAATATTTTCAAGCCGCTCGGCATGGAGTCCACAAGAATCTATAAAGACTATGAAAAAGACACTGCAACGATTGCACAGCCGCTTTATCCGCAGGGTGCAGACGATTTCTTCAATCTCCCCAATGCAACAATGGGAGCTGGCGATATCATGTCAAGTGCAAATGACCTTGCCAAATGGCTCAAAGTCTTTGAGGGCGGCTCTATATTAAGCGACGAATCCATTGAAGCCATGTCAACAAGCTATTCCACCGAAAACGATATGTATGAATACGGCTATGGCTGGTTCATCTC
>CADCJK010000072.1:0-7860 GCA_902801715.1 uncultured Ruminococcus sp. | reverse complement strand
AAATACAGCATTATCATTCTCAGCAACGAAAATTCGGGAACGCTCGCAGACTTCGGCACAGCTATCAGATATGAACTTTTTTAAAAGGAGTATATAAAAAATGCAGGAATTCAGTTTACTTTATCCGCAGGGCGTAGAACCCGATTGTAAAACTCTCAGTGATGAGGCTATCAATGACCTTTCGCTTGAACTGATTTGTGACAAACTCGCAGATGATACTTTTGAACATAACATTATCAAGAATATCATGATTAAAATAGAAAGAAATCCCGACGTTATCAAATACAGAACCGATATTTTTGATGATATCATTCACTTCCCCAAACTCCGTGAACGCATTAAAGAACTCCTTGAACAGCTCGCATTTCTCAAAGAAATGGAACGCTCTCTCAAAGATACAGCCGCTGCTCCGATATGGCAGTTGGTTAACCGTCTGAATGAACTCGAAATCTATATCAACTGCATTTCGGGCATCAATGACGCACTCTCTGAAAACAGCATTAAATCCGATGGTCTGAAACTCCTGAAAGAATATGTCAGTTCCGTTTATCAGGAAAGCGGATTTGAATATCTCAAAGAAGATATCAAGGGACTCGTCAATGAAGTCAGAGAAATCAAAAGCGTTTCCGTTGGTGTCAATCTCGATAACCTCATGCGTCCCGTGGAAGTCGGCATTGTTTCCATCAATACAGAGCCCTTCACGAAAACGCCCCTTTTGAGCAGATTCCTCGATTTCGCCACAAAAGAAAATCAGTTGGAACAGGGTGCAAGTTTTCACGGCATGACAAGATTCCATACTGTCGGCAAAATTGCAGGTGAAGATCCTTTTACTTCCAATCTTACAAAAGTTATGACGGAAATGCTCGGTCTTACCGTGAAACGCCTGAAAAGCAAGCTTTCCAAATATACCAATGTCAGCGGTTATAACCTGACAAAACTGATTCCCGAATTCCTTTTCTATATCAGATGGGCGGATTATATCAGCAAAATGCAGGAACTCAATATACAGTTCTGCAAGCCCGTTATCCTCCCCCGTGAAATGCGTGAAATGCACGCTAAAGGCTTATATAACTTCAAGCTTGCCATGCAGAAAGTTGACGGCAAAAAAATAGATATTATTGCCAATGATATCGACTTTGACGCAGACCACCGCATTTATATCATGACAGGTCCCAACAGAGGCGGTAAAACGACCATGACACAGGCTGTCGGTCTTGTATTCCTGTTGGCACAGTTCGGCATTTATGTTCCGTGTGAAAGCGTGGAACTGAGTCCCGTTGACAATATCTATACCCACTTCCCCGCTGATGAAAATAAAACCGTTGACCTCGGCAGACTCGGTGAAGAATCCCAGCGTATGAGCGAAATTTTCTCACAGGCTACCAATGAAAGTTTACTTTTGTTCAATGAATCCCTTGCAACGACTTCCTTTGAAGAAGGTCTTTATATCGCCAAAGACGTTGTAAAAGCACTTCGTTATCTCGGTTCCAGAACGATTTTCAATACACATATGCATGAGCTTGCCATGAATCTTGATGAAGTCAATACCAAAATTGAGGGCGACAGCAAGGTTGCCAGCCTTATCACAGGTATCCATGAGGGCAAGCGTTCCTATAAGATATTCCTTGCACCGCCTGAAGGTGTCAGCTATGCACAGGATATCGCTAAAAAATACGGTGTTACTTTCAATCAGCTTCTCGACAACATCAAAAATTAAGCTTATCCTACCCCTTTAAAATATACCCCCGAAACATAAACAGCAGTGATTTATGTTTCGGGGGAGATTTGTTTTATATACACCATTTTTGATATAAAGACATCTGAAAAACCGCCATAAAAAAATATATTTGCATAGTCGGCATAAACCTTGACGATACTTCTGTCAAACCACATATTTTCCAGATACGATGAATAAGTCCGATTCGGACGGAGCGGTCTTTCTATTGTAATTGTCCTTTTTTCTGTTCGTAAAAGGTCATACGGAGATATTTTTCTGTCATTTTCAAACGGGAAAAAACTGATTTCTATACTTCTTATTTTTTTATCCGTGTTATTGGTAACAGAAAATTTTATATCAATTCTGTCATCTTCTCCAAATTCATTCGGAAACCATACCCCATTTTCAAGATGACCTAATTCAAAGCCGAAATCAATCTCAGACATTTTTACACTCCTCTTAATAATTAAAAGTATGCGAAAATAGCATAATCAAATTATGCCATTTTAGTATAATTTTGTCAAGAGGGGGGTGGTTGATATTTTTAGATTGAAAGAAATACGAAAAAAGAAACGAATTTCTCAAATTAGGCTTTCAATAGAGTTGAACACAACACAAGGAAATATCAGCCGATATGAAAGTGAAAAATTGGAAGCTGATTATAAAACCTTGATAGCGATTGCAGATTACTTTGATGTGTCTATTGATTATCTTCTCGGCAGAACTGACAATCCAAAAATGAACAGATGAAAACGATATGCCTTTTTCTATTTCGGCATATCGTTTTTTCTTTCATGCACTGACAGATTTGAAGAAAAATTTCTTTTCCGTTTCGACTACCAAAAGCGGTATCAGTGAAAGTCCCGTAACAATCAGCCATTGAAAAGCCGTGAGCGGTACAGCTTTGAATATTTCAGCCAGAATCGGTACGGATATGACAGATACCTGCATGACAATTCCGACAATAAATGCACCAATCAATTTCGGATTGCCTGAAAAGCCCGTTTTAAAGAGGGATTTTTCACTCCTGAGATTGAATGAATGTACCAGCTGACTCATGCTCAATACAGCAAATGTCATTGTACGCCCTGTATCCGTACCAAAATATATCCGCCCTATCGTAAAGGCGAGAAATGCCAATGCCCCTATGAAACAGCCCTCAATCATAATACTTTTGCCTGCACCGCCTGAAAATATGCTATGTGAAGTATCAGACGGCTTTTCCATGATATCATCTCTTGCAGGTTCTGCACCGAGTGCCAGTGCCGGCAGAGAGTCCGTTACAAGATTTACCCATAAAAGCTGTATCGCCAGCAGCGGTGACGGAAGTTTCAATAAAAAGGCACATAATACCGTGAGTATCTCCCCTATGTTGCTCGACAACAAAAAATGCACTGTTTTCCTGATATTTTCAAATATGCCTCTCCCCTGCTCCACGGCTTCCACAATCGTTGCAAAATTATCATCTGTCAATATCATGTCAGCGGAATTTTTCGCTACGTCAGTTCCGTTCATTCCCATGGCACAGCCGATATCTGCACATCTCAAAGCCGGTGCATCATTCACTCCGTCACCTGTCATAGCCGTAACTGCACCCCTTGACTGAAATGCCTTGACAATTCTCACTTTATGTTCAGGGGATACCCTTGCAAATACCGTATATTTGTATATATCCCTTTCAAGTTCTTTTTGCGGTATCAGGTCAAGTTCCGCACCCGTGACAGCCTTGTCACCATCTTTATATATCCCGACTTCCTTTGCAACAGCTTTTGCCGTTATGATATGGTCGCCTGTTATCATGACCGTGTGAATTCCTGCCTTATGGCACATGGAAACGGCAGATTTCACCTGAGGTCTTGGCGGATCGGTCATGCCTATCAATCCGCTGAATGTCAGGTCTTTTGCAAGTTCACTTTCAGACGGCATGGTCTGACAATCTCTATATGCAACAGATATGACTCTCATAGCCCTTTGTGCAAGCGAATCATTCACAGAAAGTACCCGGCTTTTATTCACACCTTTGCACATGGGCAATATCACGTCACAGGCACCTTTGATAATGACTCTGTAATTGCTTTTGTATCTGTGCACCGTTATCATATATTTTTTCTTTGAGTCAAAAGGCACTTCATGCACTCTCGGATAATTCTTTTCAAGCTGATTTTTGGACATACCGGACTTTGCACAGGCTGTGACAAGTGCCGTTTCCGTGGGATCGCCCTCTGCACGAAATCCTGTTTTTGTTTCATGCAGAATACTGTTATTGCATAAAGCAGACAGTTCCAGAGTCAAGTTTTTATCGGCTGAATAAATTTCCGCAACTGTCATTTTATTTTGCGTGAGAGTGCCTGTTTTATCGGAACAGATAACTCCTGCACTGCCAAGCGTTTCAACAGCGGGCAAATGTCTGACAATCGCCCTATGGAGAGCCATTTTTCTGACACCCAATGCCAGCACGATTGTAACGACTGCCGGCAAACCTTCGGGAATCGCTGCAACGGCAAGGCTTATCGCTATCATGAACATTTCAAGCGGCGGCACTTTCTGTATCAATCCCAGAATGAATATCACAACGCATATTGCCAATGCGGAAATACCTAAAATTTTACCTGTTTTGGCAAGGCTTTTCTGCAAAGGCGTTTCAGGTGTTTCTTCATTGTCTATCATTTCGGCAATTTTTCCGACCTGCGTATTCATGCCTGTTTCCACGACAATAGCGGTACAGTGTCCCGAAGTGATGAAAGAAGATGAAAAAAGCATATTGTGTCTGTCGGCTAAAGGGGTATCTTCCGATAGAATGCCGTCATGTTTCTCAGACGGTACGGCTTCACCCGTTAAAGAGGATTCATCCGCTTTCAGAGAAGTACTGTTGATAATACGACAATCTGCACATACCATGTCCCCCGTTTCAAGAGAAACAATGTCCCCCACTGCAATTTCATCAGACGGAATATTGACAGTATTTCCGTTTCTTATCACCCTTGAATGAGGTGATGAAAGCTTTTTCAATGAATCTATCGCTTTTTCCGCACGACATTCCTGCACAGTTCCGACGATTGCATTGACAATCACTATCAGCAATATCATAATGGGATCAATAAAGTCACCGTCCTCGGACATGAATGCCGTGAAAAATGATATGCCTGCCGCTATGAGAAGTATCAGCACCATGAAATCCCTGAACTGCATGAGGAATTTCACGAAAATTCCATGTTTTTTCTTTTGTGTCAGTGAATTTCTGCCGTATTTTTCAAGAAATTTTTTCACCTGTGCAGAATCAAGACCTTTATTGATATCCGTACCGAACATATCGGCAATTTTCCGATACGTCATGCTGTGCCACTGCATATTTTCACTCTCCCACATAAATCAGTCTTTTTACCATCTATATGAGCAAAATAAAAAAATAGACCTGCATAAAAAACAAGCCGAAAGGATTTTTACATTTCCTCTCGGCTTGCGTCATTCAACGTAGTCACATTCTTCTATCATTTTTATTAAATTTGATGTTCCGCTTTCGGCAAGGCTGATAAAGTCAAGAACTTTTTCCGACCAGCCTGCTATGATATTTGTTTTATCTCCATAAAACTGCTGAGTGCCATAGCCTGCCAAATCTATTGCGTGTACCCACAAATCCTGATTTGACTGCTTTCTGTATTCGTCAGCCATCTGCTGAACGGTCTTTCTTGAATACCAGTTGATAGAATTGCACTCATTATCCGACAAGATAATAATTCTGTCGGCTTTTATCTTTTTATCAAGCATTTTTTTGAAAGGCAAATACATATCTGTACCGCCGCCGTACTCGATATGCTGTATCGTTTCAAGAATGGGTGTCCTGCTTGAAAAGTAAAACTTCTTTATCTCTGTATCGAATGTATAAAAAATGCTGTTTTCACAAATCTTATTTGCGACAAGTCCCAGAAGAACGGCTATTTCATAATACATAATATTTGATTTTTGACTGATTCTGCCGCCCATTGAACCCGATACATCAACGGCTATCACAGTTGTACCCGATAATTTCGGCATATTTTCAACCGAAATTTCAAGGGCATTTTCCAATACATCAAACACTTTTGAGCCTGCAATATCCGAAACGGCTTTATATGCCGACAAATAACGGAAAGGCAGTTGTTTTGACTTTTTCACTCTGTCGGGATTCTCTATGATATCAAGAACTGTCTGCAAATTTGACGGTTCAGCCTGCAATATATTTCTCAAATTCCTCAGATATGCCATGTAACCGACTTTTCCGCTGTCAATGAGTTTTTCCCACGTTTCCCTGTTATTGCCGTTTTTGGAAAGTTCCGTTTCCCACGTTACAGGAGTTTTTAAATTTCCCTCTATGCACCGTTTCCACATTTCAGACTGTTCATTATTTTTCGGTGACGGTCTGCAAATGCACAGCAAATCACGCATTTTCACGGATTTGTTATCGCCCTTATACTTTGCAAGCGTATATTCGTCAAAGTTTACCAATACGTCATTGATGCCTTTTTTCAGGCTGTTCGGAACAGGTCTTTTTCCGAAAGTGTCGATGTAAAAAGCCATTATCTCCGTAACGTCATCTCCACGGACTGTAACGCCTTTCACGGTTTCACGCACAAAGGGCTTGCCCTCGATTTCATGTGCAAGATATGCCGTCAGAACGTGCGACACCGAACGCATATTGAAAACACGCCTCGCAAAAATCGCTAATTTCGATACAAATTCAGGCTCGGCTTTAATGACATTCACGATTGTTTTCTGCATATCTTCGGAATTGTCGCCATAGAATTTGCTTTCATTGAAAAAAGATGTAAGCACTTGTGAAACAAGTTTTTCTTTGTCAGCCATTTTGTACGCAGGCTGACCGCAGTTATTTACTGTTTTGATAGATTGTGTTTGATTGAATTTTGACATTAAAAGCCCTCCTTGATAAAAATAAAAGGCAGAGAAATTCAAAAACGGTAAGCATAATATGCTTGCTCTGCTCTGCCAAATTGAGCTATTCTCAAAAAAACGGTAAGCATAATATGCTTGCTCTGCTCTGCCAAATTGAGCTATTCTCAAAAAGAGAAGCCGGACTCGAACCGACAACACGATGAACCCGTTTTCTGCACTGCTGCCATTAAAAATATAAAGCGTGATAAAATCGAATACAGTTCCGCAGGACTCGAACCTGCACTCCCTCGCCTTGCGGCAAAGTTCAGACCAATCGAAGTAACTGCAATTCTGCAATGCACGCTTTATTTTCAAAGAACAGGCGGAGAAATCCGAAAACAGAAATTTTTTGGCATTCTACTAATTGAACTATCCTCGAAAGGAGCCGGATTTGCACCGACATCACCCGATTACCAGTCGAAGTAACTGTTTTCTGCACTGCCGCCTTCATTGTATAACAAACAGAGAAATTCAAAAACAGCTTAAATTCAATACTGCCGGTGTCCTGACCATTTAGACTATCTCTAAAAAGAGAGCCGGACTTGAACCGACAATTCCGGCGTGACACAATCGAAGTAACTGTTTTCTGCACTGCTGTTTATTATTGTGATAAAAAACGGATAAAATCGAATACACTCTTTCATTACTGATGTGTCTGCCAATTCCACCATGCCGCAAACGTATTTGCGGCAGCAGGACTCGAACCTGCAAGAAGAAAATCTCCGTCAGTCCTTAGGTCGAAGTAATTGTATTCTGCAATGCCGTTTTCATGAGTATTATACCATGCTTTTGAGTAAATTGCAATAAATTCTTAACATTTCCGTTATCAAATCCAAATTCAATGCATATAATGCTAATGAAAAAAATTTTTAATTTTTTTCAAAAAAGGCTTGACATTTTTTTGAATATGTGGTAATATAATACCCGTCGCTGAAACACATGAATGTGTGAATGCTGATGTGGGGGTATAGCTCAGCTGGGAGAGCATCTGCCTTACAAGCAGAGGGTCATAGGTTCGAGCCCTATTGTCCCCACCAAAATGGTCCGGTAGTTCAGCTGGTTAGAACGCTAGCCTGTCACGCTAGAGGTCGACGGTTCGATCCCGTTCCGGATCGCTCTTTGCTCCTGTAGCTCAGTCGGTAGAGCAAGGGACTGAAAATCCCTGTGTCGATGGTTCGATTCCGTCCGGGAGCACTTTAAATATGCGGATGTAGCTC
>CADCJK010000071.1:616-7471 GCA_902801715.1 uncultured Ruminococcus sp. | reverse complement strand
TGATTGCGTCTTAATTCATTTTGCGGAAAGAAAAACATACCTACGGCATAATCTCTTTCAGCACCAAGCTGAATGGAAATTTCATCTGTCACTCTCTTAAAGAATTTATGTGAAATCTGAAGAAGTATTCCCACACCGTCACCTGTTTTGCCTTCGGCATCCTTGCCGGCACGGTGTTCAAGGGTTTCAACGATTGTCAGAGCATCTTCCACGGTTTTATGCGATTTCATGCCTTTGATATTGACTACCGCACCGATTCCGCAGTTGTCATGCTCAAACGATTTATCATACAAATTAACGGGATTCATAAAAATAACTTCCTCTCATTTTTGGGATTACATCGCCTATTATAAAACCGTCATGCAAGTTTGTCAAGACTAAATTGCATAATCGTTAAAGATTTATTCATAATCGAGCGAACTATTGGCTTTCAGAGAATTATTTTTGAATAATTTGCAGGAATCAAAAAAAAAGTTGCAAAAGGGTATTGACAAATGGAATTTGAAGGTGTATACTGCAACCATTGAAACAACAAAGGCGTTGTAAGCAAAGGAGCTTGCAACGCCTTTATGTTTTCATAAAAAAAGGAATGACAGGAGAGAACGATTATGGCAAATGTACCCGAAATGTTCGGCAGTATGGTATTCAACGACAAGAAAATGCAGGAAAGACTTCCGCTTACGACTTACAAGGCATTGAAAAAGACCGTGAAAAACGGTGAACCGCTTGATATCAGCGTAGCGAATGCGGTTGCCAATGCTATGAAGGAATGGGCTGTTGAGATGGGCTGTACGCATTACACACACTGGTTTCAGCCTATGACAGGTGTTACAGCTGAAAAGCATGACAGTTTCATTTATCCCGTTGATGACGGTCAGATTATTATGGAATTTTCAGGCAAAGAGCTGATTAAAGGTGAGCCTGATGCGTCAAGTTTTCCGTCGGGCGGTATCCGTGCAACGTTCGAGGCAAGAGGATATACCACATGGGATCCGACTTCACCGGCATTTATCCGTGATAAAACCTTGTATATTCCGACAGCATTCTGTTCCTATACAGGTGAGATTCTCGATAAAAAGACACCGCTTTTGCGTTCCATGGAGAGATTGAGCAGTGTAGCCGTAAAAGTTCTTCACCTGCTCGGCAAAACAGACGTTACAAGAGTAACTACAACAGTAGGACCTGAACAGGAATATTTCCTGATTGATAAAAAAGTTTACGATAAACGCCCCGATTTGATTTTCACGGGCAGAACGCTTTTCGGAGCACCTGCACCCAAAGGACAGGAACTGGAAGACCATTATTTCGGTTCTATCAAGACAAGGGTTGCCGCATTCATGAACGATTTGGACGAAGAATTATGGAAACTCGGCATTTTTGCAAAGACAAAGCATAATGAAGTAGCTCCGTCACAGCATGAACTGGCACCTATTTTTGAAACTTCCAATATTGCGACAGACCATAATGAATTAACGATGGAAGTCATGAAAAAGACCGCTGAAAAACATGGTTTGGTATGTCTTTTGCATGAAAAGCCCTTTGCAGGCGTGAACGGTTCAGGCAAGCACAATAACTGGTCGATTTCCACGAATACAGGCGAAAATCTGCTTGATCCCGGCAAGAATCCCGAAAATAATCTGCAGTTTCAGTTGTTCCTTGCAGCTATCGTAAAGGCTGTACATGAATATCAGGACTTGTTGAGAATCACAGTAGCGTCCGCAGGCAATGACCACAGACTTGGTGCCAACGAAGCACCGCCCGCTATCATTTCCATGTATCTGGGTGATGATCTGGGTGCTATGGTAGATTCCATCATCAACGGCGGTGAATATAAATCCGCACTGAAAAAAGAAATGCTGACAGGTGTAGATGTTCTTCCCGATTTCAAGAAAGATACTTCCGACAGAAACAGAACTTCACCATTCGCATTCACGGGAAATAAATTTGAATTCAGGGCATTGGGTTCATCACTGAATATCGGCTGCCCGAACTATATGCTCAATACCATGGTTGCCGAAGAACTTTCACAATTCTATGATGAATTAGTCAATGCAGACGACCTTGAAACCGCCTTGAAAGCTCTTGTGAAAAAGACCTTGACGGAACATCAGAATATCATCTTCAATGGAGATAACTATTCAGATGAATGGGTAAAAGAGGCTGAAAAGAGAGGTCTTTGCAATTACCGTTCCGTACCCGAAGCATTTGAACACTACATCGACAGAAAAAATATAGACTTGTTCGTGAAAAACGGCATTTTGAATGAACCTGAAATTCTGGCAAGATATGAAATCGAGTTGGAACAGTATGCAAAAGAGATTCGCATAGAGGCTCTCACAATGGTAGAAATGGCTGAAAAGAATATTCTTCCGTCGGTTATCTCATTCGTGAAAGAGCTGGCAGATACGGCTATTGCAAAGAAAACGCTTTCAGCGACATATTCCGTTTACACGGAAACGACTCTCATTGAAACGCTTTCTTCAGAGTGTGAAGCATTCGCAAAGAAAACCGAAGAACTCAAGAGAGCCGTTGAAAATGCCGTGAATTACCGTTCGGACAGTCTGACACTTGCGAAATATTACAGAAATACCGTCTTTGCCCTGATGAATGAACTCAGGGAAACAGGCGATTCCATGGAGAAAAAGACTTCCGCTAAATACTGGCCTTATCCGTCTTATGGCGAGATTCTCTTTGGAGTTTGATATTGAGAGTGAAGTGTTGGGAGTGGAGAGTGGAGTTGGAATACCGCTCTCCATAAAAGAAAAAAAGGAATAAAAAGAAAAAAGGTGAAAATTTATGGATACCGTTATGGTTAATACGGCTGTCGAACAGGCTGTCAAAGAAGCCAATGCCTTTACCATCAGTATATGGTTTCTGATTGGTGCAGCTCTTGTATTCTTCATGCAGTGCGGTTTCGCCATGGTCGAAACAGGCTTTACAAGGGCAAAAAATGCCGGCAATATCATCATGAAAAATCTCATGGATTTCTGTATCGGCACTGTCATGTTTATATTCCTGGGATTCGGACTGATGATGTCGGAAAATTATCTGTTCGGTGTCATAGGCATACCCGATTTGCAGATATTCACGAATTTTGACAATTTCCCATGGTCGAGCTTTGTATTCAATCTGGTATTTTGTGCAACGGCTGCCACTATCGTTTCGGGAGCCATGGCGGAAAGAACAAAATTCATTTCTTATTGTATTTACAGCGGGCTTATAAGTTTAATCGTTTATCCCATAGAAGCCGGCTGGGTATGGAACAGTCAGGGCTGGCTGGCACAGTTCGGATTTGTGGATTTTGCAGGTTCTGCCTGTATCCACACTGTAGGCGGCATATCCGCTCTTATCGGAGCGGCAATGGTCGGTCCACGTATCGGCAAATACTCCAAAGACGGAAAGCCCCGTGCTATCCCCGGACACAGTTTAACGCTTGGTGCATTGGGTGTATTTATTCTCTGGTTCGGCTGGTACGGATTCAACGGTGCAGCCGCTACGGATATCACGCAGCTGGCTCAGATATTCGCCACAACGACAGTTGCCCCTGCTGCTGCCACTTGTGCCACTATGATATATACATGGATAAAGAACGGTAAACCCGATGTTTCCATGTCGCTCAACGGTTCCCTTGCAGGACTTGTCGCCATTACGGCAGGCTGTCATACCGTTGATATCCTCGGTTCACTCATTATCGGCATTATTGCCGGCATTATCGTAGTCATTGCCGTTGAAGTCGTTGACAGCAAACTGAAAGTCGATGACCCTGTCGGAGCCATAGCCGTTCATATGTGCAACGGTATCTGGGGCACGATTGCAGTCGGCATTTTCTCCAAAGATGAAGCAACTCTCGGTTTACTCTATGGCGGCGGTTTCACGCAGCTCGGCAAACAGCTTTTGGGAATTCTCTGTATCAGTGTATATACAGCCGCTTTCATGACCATTATTTTCCTCGTCATTAAAAAGACGATAGGACTTCGTGCCTCGAAAGAAGAAGAAGTCAAAGGTCTTGACCTTACGGAACACGGTCTTTCAAGCTCGTATGCAGACTTCATGCCTGTACCGCAGATACTCACGGGAAAAACGGATAAAGAAAATACCGTACCGCCTGAAAAGGCTGTTGAAGTGAATCTTCTCACACCTGTTGAGAAATCCGCAGACAAGGACAGACCGAAACTGACCAATATCAGCATTGTGACAAAGCAGAGCAAATTCACCGAACTGAATACCGCTTTGACGCATATCGGCATTACAGGCATGACTGTTACACAAGTACTCGGCTGCGGCACTCAGAAAGGCAATACAGAATATTATCGTGGAGTCGAAGTTGAAATGAATCTTCTGCCGAAGATAAGAATAGATATCGTTGTCAGCAAGATACCTGTCAAGACAGTAGTTGACACGGCTGTCAAGGCATTATATACAGGTCATATCGGTGACGGCAAAATATTCATCTATGACGTGGAAGATGTTGTGAAAATCAGAACAGGCGAAACCGGTTTTGATGCTTTGCAGGACCATGAATAATATCAGCATTATGATGGCATCGTAATGGGGATTACAGCCGGTGCCTTTCATATAAATATAAAAGCAGTATCGGAAAGTCACTCCTCCGATACTGCTTATTTTTTTTCAGCCGACAACCGCCTGTTTTATTTTTCCGACATATTCACCGATATGTGCAGGAGAATCTTTGCCGTATTGTCCGAGAATTTTCACGACTGCCGAACCAATAATGACACCATCGGCAATATCTGCCATTTTATGAGCCTGTTCGGGTGTCGATATGCCGAATCCTATCGCACACGGCACATCTGTATTTTCCCTGACAACTTTTACAATTTTATCCAAATCCGTTGTAATCTCACTTCTTGCACCCGTGACACCAAGACTTGATACAATATAAATGAATCCCTCTGCTTCTTTGGCTATCATGGCAATTCTGTTTTCGGAAGTCGGGGCTATGAATGAAATCAAGTCAATGCCGTATTTTTTGCAGTACGGCTGAAACTCCTCTTTTTCCTCAAACGGTATATCGGGAATCACAAGACCGTCTATGCCGATTTCCTGACAAGTGGAAATGAATTTTTCCGCACCGTAGGAAAATACAACGTTTGCATAAGTCATGAATAC
This sequence comes from uncultured Ruminococcus sp., assembly GCA_902801715.1. GTDB lineage: Bacteria > Bacillota > Clostridia > Oscillospirales > Acutalibacteraceae > UBA1213. The sequence goes on along the minus strand of CADCJK010000071.1, from coordinate 2,341 downwards.
CATCGGGATTGAAATATCTTTTCGCAGTTCACGCACAAATTCAAATATTTTATTGGTATTCACTCCGCCTTTCAGTGCACGGATATTTGCCCCCTGAATGACAGGTCCCTCTGCTGTCGGATCGGAAAACGGTATGCCTAATTCAATCAAATCCGCACCATTTTTTACAGCTTCACGGACACATTCCGCAGTCGTTTCCAGGTCGGGATCACCGCAGGTGATGAACGGTATGAACGCTTTGCCGTTTTTGAAAGCATTTTTGATATTACTCATAAATTTCCACCCCTCTGTATCTTGCTATGGCGGCACAGTCTTTATCTCCCCTGCCCGAAATGGTCACTACTATTATTTTATCCTTGTCCATTTCAGGTGCGATTTTAACGGCGTGTGCAACAGCGTGTGCCGATTCAATCGCAGGAATAATGCCCTCTGTCCTTGAGAGATATTCAAAGGCATTCACGGCTTCATCATCTGTAATTGCTACATATTCCGCTCTGCCAATGTCATATAAATAAGCGTGTTCGGGACCTACTCCGGGATAGTCCAGACCTGCCGAAATCGAATAAACAGGGGCTATCTGTCCGAATTCGTCCTGACAGAAATAAGACTTCATGCCATGGAATATGCCCAATTTACCCGTTGAAATGGTTGCCGCCGTTTCAAATGTATCGATACCACGTCCTGCCGCTTCACAACCTATCAATCTCACGTCTTTATCTTCAATGAAGTGATAGAAAGTGCCGATGGCATTCGAGCCGCCCCCCACGCAAGCCATGACGACATCAGGCAAACGTCCTTCTTTTTCAAGAATTTGTGATTTAATCTCTTTGGAAATGACCGACTGAAAATCACGCACGATTGTCGGGAACGGGTGAGGTCCCATAACAGAACCTAAACAATAGTGTGTATCGGAAATGCGGCTTGTCCATTCTCTCATGGCTTCGGAAACGGCATCTTTCAGCGTTGCCGTGCCTGTCTTTACGGGGATAACGTCAGAACCAAGCAATTTCATTCTGTAGACGTTGAGAGCTTGTCTTTTGGTATCTTCCTCACCCATGAAAACGACACATTCCATTCCCATGAGAGCCGCAGCCGTTGCCGTTGCGACTCCGTGCTGTCCTGCACCTGTTTCGGCAATAAGCCTTGTCTTGCCCATTTTTTTAGCTAAAAGTGCCTGTCCCAATACGTTATTGATTTTATGTGCTCCCGTATGGTTCAAATCTTCACGTTTCAGATAAATCTTTGCACCGCCAAGGTCTTTTGTCATTTTTTCGGCATAATACAGCCTTGACGGTCTGTTTGCGTATTCATTGAAAAGCTCGTTCAATTCACGGTTGAATCCCTCGTCATTCTTATAGAAATTATAGGCTTCTTCCAGTTCATTGACGGCATTCATCAGTGTTTCGGGAATGTACTGTCCGCCATGTACACCGAAACGCCCTTTCGGATTTGTCATAATTCTTCTTCCTTTCTCACAACAGCCGAAAATTCAGCCATTTTTTTCATGTCTTTTAAACCGTCCGTTTCAATGCCCGAACTCACGTCCACGGCATAAGGCTTTAATATTTTCACGGCTTCGGCAACGTTTTCACCATTCAGTCCCCCTGCCAGAAAATACGGTCTTTGAATATTTTTTATCAGCGACCAGTCAAATACATTTCCATTCCCCATGCCTGCATCAAGCAATATCATATCTGCCGTACTCCTGACAGCCTTTTCAATGTC
>CADCJK010000071.1:0-570 GCA_902801715.1 uncultured Ruminococcus sp. | reverse complement strand
GATAATATCATTTTCAAGCAGTCCGGCAACTTTTTCAACGCTTTCATCAACGAAAACCCCGACTGCCTTTATATTTTCATCAAGCTGTTTTTTCAGTTCAAGAGCCTTTTCGGGTGAAAGATATCTTTTGCTTTTCGCCCAGAATACAAAGCCGATATATTCGGGCTTTATCTCATTGACGGCTTGTATGTCACATTCCCGTGTAAGTCCGCACATCTTGATAGCTGTCATATTTTCCCTTTCAGCTTGAAAAGCATTTCTCTTTTATTTTCGGCTCTCATGAGCGTTTCACCGACAAGCACCGCATTCGCACCGATATTTCTTAATTTCTGCACATCTTCGGGAGTTTTCACACCGCTCTCCGATACAAATATCACATCATTCGGAACAAGTTCTCTTAATTTCCTGCTGTTATCGGTATCAACGGAAAAATCTTTTAAATTTCTGTTATTGACTCCGATAATCCTTGCCCCCGACTGCAAAGCGGTTTCAATTTCCTTTTCGTCATGCACTTCGACCAGTGCCGAAAGTCCGAGCGTATCACATATATCAATATACTCTTTTATTTGG
>CADCJK010000070.1 GCA_902801715.1 uncultured Ruminococcus sp. | reverse complement strand
TTTCTTGTCACCCTGAACGTGATAGACTTCCATCGTTTTGTCATATCTTCCCGAACAGATACGCATGAAAGCGATTCTGTCACGGTGAGCCTTATTCATATTCGCCTGAATCTTGAATACAAAGGCAGAGAAAGTATCATCAAAGGGATCAACTTCACCCTCGACTGTATGACGGGGCAGGGGCGGAGTTGTCATTTTCAGGAAATCCGCCAAAAACGGTTCTACACCGAAATTTGTCAAAGCCGAACCGAAAAATACGGGAGTCAGTTTGCCGTGACGTACAGCGTCAAGGTCAAGTTCATCGCCTGCACCTTCAAGGAGTTCAATGTCATCACGGAGAGTTTGAGCAAGGGTATCGCCTATTTTATCGTCAAGTTCGGGATCGTCAGCCCTGAGTTCCTGCATTTCAACTTCTTTCTGACCGTTGTTAGCGGTGAATGCAAGAATCTCTTTGCTTGCAAAGTCATAAACGCCTTTGAATTCCTTTCCGCAGCCGATAGGCCAGTTCATAGGACAAGTATGTATGCCGAGAACTTCTTCAATATCGTCCATGAGTTCATAAGGGCTTTTCGCCTCTCTGTCCATCTTGTTGATGAAAGTGAAAATCGGGATATCTCTCAATAAGCAGACTTTAAAGAGTTTTCTTGTCTGAGCCTCAACGCCTTTGGAAGCGTCAATGACCATGACAGCGGAATCAGCCGCCATGAGTGTTCTGTAGGTATCTTCGGAAAAGTCCTGATGTCCTGGGGTATCAATGATATTGACGCAATAGCCGTTGTAATTGAACTGCATAACGGAAGAAGTAACGGAGATACCTCTTTGTTTTTCAATTTCCATCCAGTCCGAAACAGCGTGTTTATCGGATTTTTTGCCCTTTACAGAGCCTGCTGTCTGGATAGTTCCCGTATAAAGCAGCAATTTCTCCGTCAAAGTGGTTTTACCTGCATCGGGGTGGGAAATAATGGCAAATGTTCTTCTTTTTTCAATCAAATCTCTGTTCGTAGGCAATTCCTTTTCCTCCATAATATAAAATTTACAGACAACTATTATAAAACAAAATCCCGAAAGAGTTATTTTTAGTCAATCTATACTTTCAAACCGAAAATCACCAACACAAAATACCCTAACACCCCTCAAACCTGCCATCTTTGGCTAATAAACTAAAATTTGTTTCAAAATTCATAGAATTTTTTATTGACAAATCTATATATAGTATGTATAATTAAAATATAGCACAAGATATTGTTCTTTACCTTTCCCATTGGGAATTGATACGCTTGGGGTTTTTGCAATTTTTCTCTCATCAGGTTTTCTTTACCTTTCCCATTGGGAATTGATACCTTTTGTTCCTGTCTTTCCGGCTGCTTATAATCCCATCTTTACCTTTCCCATTGGGAATTGATACAAATGAGATATCCGTAGCTTCCTTGTCGAATTCTCTTTACCTTTCCCATTGGGAATTGATACATTATGCCATTTTCTGATGAATAAAGAACATCATCATGGCTTTACCTTTCCCATTGGGGAGAAAAAAAGAAGCTCCAAAACGATTGATGTTTTGGAGTGATTTTTATTGCAAAAAAAGAAAACCCGAACTGACGAAAAAATCAGTTCGGATTTTTCATTGTTAATGTTTTTTAGGCTGTTTCAGTTCGACAGGTAAAACAGGAGCATCTTTTGTAGGGGTATAGTCAGGGGATATGAGATATTCATACAATTTTCTGTTGATTCTGAAATTATCTTTCAAGCCCCTGAAATTCCAAGCTTTAACGTGTTCGTTGATGATGGAGTACCAGTTTATCAAGTACATTTTTTTTGAAATTCTGTCGATAGAATGTTTGTATTTGTCATAGGCATTGTGGAGGCAGACATAATTTTTGATAAAGAGTATGGATAAAAGAAGATGATTAACTTTTTTCATATCCATTGTAGACATGATAGAACCGCCACGCCTTTCATAGTAGTAAAGCGGTCTGCTTGTAATGGCAACCCTGTTTGCATGGAAAAACACACGGGGACTCGTTGCGACATCTTCAAAATATATTTTGGGATAGGTGATATGATTATCTGTGAAAAGCGATTTTTTATACATTTTGTTCCATGCAAAGCTGTGCAGATACTTGTCACTGATAAGCATATTGAGAGCCTTTTCAGTATCGAAAACACCCGTTTTGATACGGCTGAAAGCCGGCAGAGTGATTTTTGACATACAAAAGGAATTGCAGAAACTGCAATAGGATATATCCGCATTGTGACTGACACATTCGTCATAAAGAACTTTAAGATAGTCCTTGTGTATGCAGTCATCACTGTCTATGAAAACGACATATTCCCCCTTTGCACGTTCCAGACCGTAATTTCTTGCGTCCGAAAGACCGCCGTTTATTTTATGATACAGAACGAAACGGTCATCATCTTTTGCAAATTTTTCGGCAAGGTCGGCACTTTTATCGGGCGAACCGTCATCAATCATAAGGACTTCAAAATCCGTGAAAGTCTGATTTTGGATAGACTTCATACATCTGGGTATATATTTTTCTACGTTATACATCGGCACAATGACCGATATTTTCGGATTTTCTTTCAAAACAATCACTCCACAAGTTTCACATCCGTACCGAATGTATTTTCAACATAAAACACACTGACACGGTATTTGTAAATTTTGTCACCGTCTTTGACGGTCATTACGGTAGATTTTTCTTTGTCAAGCACTGTGTATATTCTTACAACTTTAGTTTCGTCATTAAAATATGTTTCAGTTTTGCCGAAATCTTCATCTTCAAGCGTAATGACTGCCGAAGGTGTAACATCATCTTCAAGGAATACAACCATAATATTTTCAGATTTTCCGCCCGTTAAAAAAATCGATATCAATACAGCAAGTGTGCATAACAAGCCTATGACAAGCGTAAGGATTTTATCCCGTTTCTTGTCGAACAGTGCAAAGGCATAGAGAATGATTTGAGCAAAGCAGAATATGCCCGAAAGCAGATGATACGGCGGATTTTTAATAGCGGACTGTATAAAGCCCACGCCATGCGATGCCAAAAGTAAAATCATTGGTGAAAGGATAAGGACACTTACCCAATTTCTTTTTTTGAGATACCAGCCGACAAATGCCATAGGCAACGTCAGCAAAGTCCATATAAACCAATATCTGTAATAGCCGAACAGTCCCCAGCCCATTTCCGAAAAAGGCACTTGAAAAAGATAGATAAGCGGTTGACTTATCAAGAAAAATACAAATGTTTTAAGGGCGGATTCAAGGGGTTTTTTACAGTTCGTCATAATGATTATTGCAAAAAGTATCCAACATTCAAAAGTAGCACCGATATCCCTGAAAGAAAGGTCAATAGGTCTTACAAATATCATCATGGCAGATGTATAAACCGCCGTTGCGACCGCAAAAAGTATGACATTAAGCCACGACATTTTCAAGCCGCCGAAAAGTTTGTCCGTAAATTTTTTCATACATTTTCCTCCTAGATATTTTCATCAGATTGAGTTTTGGCAGGGAGTTGTTTTTTCTTGCCGACTCCCGAAAACGGCATGGAAATCATGATAGTGCCGTAGTATGTAATGGTACGCCAGATAAGAATAGCGGATTTCATGGTTTCGGGTGAGATATATGCCATAAAGAACGTACTGAAACAGTATTCGGCAGCCCCCGAACCGCCGGGCAGCGGTACAAGGCTTGATACCATGTTTACATAAGCCTGAGCACAAAGCAAATCAAATATATTCAGGTCGGGTATATGAAAGGACATGGCGATACAGTACGGCACAAGAAATAATGAAGTCATTTGTATGGCAGTAAGACCATAGGCTTCTATGAGTAAAGGTTTGTTTTTTTGCAGAGCCTTGTTGCTTGAATGGAAAGAGTCAAGAGTTTCTTCAAGCTTTGATAATTTTTCGTCAAGGTTTTTGAGAATGTGGAGTTTTGCGAGAAGTTTGAGAAATCCGCCCGAAACTTTTTTGGTAAAGTTTTTTGCAAAGGAGGCAAGCAGCAATGCCCCCAGCATGGCAAGCTGCACAACAAATCCTATTGCAGAGAGAATCCACATATGCTTATCAAGATTTTCCCTGAAAAACGAGAATCTTGCCACAACTGCAACGATACAGTAGGCTGCAAGGGTGAACTGCCATACAAGGAATTTTTGTATCAATGCAGACGTTGCGACAGAGCCTTTGACACCGGAACGTGACATAGTGAGTATCTGCATAGGCTGACCGCCGGTTGCACTGGGGGTAATGGCACAATAAAATTGCCCGACCATAGAGGCTTTTATGGCGGTACGGACTTTCAGACCGGGGGTATTTTCCCTGACAAAAAGATATATAATCGCTGCATCGATGGTAATATTCAGCAAATGCAGTATCACTGCCGCCAGTATCCACCAAAGGCTGATTTCAAGACCGCTGTTTATAAGGTCTATCAGTCCGTCCTCAGAAAATACGAAATAGACTATCAGAAATATAGTCAGTGCAACTATTGCAATATTAAAAATCAGGCTGACGGATACCCTGAATTTTTTTTGTTCCTGTTCCCGATTCATAGAAACACCCACTCCTACACGAAATCACAAAAATATACTGATTATATAGTAACATACTTTCAATTTTTGGTCAATAATAAAATAAAAAAATGTTCACAGCCGACGTTTTTTTGTCAGATGTGAACATTTTAAAAATCAGAATTGTATTTGGGGCAGCCAGTAATTTTCAAAGTAATATCCGTCATAGTTGGTAACGGTTACATTGAAATCATCGTCCACCTCTATGTCATATACAAGCTGATACAAAGTATCGGTATCGGAATACGACATACATGACAGTGTAACGGAAGCAAAACCTTTTCTGAGGGCATTGAAAAAGTATGTTTCGGTATCGCCCTTATCGACTCCCGAAAGTTCAACGATATTCGTATTGCTGATTTCAAACTTCCACTTGTATCTCATGGGGGCATTTTTTACATCAACAGAAAATGCCGTTGTTATTCTTTCCAATTCGGGAAGTTTTCTTTCAAAGTAATTTCCCTCTGTCCTGCTGACAGTGTAATTCAGATTTTTGTCAACGGTTATCGAGTATGAAATGCTGTAAACTTTGCCGTTATAAGCCGTATATTTCATGGTGATATCAGATACCCCTGCTTTTGCTGTTCTGAAACGGTAGTCAAGAGTCATGAAAGGTTCGGCTGCATTCATACTGCTTGATGCCGTTTTTTCCTTGAATGTCAGCACGCTTTCATCGGAAATCTCATAACTCCACTGATACGGTGCAGAGATAGGTGCCTTGAGTTTCAGCGAAAATTCGGCAGGAGTCTTTATTCCCTCATTTTCGACAGTCAGTGTAAAATATTTTTCTCTGACCTGTCCGAAAGAATCCTTTGCCTTTATGCAGACATCATATTTGCCTTTTTCCTGAGGTCGCCACTGCATAGAATCAGCTTCTTTGAAGTCATTGAGCGTTGTCCATGAATCGCTTTCGGCATTTTTGCAGTAATAGGCATATTTATAGGAAGGCATACCGCCTGTTGCCTTTGCTGTAAGCGTTACGGTTTCGCCCGTTCTGATATGAGATGAACTGAGCACAGACACATTCACCAATTCTTCGGCAGCTATCAGGTCAAAATATTTTTTATAGACCTTGCCGCTATAGAATATCTTGATACATATTTCATAGATACCCATATCTTCGGGAGTCCACTGAATCGTACTGTTATGGTCATAGGTCTGCAAAGTCACCCAGCCCTCATTTTCATAGTTGTAATAAAAGGCATACTGACATTTTTTTTCATCAAGACCTTTTGACATGGCATTAAGAGTAACGGAATATCCGAGAGTAACGAAACCTGTACTGATTTGTGAGATATTCACGGATTTTGAATTGGCAGTTGTTTGTGTAACGACTTCCGCCACTTTCTCCGCATTCGCACTAAAGGATGATATATGAAAAGCCAATGCCAACGTCAATATCATAGATATTATCACAAAAATCTTTTTGGACATATTCATCATTCCTCCAATTTTCCTGTAGTTTCTCTATTATTAGCACAAAAAAATGTATCTGTCAATGTTTTTGACACTGACAGACACATTTTTTATCATAACGTCCAAAATATAATTAAGAATTTATCATTCATCATGCACAATTCCGTTATTTTACAAAACCAAGCACGATATCTTCGACTTTTTGAAGTGCGGAACTGATTTTTGAAACATCTCCGACACCTGCCATAGCTCTTTCAGGCTTTCCGCCGCCCTTGCCGTCTACGAGTGCAGCAACTTCTTTAATGATTTTGCCCGAATGACAGCCGAGTTTCAAAGCGTCTTTTCCGCAGGCAACAGCTATATTTGAACTTCCGAAAAGTACAGCAACCGCCTTCGGTTCAAGTTCAAGAACCCTGTCAAGCATGACTTTGAGTTCGGCTGAACTTACTGCAAAATTGCCCTTTATAATCTTGATACCGTTGATTTCTTCAGCATTTTTAACAAGGCTGTCCAGATTCATGGAAACAAGTTTCGCCGTCATACTTTCAATTTTTTTATCTTTTTCCTTGAGTTCGTTCATCACGTTTTCACATATCGCCCTCATATTTTTCATATTGGTTGTTTTAAGAACTTTCATAGCGTCCATAATCACGAATGAATAGTTGTCAATCATGTCAAGGACTCCCCTGCCCGTTACGGCTTCGATTCTTCTCACACCCGATGCAACGGATGCTTCACCGAGTATACGGAACAAGCCGATTTTAGCGGTATTTTCGATATGCGTACCGCCGCAGAATTCCTTTGAGAATTCATCTATCATAACGACTCTGACGACATCACCGTATTTTTCACCGAACAATGCCATAGCACCCAATTTTTTCGCTTCTTCAATAGGCATTTCTTTGGTAACGACATTGATACCCTTGAAAATTTCGTCATTGACCAGATTTTCAATTTGTTTGAGTTCGCTGCGGGTAAGGGCGGAGAAATGCGTGAAGTCGAAACGGAGTTTATCGGCAGTCACAAGCTGACCTGCCTGTTCAACGTGAGTACCGAGAACTTTTCTTAACGCTGCCTGCAAAAGATGGGCGGCAGTATGATTACGCATAATGGCATAACGGTTTTCTTCATTGACTTGTGCTTTTGCATAATCGCCTGTTTCCAACGAGCCGTCCGTCACAACACATCTGTGCATATAAATGCCGTTGTTGTCTTTCACGGTGTCTTTGACTTCCATTTTAGCGGTTTCGGTAGTGATAGTTCCGATATCACCGACCTGACCGCCGCTTTCTGCATAGAAAGGCGTTGTATCGAGAACGACAACGATCTCATCGCCTGTACCTGCAAATTCCACTTTTTCACCGTCTTTGACAACGGCAAGAATTTTTGTATCTGCCGTCAAATCCGTGTAACCGACAAACTTTGTCTTTTCAATGCCGCCGAAGTCAATGGCATCACTTTCCCAAGCCTCAGCACCTGCGTTTTTACGGGCACCTCTTGCACGTTGTTTCTGCTCTTTGAGAAGTTCTTCAAATCTTTCCATGTCAACGGTCATGCCCTTTTCGGCAGCAACTTCTTTCAGCAGGTCAACAGGGAATCCGAATGTATCATTGAGTTTAAAAGCGTCCTCACCCGAAATTCTGTTTATCTCTGAATTTGCTATGATTTCATCAAGCAGTTCAAAACCCTGATTGAGCGTTTTGGAGAAGCTTTCTTCTTCTTCTTTTATCATTCTGACGATAAGGTCACGTTTTTCGGCAAGTTCGGGATAAGCAGGATTTTCCTGTATAACGGTATCAACGACTTTATAAAGGAACGGTTCTTTGATGCCGAGGAGTCTGCCGTGACGTGCGGCACGTCTTAACAATCTTCTCAATACATAGCCCCTGCCCTCATTGGACGGTCTTACACCGTCGCCGATCATGAACGTGACACTTCGGATATGGTCTGTAATCACTCTCAGTGAAACATCTGTTTTGTCGCTGTCACCGTATTTCACGCCGACAAGCTCCGAAATTTTCTTCATGATATTCTGAACGGTATCGACTAAGAAAAGATTGTCAACGCCCTGCATAATGCAGGCAAGTCTTTCGAGTCCCATACCTGTATCAATGTTTGGATGGTCAAGGGGAGTATAATTATTTTTGCCGTCATTTTCAAACTGGGTGAAAACATTGTTCCAGAATTCAACGTATCTGTCGCAGTCACAGCCGACTTTGCAGTCAGGCTTGCCGCAGCCGTATTTTTCGCCCCTGTCGAAATACAGTTCGGAACAGGGACCGCAGGGACCTTCACCATGTTCCCAGAAGTTGTCTTCCTTGCCGAG
>CADCJK010000069.1 GCA_902801715.1 uncultured Ruminococcus sp. | reverse complement strand
GGTTTTTTAGATTTTTTTAAATCTTTTTTTGCACTCTGTCGAAATTTGTTTTCGTGCGACAGCTTGTACATAATACCACATTCATTTTTATTTGTCAACCCCTTTTTTCAAAAAACTTTCTGTTTCTATAAATGTATCAGCAGTTTCCAAGTTTTGAAAAAATAAAAAGTGATGTTGTATGATAAAACTTGACACAATGAAGTCGAATCAACTCGTTGTGCCAGTAAAAAATGCCGTTAAAAAATTCATCGATTGGGTTAATACAATTCCTCAAATAGTATATAGATAGGCTTTGTATCGACTGATTGATTATCAATCACCGAATATACAGACTAAAAAAATCAAAATGACTGCTGCATTTCCTATGCGGCAGCCATTTTTTTATGATAAATCAACAAATTTCAAAGGTCAAATTCTATATTCACAAAAAGGGAAAAAATATTGAAAAAAAGCCCGTTCTGTGATATATTAAACAAAATGAAATCGATTACAAAAAATTTCAAAGTATTATTTTTAAAAGAGGTGTTTTCATGAAAGATATCGTTACTATCGGAGAGATACTGATTGACCTGACATTCAGCGGAAAAGAAAACGGTATTCCTGTATATACTGCCAATCCGGGCGGTGCCCCTGCCAATGTTGCGGTTGCCGCTGCACGTCTGGGAGCGGATACTGCATTTATCGGCAAGGTCGGAAAGGATTACTACGGTGATTTTCTGCGTACCACTTTACAGAAAAATAATGTCGATACATCTTTTATGCTGACAGATGACTCTGCAAGGACAACCCTTGCTGTTGTATCGCTTTCCGAAACGGGTGAAAGAAGTTTTTCATTCTATCGCAGAAACTGTGCGGATACACTTCTGAACAGTGATGAAATCAATGTTGATTTGCTTGGAAATACACGTTTTCTGCATTTCGGTTCTGTGAGCCTTACCGACGAGCCTTCACGCTCTGCAACGATTTTTGCCGCCAGAAAGGCAAAGGAACTTGGTGCAGCTGTCACATACGATCCGAATTACCGTGCGAATCTCTGGAACAGCGAAAAAGAAGCTGTGGAGCAGATGATGTCCGTACTTGACATGGTGGATATCCTGAAAATTTCCGATGAAGAATTGCCCTTGCTGACGGGTACGGATGATGCCGAAAAGGGTACTCAATGGCTTTTTGAAAAATATAAAATTCCGCTGATACTTCTGACACTCGGCTGGAAAGGGGCATATTACCGCCGTGGTGAAGAAACAGGCAAAGCAGACGGATTTTTCGTGAAAGTGGCGGATACCAACGGTGCAGGCGATACATTCTTCGGTGCATTCCTGAGCCGCATGGCTAAACTGAATTGTAAAAATCCTGCCGACCTGACTTCCGAACAGCTTTATGAAAGTGTGCGTACAGCCAATTTAGCCGCCTCTCTCACAACTTCACGTCACGGTGCAATACCCGCCATGCCCGACCTTGCAGAGCTTGAAGCAAAGTTAAAAGCAAAGGATGAGTGAATATGGAAAATAAATATGAATTCAGAAAACGCTTTGATAAACATTTCAATGAGCTGAAATGGCTCTATTGTGAACTGTATAACAACGATATGCAGAAATTCAACGACCTTTGCAAAATGATAGAACAGTATTATGACAACCGCAAAGAATCGCTGAAAGACCTCGACCGCAAACGTGAACAGAATCCCGAATGGTATCACAGTAATGATATTGTCGGCATGATGTTATATGTAGACAATTTTGCGGGGAATCTGAAAGGCGTTGCCAAAAAAATTGATTATATCAATGAATGCGGTGTGAATTATATCCATCTCATGCCGCTTCTGGAAACTCCCAAAGGACACAGTGACGGCGGTTATGCTGTTGCCGATTTCCGAAAAGTACAGCCTGAACTCGGCACGATGGACGATTTGCGTGATTTGACGGAACTTTGCCATCAGAATCATATCAGCTGCTGTCTTGACTTCGTGATGAATCATACAAGCGATGAACACGCATGGGCGAAGGCTGCCCGTAACGGTGATGAAGAAGCAAGAAGCCGTTACTTTTTCTATCACGACTGGGATATCCCGAATGAATATGAAAAGACCGTTCCGCAGGTATTCCCGACAACTGCCCCCGGCAATTTCACGAAACTGCATGACGGTTCTATTGTCATGACTACTTTTTATCCGTATCAGTGGGACTTGAATTATGCCAATCCCATTGTATTCAATGACATGACGGAAAATATGCTTTATCTTGCCAATGCCGGCATTGATGTCATCAGACTTGACGCTGTGCCTTATATCTGGAAACAGCTTGGCACTCCATGCCGTAATCTGCCGCAGGTTCATGCCATCGTGCGTATGATGCGTATGATAGGTGAAATCGTTTGTCCGTCTGTATTGTTATTGGGTGAAGTTGTCATGGAACCGTCAAAAGTTGTTCCCTATTTCGGCACTGTCGATAAACCCGAATGTAATATGCTCTATAACGTCACTACTATGGCAAGTACATGGAATACCGTTGCCACCCGTGATGTCAGGCTGCTGGAACGTCAGATGAAACAGCTTTCGGAATTGCCGAAAGATTATGTGTTTCTCAATTATCTCCGCTGTCATGATGACATCGGCTGGGGACTCGACTATGACTGGCTGCATACACAGGGTATGGAACAGGTGCCTCACAAAAAATTCCTGAATGACTATTTTATCGGAAAATTCGAGGGCAGCACTTCAAGAGGAGAACTCTATAATGACGATCCCGTTTTGCAGGACGCACGTTTATGCGGCACTACCGCAAGCCTTTGCGGAATAGAGGCAGCTTTATGGGATAACGATGATAAAGCCCTGAAATTTGCCGTCAATGCGGATATCATGCTCCATGCCTATATGTTCACACAAAGCGGTATACCCGTTATTTACAGCGGTGATGAAGTCGGTCAGCTCAATGACTATATGTATCATGCGGATATACACAAGAAATTTGACAGCCGTTATCTCCACAGAGGAAAATTTGACTGGAAGCTTGCGGAACAACGCAAAGACACTCTGACCTATCAGGGAAAGATATTCAAGGCTTTGCGGAAACTGGAAACGATTCGTGCCAACAACGATGTATTCAAGGCAAGTGCGGAATTCCGTCCCGCTGCAACAGGTTCCAAAAATGTTCTGGGTATCTATAGAAAATACGGTGATCAGGAACTGCTTGCACTGTTCAATTTCTGTGAAGAATACCGCCGTATTGATGTGTACCGTAATTACACGGACCTCATCACAGGGGAATATAAAACCAATAAAGCCATTGAACTGGAGCCTTATGGCTTTATATGGGCATTGCTTAAATAAATCGGATATCTTTTCATACGAGAAAGGAATCATATACTATGAAGATCAGTGAAATTGCCAAACTTGCCGGAGTATCTTCGGCAGCTGTCAGCCGCTATATCAACGGCGGCAGCATCAGCGAGGAAAAAAAGCAAAAAATCAAAAAGGTAATTGAAGAAACAGGATATGTTCCCAATCTGACGGCACGTTCCCTGCGTCAGCAGAGAAGTGACAACATTGGCATTATCGTTCCACGCATCAATTCCGATTCAGTGGGCAATCTCATCGAGGGCGTGTCATCTGTACTGAACAAGGCAGGATATATGGCAATATTCGGCAATACCGAAAACAATGAAAAAAGAGAAATAGAATATCTTCGCATGATGCAGGAAACAAAGCTTGCCGGAATTATACTCATGGGAACTGTTTTCACAAGTGAACATGACAGAATATTCCGTGATATCAAACTGCCGATTGTTGTCTGCGGTCAGAATCATCCGGCTGTCAACTGCATTTATCACGATGACCGAAATGCTGCAAAGGAAATAACTTCCTATCTCATTCAAAAAGGTCGCCGCCGTCTTGCCTATGTCGGCATCACGGAAACAGATGTCTGTGTCGGATTGAATCGCCGGCTTGGTGTAGAGGAGGCTGTGACAGAAGCAGGACTTGATATGTCCTCATTTGTCAGGACAGAGGGCTTTTTCCATGCCGAAGAAGGCTATATCAACATGAAACGGATACTTGACAGCGGCTTTGTGCCCGATGGAGTCGTATGTGCGACGGATACACTGGCGGCAGGTGTGATGAAAGCCCTGCGTGAAAGCGGATATTCCATTCCGAATGATGTCAGTGTAGGCGGTATCGGCGGCGGTTCGGCAGGACTTATTATGTATCCGTCACTGACTACTGTGCGGCTTTTTCATCGTGAAAGCGGTGAACGTGCGGCACATCTGCTGCTTTCCATTATAGAACATTACCGTGAAAATCCCGACAGAAAACTGCCTGTTACCCATTCCATGTTAGGTTATGAACTGGTCGAAAGAGAGTCTGTATAAAGGAGTATCAAAATGAACGGAAAATTATTATTTTTGGATATTGACGGCACCCTCACCGAACCGGGCTATAATATACCGCCTGAATCGGCACTGAAAGCAATAAAAATGGCTCAGGCAAACGGACATAAAGTTTTTTTGTGTTCCGGCAGGAATCTTGCCATGCTTAAACCGCTTTTGAAATATAATTTCAACGGCTATGTTGCGAGTGCAGGCGGTTATGTTGTCTGTGAAAATCATGTTGTTTTTGACCGCCCCATGAAGCCGGAGATATTCCGTCTTGCGATGGACTGCTTTGAAAGAAACCATGTTTTCCGCACGGTCGAATGTCTTGACGGCACTTACGGTGATAACGGTCTGGAAGATTTGCTGGAGGGGGCAGATGAATTTTCCAACAGTGAATTGCTGCGTTTCCGCCGTCAGCTCAGTGAAAGTCTTGATATCCGTCCCATGAGTGAATATAACGGTGCACCCGTATATAAAATCGTTTTCATGTGTACGGAATCACGTCAGTTGGATGAACCCATGAAACTGCTCAAAGACTATTTTGTATTCTGTGTACAGAATCTGGAAGCAGTCGGCTGTCTGAACGGTGAAATATTCGGTCTGGATTTCAATAAGGGTATCGGTATCCGAAAGCTGTGTGAATTTCTCGGCAAGGATATTTCCGACACCATAGGCTTTGGCGACAGCATGAACGATAAAGAAATGTTTGAAACTGTCGGATACAGTGTCTGCATGGCAAACGGTCACCCCGTCATGAAAGAAATGGCAGATTATGTATGTCCTGCTGTATCGGAAAACGGTCTTTACAAGGCATTTGAAACGCTCGGGCTTATCTGACGGATATTTATCCGCTATGTAATCGTTTTCACTTTAGTTTGTTTTATAGTTATTTCAGTGAAAATTTTTCTAATCAAAATCAGTGATAATATACTGTTTTTTTATACTTTGTTTATTTTATCTATAAATTTACCGCATATTTGTTATAGTTGTCAATTTACAACAATAAATAAAAGCGTTACAATAATATTGTAATCGATTTCAAATTTGTACAAATTTTCAAGTCAAAAAATAATGATAAGGAGTGATTGTATGGATTACCGCAAATGTGCAGAAGAAATTTATCAGTACGTCGGAAAACGTGAAAATCTTGTATCTGCCGCACACTGTGCTACAAGGCTGAGGCTCGTTACCAACGACAACAGTAAAGTAGACATCAAAAAACTGGAAGATGTCGATGGCGTTAAGGGCGTGTTCAGTTCCAATGGTCAGTTACAGATTATCCTCGGAACAGGTGTCGTCAATAAAGTTTATGATGAATTCCTGTCCATCAGCGGCATGACAGCGGCTACAAAGGCTGATGTAAAAGCTGCCGCTGCTGCAAAACAGCCCCTGCCGTTCCGCATGGTAAAGGCATTGGGCGATGTATTCGTTCCCATTCTTCCGGCTATCGTGGCAGCCGGTTTGATGATGGGCTTGCTCGAAGGTCTGACAAAGATATGGCCCGATATGGCAAATACAGGTACCTATCAGATATTCCATTTGTTCAGTAATGCCGCATTCGTATTCCTGCCGATTCTGGTAGCCGTTTCAGCGGCAAGAGTATTTGGCGGAAATATCTTCCTCGGTGCCGTCATCGGCATGATTATGGTACATACCGACCTTGTAAATGCATGGTCAGTTTCAGGCATGGTAGAAGCAGGTCAGACCATACCTCAGGCAGATGTCTGGTTCGGTCTGTATAAAATCAATATGACAGGCTATCAGGGACACGTTATCCCTGTTATCATAGCCGTCTGGTTCATGTGTTTCATTGAAAAGAAATTGCATAAGATTGTCCCCGAAATGATAGACCTTTTCGTTACACCGCTTGTCACGGTACTGGTAACGGGTTATCTGACACTTACCGTATTCGGACCGGTTCTTTCTACCGGTGAAGAATGGGTACTTCAGGCGGTACAGTGGATCATTACTATCCCCTACGGTATCGGTGCAGCCATAGCAGGTGCTGTCTATCCGCTCACGGTTGTCTGCGGTATCCATCATATGTACAATACCGTTGAAATCGGCATGATATCCAATACAGGCAAAAATACATGGATGCCTATCGCTTCATCAGCTAACTTTGCACAGGGTGCTGCCTGCTTTGCAGTGGCTCTCAAAACAAAAGACAAGAAATTCAAGTCGCTGGCTCTCCCGTCATCGCTTTCCGCTTTCCTCGGAATTACTGAGCCTGCCATCTTCGGTGTGAACCTCCGCCTTGTAAAGCCGCTTATCTGCGGTATGATCGGCGGTGCAGTCGGTGCGGCTGTCGGCTCCATGCTCGGTATCGGTGCAACGGCTTACGGTGTTACAGGTCTTTTCGGTTTCCTCATTACGACAAACTTTATCTGGCAATATGCTGTCATGCTTGCCGTTTCCTTTGCAGTTGCATTTGTCCTCTCATGGATTATGTATAAGGATAAGCCCAAAGAGGCTCCCGAAGCTGACAAAGAAACAAAAGAAACCAAAGAATCCGCTCCCGAAGAAAAACTTCCCGAAATCAAATGCGAAAACGGCAAAGTTTACGCTCCCATCAAGGGTAATGTCATTCCGTCTGCAAAGATACCCGATGAAACATTTGCGGCAGGCGTACTCGGTGAAGGTGTCGGCATAGAACCGGCTCTTGGCATTGTCTATGCTCCCTTTGACGGTGAAATTTCTTCCACGACAGAAACCAAACACGCTGTCGGCATATCCTCTCCCGACGGAATGGAATTGCTGATACACGTCGGTATCAATACAGTTGCCATGAACGGTGACGGCTTTGAACTCCTCTGTGCAGAGGGTGATAAGGTCAAGGCAGGTCAGAAACTCATCAAATTCGATATCGACAAGATAAAGAAAGCAGGCTATTCAACGACTACGGCAGTACTTGTCACCAACAGTGACGACTATGCAGGTCTTGAGATAAAAGAGGGTGCTTGTGAACCTCTCGACTGCGTGATTACTTGCAAATCCGAAGATAAAAAATAAATGATAAAAGGAGATATTCATTATGAAACAGTTTGATTACACAATTACCGATCTCGTAGGTATCCATGCACGTCCCGCAGGCGTACTCGCAAAACTTGTAAAGCC
>CADCJK010000068.1 GCA_902801715.1 uncultured Ruminococcus sp. | reverse complement strand
CATTCGTAACAATAAGGCTTTTAATGGATTGCCTGAATATCTCCTTCAGCTGTACACACGGTATTTTTCCGGATTTGATAAGCTCACCGAGAACACTTCCGGCACTCACTGACGGTAACTGGTCACTGTCGCCTACCATGACGAGCCTGCACCCCAACGGCAAAGCCCTCAATACCGATTCAAACAATACACTGTCCACCATCGAAAGTTCATCTATCACCAATGCATCACATTCGAGCCTGTTTCTTTCATTCCGCTTGAATGTCGGCATATCGTTCTTATCCCACTCGACTTCCAACAAACGATGAATCGTTTTAGCCGTCTTTCCGGTCACTTCGGACATTCTCTGAGCTGCCCTGCCTGTCGGTGCCGCAAGCATGACTTTCAGACCGCATTGTCTGTATAATTCTATTATCGCATTCAAAGTAGTCGTCTTGCCTGTACCGGGACCGCCCGTCAGTATCAGCAAGCCCCCCGAAAGTGCCTGTATAATCGCCTTTCTCTGTAAATCGGCATATTTTATCTTTTTCTTTTTCTCAAATGCGTCAAGTGCCTTTTCCACTCCCGTTATGCTTTCGGGCGGAAATTCCAGCATGACATTCAGCCTTTGTGCAGAATAGCTTTCACTCTGAAACATCAACGGCAAAAATAAAAATTCCCTCTCCCCTGTTTCACGCTGAATGATACTTCCGTCTTTTATCATTTTTTCAACGGCATTTTCCGTCACTTCACTGTTGAGCTGTAAAAATTTTTCTGTCGCCTCCATGACCGCATTTTTCGGCATACAGGTATGACCGTACAGCTGCATATTCTTCGACAAAACATAAATGACTCCTGCATAAATTCGACACTCATCATCTGCACTTCTGCCAAGTTTTGCGGCTATGCTGTCGGCACGCCGGAACTCTATTCCGACTTCATCCGAACAGAGTATATATGGATTTTCCTTTATCATTTCCAGAGCGTCCGAACCGTAATTTTTCCATATCTTCACGGCTTCCTGTACAGATATATCATATCCGCCCAATTCCGTCATCAATTCTCTCATGCCAAGGGTATTATTGATATCTTCCGACATTTCGGCAGCTTTTTCCTTGGATATACCTCTTATGGCACAAAGCTTTTCCGGCTCGTTCTTTATCACATCAAGCGATTTTTCACCGAACTTGGCAACAATTTTCTTAGCCGTTGCAAGCCCTACACCCTTTATCGCTCCCGATGAAAGATATCTCAGGATACTTTCCTTATTCGATGGCAGTGACTGTTCGTAACAGTCAAATGCAAACTGTTTTCCATAGCTTGAATGTGTTTTCCAGTTTCCCACCAGTTTCAGTTCATCACCGATATCAACGCTTGTCATATTGCCGACAGCCGTTGCCGATGCACCATTACTTGTCACCGAAATAACACTGTAGCCGTTTTCTTCATTTCTGTAAATCACGCTCTGCACCGTTCCGCAAAGCATGAGCAATTCCTTATTCTCCATATAGCAACCTTTTCTGTATAAACTATAAATGAGCAAATCCTGAAATTTGCTCATTCCATGTCATTATATCTCTTTTCCGTTTTCAATGTCGGTAAGAAGATTGACTCTGCGTTCATGCCTGCCGCCCT
The DNA here is from genome assembly GCA_902801715.1 of uncultured Ruminococcus sp. Classification (GTDB taxonomy): domain Bacteria; phylum Bacillota; class Clostridia; order Oscillospirales; family Acutalibacteraceae; genus UBA1213. The sequence goes on along the minus strand of CADCJK010000068.1, from coordinate 10,040 downwards.
CGAACTCCGCAGAAATGAATATATCTATCATTTTATTCGCCAGTTCAGGTGTAACGACATTCTGTCCCATGCAGATGACATTTGCATTATTATGTCTGCGAGTCATTTCCGCAAGCATTTCATTGGTACATACAGCTGCACGGATACCTTTTACTTTATTTGCCGCCATGGACACGCCAAGACCTGTCGTACAGCAAATGATACCGAAATCATATTCTTTTTTCGCTACAGCCGATGCCGCATAGAAAGCATATCTCGGATAATCGACAGACTCCTTTGAATAGCAGCCGAAATCATGATATTCTATCTTCTTTTCATCAAGATGTTTTTTAATGCTTTCTTTCAGTTCAAAAGCACCATGGTCTGCCGCAAGAGCAATTTTCATTTCAAATATCCCCTTTCGATTCTGAAAAACAACTTTCCGTCAACGACTTGATTATAACACAATCGTTTGTGTAAATCAATAAAAACAGAGATATTTTGTTTTACTAAAAATTTATGATAGACAATCGCCCTCCATAGTGTTATAATATTGATATATTTAATGCAGATTATGGGAGTGTGTCTATGTTCAGAAAGAGTATTGACGAATTTATGTATTATCTGCCCTTTCTCAGAGAGGTCATCAGAAAAGATTTCAAAAAAAAATATCACAAGAGTGTACTGGGTGTCGCATGGTCCATGCTGAGCCCCCTGATGTTAGTCATCACTGTTATCTTTTCCACGATATTCCGACGTTCCATACCGTATTACCCTTCCTACTGGCTGGGCGGTAATCTTATTTTTGCATTCGTCATGGACGGTGCTCAAAGTGCCATGAACAGCGTCATCAACAATTCATCTCTCATCAGAAAAATGAAAATCCCCAATTACTTTTTCTGCATATCGTCCGTGACGCAGAATTTTATCACCATGCTTTTATCCCTGATACCCTACTTTGCCGTATCCTTTATTATAGGCGTACAGCCAAGCCCCTATATGCTTATGATATTCTTCCCCATCATACTTGCCTATATATTCACAATCGGTTTGGGCTTGTTTTTATGTGCATACGGAACTTTTCTGCGTGACTTCAACTATCTTTTCACGATTGCAAGGAGAGCATGGCTCTATATCACTCCGATATTCTATCCCATCGACATTATCCCTGAAAATTACCGTTTCATGTTTGAACTCAATCCGCTGTATGTCTATATCACTATATTCCGTGATTTTGCCATGAACAATACCATGCCGTCCGAAAGACTCCTGATTGTGGCAACTTTCTATAGTATATTAACCCTTATCCTCGGCATGATGACGTTCAAAGAAAAAGAAGACCGTTTCTTCCTTTATATATGAGGTGCTTTATATGATCAATATTTCAGAACAGGCTGTTGAAATCGTCAATCCCATTATCAACGAAAGCCTGAGAACCAACGATTTTTATGATGACGATGAAGATGTATGTGTCAATGTGCAGAATGTTTCCGTAATGTTCAACCTGAGCAAAAACCGTGAAGAAGGCATTAAAGAATATTTCATCAACATGGTCAAGGGTAAAGTCGGTTATAAAGAATTCTGGGCATTGAGAAACGTCAGCCTGAAAGTCCATAGGGGAGATGCCCTTGCACTCATCGGCAGAAACGGCTCGGGAAAATCGACTCTCTTAAAGACGATTGCAGGCATTATCAAGCCCACCCGTGGCAGTGTTGAAGTCAACGGCACTATCGCCCCACTCATTGAAATGAGCGGCGGCTTTGACAGGGCTTTATCCGCAAGGGAAAATATATTCCTTGCAGGTGCCATGCACGGACATACCCGAAAATATATGAAAAAACGCTTTGACGAAATCATCGACTTTGCCGAATTGGAAAAATTCGTAGATGTTCCCATCAAAAATTATTCCTCGGGCATGATTGCAAGACTGGGCTTTGCGGTTGCCACCTGCGTCAATGCCGATATTATCATAGCAGATGAAGTTTTATCCGTGGGTGACGCTCAATTCCGTTTGAAGTGCGAAAACCGCATACAGCAAATGCTCAAAGGCGGAACTACCATATTATATGTATCACATAGTCCCGCACAGGTCAAAAAAGTTTGCCGTACAGCCGTATGGCTTGAAAAAGGCGTTGTCGTTGATATGGGTAATGTCAATGATATCAGCGACAGGTATATGCAGACGATTAAACAGGAACAATGAAAAAATTACTGATATGTGCTTCAAGGGTATCTCATATACTGAATTTTCACCTTCCGTATATAGAGTATTTCAAAAAAAAGGGATTTCAAGTCGATATTGCCGTACAGGGAATTTCAGATAATCCACTCATTGACAACTGCTATGATATCAAATTCACAAAAAATCCGTTTTCCCCTGATAATATCCGTACCGTGAATTTCCTGAAAAAACTCATGTCCCAAAATGACTATGATATCATTTATTCCAATTCCACTTTGGCAGGGGCTGCCGCAAGGCTTGCCGTCATGGGATTAAAGAAAAAACCGTATTTTATACATATCTCTCACGGGTATATGTTCGGTGAAAAAAGCCGTCTTAAATCCAAAATATATCTGCTTGCCGAAAAATTCACAAGGAATGTGACCGACAGTCTTATTGTCATGAATAAAGAAGATTATTCCCTTGCGGAAAAATACAGGCTTGGAAAAGAAATATATTATACATACGGCATGGGACTTGTCGGAAAAAATTTCCCCGAAATTTCAGCGGAACAACGTCATGAAATGCGTGAAAGCCTTACAATTTCCGATAACGAAAAAATGCTTTTATGTGTCGGTGAATTTTCCGAAAGAAAAAATCAGACGGCAATTATACAAGCCTTTGAAATGCTTTTGAAAAAACATAAAAATGCCAAACTCATTTTTGCAGGTGACGGCAAGACTTTTGAAATGTGCCGTCAGCTTGTCCATGAACTCGAACTTGATGCCAACATCAGATTTTTAGGACACGTTAAAGATATTGCAAGCCTTTACAGATGCAGCGATATGCTCGTGACAGCTTCCAAAATGGAGGGCTTGCCCTTCAATGTCATGGAATCTCTTTATTGCGGAGTGCCTGTCGTTGCCACTGATATCAAAGGGCACAGTGACCTCATTCAGAACGGTATCAACGGCTTTTTGACGGCTTTGAGTGCAGACGATATTTATGCCAAACTCGATAGAATACTTTCCAATGAAAGTTTATATATTTCCCTTAAAAAAAATACTTTTCTCGATGACAAATATCTGATTGAAAATGTCAGACCGAAACTTTTGAAAATTCTCGATAAAGAATACACGGAGGAAGTTTTTACATGAAAAAAAATATTCTATGTATCGTACTGACGGCAATTCTATTATGTTTTTGTTCCACGTCGGTTTGTGCAGAGGAAGAAAAACTTACTATGAATGCCCGTTCCCTGAATCTGTATATCAATCAGAGCTTTCAGCTGACCGTCACGGGAACGGCTGAAAATCTCAAATTTTCCTCTGATAATCCCAATATTGCAGATGTCAGCGGTGACGGAAATATTACTGCCAAATCTCTCGGTACTACCACTATCAATGCGGAATCTTCGGGCGGTCTGTCGGCACAGTGCGTTGTGAATGTCCTTAACGGCGTTTCTCCGAAAGATATCGTCCTGTCCAAACAGGATATCACCATGAAAGTGGGCGAAAGTTTCACGATAAAAGCAAGTGTCAAACCTGAGGAAGCCGACCAGTCACTGACTTTCACAAATTCCGACAACTCCGTTCTGAGAGTCGATGAAAACGGCTATATCAAAGCCCTTAAAGCCGGCGTGGCAGTCGTAACGATTAAATCCAAAAGTGATGCCGTTTCCAAAAAATGCATTGTAAAAGTCAATGCCGCCACTGAACAATACGGGGCAAATATCACAGTGAAAGGCTCTGTATTCACCATCGCAGGCGAAAAGAAACCCAATCTCACGGTTGAACTCAGGAATTCCAACGGCTTCAAGCGTACCAAAACCGATGAAAACGGCGTTTTCACCATATCCGATGTCAAACAGGGAGATTATGCCCTGCTTGCCTACAAATCCGAAAAAGACACTACCCCCTATGCGAAAACTCAGATATCTGCCGGAACTTATAATTTAAATATTTCCTGCATTATCAACGGCAGTTCAATAGTCGTGCTGTATCAGCAAAATGCAGATGTCGAGTCGGATATCAAGGAACTCATGCTCATGGCGGATGAAGTGACTCTCAAAAGCGGTGAAACCTATGACATGAAATTCTATGCAAGACCGTCAAAGGCAGTTTTGCCGGCAGTCATGGGGGAAACCAATGATGAAGAAATTGCAACCGTTGACGCTGACGGAAGAATTACAGCCATGTCAGAAGGAACAGCAATTATCACCTTTTCCACTCTTGACGGCAGACTTTCCAAAAAATGTACCGTCACTGTTGCCGACAGTCAGGGCAATAAATACAGCTGGCTGATTATCACTGTCGAAACATCCGTTGCATTTCTGTTATTCATAGCCTTCACGATAAGATATATCAGATTCAGAAGGCAAAAAGACAAAGAAGAATTCGGAACAAATGAGGAAGATGAAACATGATTATTACAGGAATCGTTGCAGGCGGTACGGGTTCAAGAATGGGCAATAACGAATTGCCTAAACAATTCATGGAACTCGGCAATAAACCGCTTTTTATCTACACGGCTGAGAAATTTCTCGGACAAAGCGATTATATTATTATCGGCATGAATAAAGAATGGCTGAAAATGGCAGATTTTCTTGTAAAGAAATTTCTGCCCGACAGCAAAAATATCTTTCTGACAGAAGGCGGTTCCGACCGGAACGGCACTGTCAAAAATATCATCACCTTTGCACAAAATCATTTGAAATGCAGTAATGAAGATATCCTATTGACGCATGATGCCGCAAGACCTTTCGTTGATGAAAGAATCATAGCGGAAAGCATTTCCGCAATACAAAAATGCGATATCTGCACTGCGGCAGTTCCCGCAACGGATACCATCACCATATCCCATGACGGTGAAAATGCCGATGATTTCCCCGACAGGTCAAAATTATATCTCGTGCAGACTCCTCAGACATTCCGATTGGGAGATTTCAATGAAATATACAACTCCCTTTCGGAAGACGAAAAAAAGACGGCTACCGATGTATGCCGGCTTTTCATGGCAAAAAAAAGAAAAGTCATGCTCGTAAAAGGCAGTAATGAAAATATTAAAATAACCTATTCACTGGATTATCAGATAGCAAAGTTCATGGCAGAAAAATAAACAGGCGGTGAGATAAAATTGATAAAGCAGAATCAGAGCAAGCTCAATGCTGTTCACGTTACAATGGATATTATCATCAGTATGTCAAGCAGCTGCCTGTCATATCTGTTTTACAATGCCATCTCTAAAGAAGACCTTGTATATCATTATATAAACAACTTCGGAAAAGACTTCCTGTTTCTGTCCGTGATTGCTTTACTTCAGATATTTTTCAATTATACCTTTGACCTGTACCGTTCCTACCGCTCGACGAGATTTCGCAAAGAGTGCGTTAATGTCCTCAAGGCAAATCTTTTTTTCTGTATCATACAAATAGCCGTTGTCCTTTTCACGCAAACCCTTTCCACATTTCAGGTAATGATTCTCGGTTACTACATTCTCAACACCTGCACTGCAATCATTTACAGAGCTTTTCTGCGTTCCGTCCTGAAATATATGCGGAGTCACGGCTACAATAAAAAATATATTGCCATCATAGGCATCAACAACTGCACGGAAAGATTCATCGAAAAAATACAGACTTCAGCAGACCTCGGCTTTGAACTTTCGGGATATTTCGCTTCTGCACCCGATACCAAAATCAAAGCGGCATATCTTGGAAATTACAAAAAAATCACGGAATTCTACAGAAATTCACCGCCCGATGAAGCCGTTATCATGCTTTCGGACCAATTACAGCCCTCTCTCGACCATCTTATCGCCATATGCGAAAACTGGGGCATCAAATTTTCCATTCTGCCGAATATGTTTTCAAGTTTATCATCAAGAATATATATTTCCAGTTTTGACGGCATACCGCTTTTAAGTATGCGTAAAGTACCTCTTGAAAACACTTTGAACAGATTCCTGAAAAGACTGATGGATATAGTCGGTTCCACATTTCTTATCATATTCTTTTCGCCTGTCATGCTGATAACGGCAGTCGCCGTCAAAGCCACTTCCAAAGGAAATATCATTTTCAAACAGGAACGTGTCGGACTTTCCAACAAGCCTTTTACCATGTATAAATTCCGCTCCATGAGAGTCGAAACCGAAAACGATATTTCCATGACGGAACGAAATGATGAACGATGTACCAAAGTGGGCTTATTCATACGGAAATACAGCATTGACGAACTGCCGCAATTCTTCAACGTCCTCAAAGGTGATATGAGTCTGGTAGGTCCACGTCCCGAAATTCCCTATTATGTCGAACAGTTCAGAAAGTCCGTTCCCTTGTACATGGTCAAGCATTATGTAAAACCGGGCATCACAGGCTGGGCACAGGTCAATGACCTGCGGGGCAGTGACACTTCCATAGAAGACAGAATCAAACATGATATCTATTACATAGAAAACTGGTCTGTCGGCTTTGACATCAAGATACTTTTCAAAACTCTGTCAAAAATCGTTTTTTCCAAAAACGCAAGATAAAAAAAGGAGCTGTTATTTTTGCTGTTTTATACTTTGAACAATCTGCTTCTGATACTCTGGGCATGGCTTTTCTGTATCAGAAAGCCGTCAAAAACAAAAAAGATATTTTTCATTGTCGTGGCATTCACGCAGCTTCTGCTTGTGATGGCACTCAGAAATCAGATAGGCTTTGACTACAATATGTATGCCATTGGCTTCAATCAGATGCGTGATGAGGGCTTCACAAGCCTCACCTATAAAGACTGGGAAATCGGTTTCGTTGTCATGACAAAACTTTTGTCACTTTTCCTGCCGAATTATATATGGTATCTGGTTTTTCTCAGTGTCATTGCCATCATTCCGGCAGCCGTCTTTATCGGCAGACATTCCGAAATGCCCTGGCTGTCAACGATACTCTATATCAATGTCTTCATCTACTTCATGGAAATGAACTTTTTAAGGCAGATGATAGCCGTATCCCTTGTCATGCTTTCATGGGAATTCATCAAACGAAATAAATTTATCGGCTTTGCCGTCGTCATTGTATTGGCATCTGTATTCCATCAGACCGTTATCTTTTTACTCCCCGTATATCTTCTCATTAAAATGCAGCCCAAAATGAAAGAACTCATTGTCTACGGCTATTTCATTCTATGGTTCTATATGTCCTCGGAGGGCTTTATTGATATCATCACCAATTTCTATCACGAAGAATATACCGACACCGAATTCCTTACAGACGGCTTATCGTTTATATATGCAATATTCCCGCTTGCCGTCACGGTCACGGCTTTTATACTTGTGAAATTCGGTACCATCAACATTACCGGTGAAAACAAATATTTAATTAATCTCTCTCTGATATGTACAATATTCATGGTCGCCATGTCAAAACACGCCATCTTTGAAAGATTTTCCTATTATTTCCTGATATTCCTGATACTTTTAGTGCCTGTAATATATAAATCACTTTTAGCCAAAGGTATCAACACAACCCTCGCAAACGGAAAAACGATTGCACTCACCTCTGAAAAACAAAGAAAAATGCTTGCTCTGGGCTTTCTTGCGGTAGTGCTTGTATTATCCTATTTCCACTTCTATTACGGACTTTTTGAAAATGCACACGGTGTCCTGCCCTATGATATATGGGCACGCTTTGACGGAGTGAAAATCATCCGTGACTTTATCAGACTTTGATTTGACTGTCTGCTTTAAAAAAAATGACGGAAACCTTTTTTCTGCAAAAGGCTTCCGTCATAAATTTTTTTCAATTATTCCTGTACAAGAATCATAGCGGAAATGGGTGCAACAGTTATATTTTTTCCGCTGAGTGTACCAAGCGTTTCAAGACCTGCTTTATTGCCATTGGCAATCACTGTCCATTCTTCATTGTCGGAATCAAGCGTAACCGTCTTTGAAACTTTGGCGGCATTGACTATTACAGCTATACTTTTCCATTCCGTTTCAGGCGTAACCGTATTTTTCAATGTATAGCTAAATCACCGTATTTTTCAAGTGCACTCCAGTCAATCTGATTGACTTTATCCGATGATACATAGCTGTTTTCGTCACCGAATTTGGTACGGGCAAATTCTTCACCTGCCTGCATGAAAACGATTCCCTGAGATGTGAAAGTGAGAACAGCGGCAAGTTTATTCATGGCAACAAGTTTTTCATCTCTTTCGGCATAGGAACCGTCATTTTTCACGGAAAGAACCAATTTATCATAAAGAGTAAAGTTGTCATGTGCAGAAGTATAGGCGATTGCCTGTGACGGCTGATTGAACCATTTTCTGCCTGAAATACAGTTTGCCGTAATGCTGTCCCTGAGAGCATTCACACCTTCACCGCTCTGTACAAAGCCCTGTTCATGAGCATTGAAAACATGACCTTTCACGATATCCCTGAAACTGTCATTGAAAGCACCTACACGGTCATTCAATTTATATATATTATCCTTTATGCAGGTATCAACATCAGTGCCTAACGGTCCGCCTGTCCATGGCTCACCGTACATGATGATTTTTTTACCGTCCTCAATGTTTTCATCAATGGCTTTTCTGATACCGTTCATCGTTTCCACGTCATGAACACCCATCAAATCAAATCGGAATCCGTCAATGTGATATTCCTTTATCCAATACAGAATGGAATCCGTCATGAATTTTCTGTACATGAGATGGTCGCTTGCTGTTTCATTTCCGCAGGCGGAACCGTCACTCAATTTGCCTGTTTTATCGAATCTGAAATAATAATTCGGAACGGTATTGTCAAACCAACTGCCTTTTGCAGCAAATACATGATTATAAACAACGTCCATGATAACACCGATACCGGCATTATGCAATGCCATTATCATTTGTTTCAATTCTTTTATCCTGACATTTCCGTCAAACGGATCGGTAGAATAAGAACCTTCGGGAACATTGTAATTCAGCGGATCATATCCCCAGTTGAACTGCGGCTTATCAAGTTTGGATTCATCAACAGTCGCATAGTCATACATGGGCAATATCTGCACATGAGTGACACCGAATTTTTTAAGATAATCCACACAAGTGGAAATTTTGCCCTTGCCGTCAAGGGTAGTGCCGCTTTCGGTGAAAGCAAGATATTTTCCTCTGTGTTCAGGCGAAACACCCGACATGGCACTGATAGAAAAATCTCTCACATGAATTTCCCAAACAATCGCATCCGTGGGAGCATCATAAAGAATATGCTTATCGTTCTGCCAGCCATCCGGATCCGTTCCGGCGAGGTCAACGACCATACTTTTTTTGCCGTTCACACCTGCGGCTTTTCCATATATATCGGCCGTTTCCCTTGAAATGCCATCAACCGTTACAACGTAAGTATAATAAGTATTTTTCATGTCGCCGTCAAGAGTGACTGTCCAGATACCTTTATCCGCCTTTTTCATGGGATAAGAGGACATGAAATTTTTGGAATCTCCGGTTTCATAGAGCCTGAGTTCAACGGAAGATGCAGAGGGAGCCCAGACTTTGAAAACGGTTGCCTTTTCAGAGTATACTGCACCAAGGTCATTTCCGAAATAAGCCTGTTCATCAAATGGATGTGAAAAAATTTTATTTGACATTTTTACAAAAACCTCCGGAATTCAAATAGATATATCTTATTTTATCATATTTCCATATAAAATTACAATAGTTTTTAAAAAATTCTGATTTATTTGCCGAATATTTTTTTACAAAACAAAAAAGCAGGCTCAAAAAAGAGTCTGCTTTTCAAAATGCACCTGACAGGACTTGAACCTGCACCCTTTCGGACTGGAACCTAAATCCAGCGTGTCTGCCAATTCCACCACAAGTGCTCGTCACCCATGACATTATAACACAAATTTATAAAAATAACAAGTCATTTTCATCAAAAA
>CADCJK010000067.1 GCA_902801715.1 uncultured Ruminococcus sp. | reverse complement strand
GAAAAAGGAAAAAGCTGAAAATGAATTTGCCCTTGCCCTGTATTCTCCTGACAATGATACAAAAATCAATGTCTGCATTATTGCTTTCATTGACAGCAAATGGCAGTGTATCGGCAATTTCGCCAATGCCGGTACAGGCGTTGACCGTGTGATGTTCCGTGACCTCAACAATGACGGTACTGATGAAATCATCATCGGCTGGACAAGCTATAACAATGCCCAGAAAACACTCAGTGCCTATTCTGTTGCGGATACCGCCTATGAAATCGCACTCGAAGATACTTACAATGAAATGATTATCGAAGATGTGACAGGCGATGACGTCAGCGATATCGTCCTTTTATCCCTCGCTACTCAGAAAAATCCCTCCAATTTCAAAGTTCTGCAATATTCCGAAACAGAAAAAAAGCCCGTTGCAAGATATTCCATTGACCTCGATCCCGAAATTATCTCATTTGCCAATATCACCTGCGGAAATATCGCACAAAATCAAAAGGGCATTGTCATTGACGGTGAAAAAAACGGCGGTATCCTGACTTCACAAATCGTATATTTCGATGAAAATGCAAACGCTTTCCTCAATCCCCTTATTACAGAAAATGAAAACGGTACTTTCTCCAATCCCACTTCCAGAAAAGATACCATTTATTCCCGTGACTCCGACAGCGACTATATTATAGAAGTGCCTGTCGTTACACCTATGCCTGCCCCTGCTGAAAATACCGCTCTTAATATATGCAGTATCACAGCATGGAAACAGTATTCCGTTTATAACAAGGCTCTCGGTACCAAAACAAATACCGTCATCAACTACAATGACAGATACTATATGACCATACCGAACAAGTGGATTAATAATACTGTCACAGCCGTTACGGATACCGATACAAGAAAAATGACCTTCTACCTCTGGAATTCCAAAACATCTTCCTTCGGTGACAAACTCCTTGAAATATCCCGCTATACTCCGGAGGAATTTCAAAAACTCGATAAATCAAATATCATTCCTCTTAACATTGAAAATCCCAATGCCGTATTCTGTGCCGAAATATTCCTCACCAATGCGGATGATGAACTCAATATCACTCCCGAAGAAGTCGTTAATTCCGTACATGAATTCTGGAAAAATTAAAAAACGCCTGCCCGCTTTCCCAACGGACAGGCAAATTTTTTTATTCGCATTTATCACACTTTGAAACAGGGCAATTTTCGGGTACTTCAGGCATTTCTTCACCTGTTATCATTGCCTGTATCACTCTGCGGTGTACATACACCATCACAAGACACAATGCCGTTATGAATCCGCATACAAAACTTAAAAATTTCTCCACTGAAATTCACCTCTTTTATATGTCGAATTTTGCCAACTGCTCTTTGACAATTTTCTTTATCTCGTCAGCCGCATTGTCAAGGCTGATATCACCTTTGAATGACTTGTCACGGAACGAAACTTCTACGACTCCACGTCCAAGTGTTTTCGGACTGATTACCACTCTTACAGGTACACCCAGCAAATCCGCATCTGCAAACATGACACCTGCACTGACTTTTCTGTCATCAAATATAACTTCTATGCCCATATCCTGCAAAGTGTCATAAAGACCGTTTGCAGCTTTTGCCACTTCTTCATTGTCAGGTCTTATCGCACACAAATGTACCTGCCACGGTGCTATTGACATAGGCCAGATAGGTCCATTCGCATCATGCTTTGCTTCACATACCGACGCTGCCAGTCTGCCGACACCGATTCCGTAACAGCCCATGATAGGATACTGCGGCTTACCGTCTTTATCAATATACTGCATTTCCATAGCCTTTGTATATTTCGTGCCAAGCTGGAATATATTGCCTACTTCGATACCTCTGCACAAACTTATTGTTTTCTTACCGCAGCAGGGACAGATTCCGCCCTGATATGCCTTTGCAAAATCATTGTATTCAACGGGTTTATCCAAATCCCTTTCAAGATTCACCCCTGTATAGTGATAATTTTCTTTATTCGCACCGCATACCATGCTTTTCATGCCTTTGAGTGAATTATCAAACAATACTGTGCCGTTTTTCTTGAAATTCAGATTCAATGCACCGACAAAGCCATAGCAAATACCTGTATCTGTACTGTTATCATCAGGAATTATCTCCTCATGCAGATAATTCTGCACTTTTGTTTCATTGACTTCCAAATCTCCCCTTACAAATACAACAACAGGTTCAAGGGAATTTTTCTTTAAAAACATGACTGCTTTACAAGTCTGTTCGGGCTTTATCGAAAGGAATTCACACAAATCTTCTATTGTCTTACAATGCGGTGTTTCCACACATTCCAATTTCTTTACTTCACTTTCAGTATTCTCAACGATACATTCCGCTACTTCCATATTCGAGCGGAAATCACATTCATCACATATAACAAGCCTGTCTTCGCCTATTTCCGTGATAAGCATGAATTCATGAGCTATCTTACCGCCCATCATGCCGCTGTCCGACTGTACGGATATAACTTCCGGCACTCCTGCACGGGCAAATATCCTTTCATACGCTTTATGACATTTTTTATAATAAACTTCCAAATCTTCCTGTGACGTATGGAAAGAATAGGCATCTTTCATTGTAAACTCTCTTACTCTGATAAGACCGCCTCTGGAACGAGGTTCATCACGGAATTTTGTCTGTATCTGATACACCATGAACGGATAATTCATATACGATTCCGCTGTATGCCTTGCAAGATGTACGACTGCTTCTTCATGCGTCATGCCAAGCACCATGTCAACGCCGCCTCTGTCCTTGAATCTCAGCAATTCAGAACCGACACTTTCAAATCTGCCCGACTCTTTCCAGAGCGTTGCCGGAATCGCTACAGGCATCAACACTTCCTGTCCGTCAATCCTGTTCATTTCCTCACGGATAATTTTTTCAATTTTCTTGACAATTCTCAATCCGGGCGGCAAAAGGGAATAGATTCCTTCACCTACTCTTTTCATATATCCGCCACGTATCATAAATATATGGCTGTCTATTTTACATTCCGCCGGCGTTTCCTTGAAACGCTGTCCCAACATCGCTGAAATCTTCATAAATAAACTTCCTTTCCAAAAAATTACGCTTTGAATAAAGTGCCGACAGGCTTTCCCTCTGCCAAGTCATACAACAATTCGGGCTTACTGCTGTTGGCAATAATCATGTCAACCCCTGCATTGTTCGCTATGACAGCGGCATTGAGCTTTGTCAGCATACCGCCTGTGCCGACTTTACTGCCTGCACCGCCTGCCATTTTATATATCTCCTCCGTCACTCCATGCACAATGGGTATAAACTCCGCATCGGGATTGGAACGGGGATTCTTTGTATAAAGTCCGTCAATATCCGACCATATCACAAGCACATCTGCCTTGATGAATGCCGCAACGCTTGCCGAAAGCGTATCATTATCACCGAACATATCGCCCGAATTCTTATTATCTGACGCTATGACATCATTTTCATTCACTATCGGCAATACTCCGTAATTGAACATTTCTTCAAATGAACGGGTGATACTCTCAGCCTTTTCTTTATCCGTCATAACAGATTTTGTCAGCAAAACCTGTGCCACTTTACAATGATATCTGCCAAAGAAATTTTCATACATTGCCATCAGTCCACTCTGTCCCGATGCCGCCAATGCACGTCTTTTTGCGGATTGTTCAGGCTTTTTATTCAGTTCCAGCTTTCCCATACCGACACCCGACGCTCCCGATGATACCAATACTATTTCATGTCCCATGTTCTTGATATCGCATATCACATTCGTCATATTTTCGATATGCCTGTAATTGAGCTGTCCTGAACTGTATGTCAGTGAAGACGTTCCTATTTTGATTACTATTCTTTTCATATCCATATCAATTTATTCTCATCTTTGTACGGTTGATTACCGTTATCGAAGAATGTGTCGAAATTGCCTGCAAAAGCTCACGGCTGCTGAAATCCGTTACACCCTTGCCTATTTCAATGCCCTTTTCATCTATAATGGCAACCGTCGTTTTTCTTTCAAAAGTGCCGTTCACTGCAATGATTCCAACAGATAAAAGACTGCTTGTATTTCTCAAAGCCTGTGCCGCTTTTTTATCCACAACAAGTGTACCTGCAATATGTCTGCTTTCTATCGGCAGGGATATATCACTTGAAAAACGCAAAATTTTACTTGTATTGATAAAAGTCGTAAAATACGGCAAATCTCCCCTCAAGCATATATCATCAATTTTTTCCTGTGAAAACAGGTTGCTCACGGTATACGGGAAATTATACGAAGTCAATAACATGGGAATCGGTCTGCTGTGACAGTTCACAGCCTTGGCAGCATTGAGTTTCTGTGCCAAATCTTTCTTTCTCGATTCCGAAAACGGTGCCGCTCGGCTCGTGTCATAACAGTAAAACGGCAAAGCCTTTCCGTTTTCCAACGGATCAACTGTATAAAGCATACCCTTTCTCGAAACAGATACCATGACATCAGCATTGATGGCACAAGCGATTTTTGCCGCAAAGCTGTCTTCATCGTCAAGTGAATTCTGCGGCAGTTCCTCCATGATAATCGGAATCGTTCTCGGATATGCCTTGAAAAGTCCCTTTATCGTATCGGAAGTCTTTTGCGTAACCGCTTTGAAGCCCTTTGTCTGCGTGACATTCCTGCTTGAATGTATGATATCCTTTATCGCATTCACTTTCGTACTGTCATCAATCGGCTTGAATGCGATATTCTCTATCGACTTCAGAACCCTTTTTAATTCGCCTGCAACGTCTGCACCGTTTGACGAAATCGAAAAGCCTATCGTCTTCAAATTATAATTCAGAAAACCGTCATAAAACAAATTCACGATATCACTGTGTACAACGGAAACCAATGCAGAATATACTCTTGAATCCGCTGTCAGCGTTTCCATGATACTCTCATGTTCCTTGGAATTTTTCAGGTCAAAATCTTTTCTGCCCCTTTTCATGCCCTGTAAAGCAAAATATTGTTGTCTGGTATTCCTGATAGAATCCGAAACAACAATTACCACACGTTTTTTTGAATCAGAATTGATCAATTCCGCTATGTCTGCAATAAAATTTCTCAAATTTCTTATATTAAACAAACCTGTGTCATACATAAGGCTGCTCAGACCGACATTCACAACTATGATTTTTGACTCGGGCAAACGCTTTATCGTATATAAAAAAGCCTCTTTCGACTTGGCAAATTCCCTGTCCAGATGTTCAAAAAAATTCAGACAAATCACCTGCATTTCTATTCTTAAATTAACGGATTTATTTTAACATTTTATTTCAAAAGTGTCAACCTATTTATTATCAAAACTCGTGGAGGAAAACTTTTTTTGCAAAAAAAGTTTTCCCCCACACCCCTTTTCAAAAAAAACTGATTTTCATATCATTCAAACAAGGGCGTTGAAAAATATCTTTCCGCTGTGTCTGGCAATATCGTTACAACGGTTTTTCCCTTGCCTAATTTCTCGGCTAATTTGATAGCTGCCGCTACATTCGTGCCGCTGGATATGCCGCACATGATACCTTCCAATTCAGCCAACTGTTTCGCTGTCTTTATTGCATCTTCATCTGTCACGATATGAATATGGTCATATATATTCCTGTTGAGAATCGTCGGGATAATGCCGTCACCGATTCCCATTTGCAGATGTGTTCCCACTGTACCGCCTGCTAAAATTGCAGCGTGTTCAGGCTCTACTGCCCATATCTCCATATCGGGATATTGTTTTTTAAGCGTTTCACCAATTCCCGTTATCGTGCCGCCTGTACCTATGCCCGAACAAAATCCGTCTATTTTGCAAGCCGTCTGTTCCAGTATCTCCAATGCAGTAAAATATTTATGTGCATTGGTATTATTCTCATTTTCAAACTGCTGAGGTACAAAGACATTCGGATTTTTTTCAGCCATTTCCAGTGCCGTATCAAGACATTTCTGTATGCATTTTCCGATATCTCCGTCATCATGTATCAATATAACCTGTGCACCGTAATGCTCAACTAATTTTCTTCTTTCCTCGCTGACGGAATCAGGCATGATAATGACTGTCTTATATCCCCTGACAGCTCCCACCAATGCAAGTCCTATTCCCTGATTGCCGCTTGTTGGCTCTACTATGATAGTATCAGGCTTTATTTTGCCCTCTTTTTCGGCATTGACGATTATATTATAAGCCGTTCTCGTTTTAATGGAACCACCTACATTCAGCCCCTCAAACTTCACAAGTATCTCTGCACTGTCGGGCTTTGCCATCTTATTCAGTCTTATCATCGGTGTATGTCCCATCGCTTCCAGAATATTATTATATATCATTCCAATATCTCCCCTTAAATCAAACTCCTCTGATTATATCACACATTATCATATCAAGTCAAATAATAATCTGCCATTCCGCATTCAGAATGACAGATTTTCATTGTATTTCAAATATCAAAATCGTATAATCATATCAGAATTTCATGTCATACCAGATGATGAAAGCGTATATTGCATATATCCTGCCCCAAAGCATTTCTTCACCGCTGATATATTTTTCCCAGAGAGATTTTATTTCATTTTCATTGAAGAATTTCTTTGATGTTTCGCCAAACAATGCTTTTTCTACAGGTGTATTATATCTCTTGTCTGCAAGCCACTTTCTGACGGGTACGGCAAAACCGACTTTTTTACGGAATGCGATATCTTCGGGCAATTTTGAAGCTGCCGCTTTTCTGAATGCATATTTATTCTGCTCTCCGACAAATTTATATTCCGCAGGAATTTTTCTTGCCGTATTGAAAAGTCTTAAATCACTGAAAGGTGTATGCAGTTCTATGCCGCAGGCGGTACTTGTACGGTCTGTATTCAAATAAATATCGCCCTCAAGCCATAAGGATATATCAACTGTCAGCTTTCTTGCAAGGTCGTCCTGTCCTTCCGTTTCATTCCACAAACTCATGACAGGTTCATTTGCTTTCAGAGTTTCATCATAGTCTTTCATCAAATCTTTGACAACCTGCTCCGACATGATATGTGAACAAGTCAGATATACCCAATCTTTTTCGAGAACTCTCCTGTGTGCATTGTAGCCACCGAAAAATTCATCGATACCTTCACCCGAATACACAACGTCTGTATACTCCTTTACAGCCTTACAGCCCAATGAAAATGCAACGGCAGAAGCATCGCCTAAAGGCTGTCCCATTTTATCCATGACTTCGGGGATTCTTTCAAAATATTCTTCGGGCGTGATTGTCTTTACACGGAAACCTTTTCCCAAAACTTCCGCTGTATGACGGGCAAGCTCCGATTCATCAAAGCCCGATTCCTCATATCCTATTGTATTCGCATAAACAGCGTCACTTGCCGCAAACAAATATGAAGAATCAACACCGCCTGACAAAAATGACTCTTTATACGGAAATTCCTTATCACCTTTTTCCTCTGAAAGAATCTCGTCAACGGTCTTTTCAATTTCCTTTGCCCATTCATCTACGCTCATACTTTTATCAGGCTCAAAAACAGGCTGCCAA
>CADCJK010000066.1 GCA_902801715.1 uncultured Ruminococcus sp. | reverse complement strand
TCACGGTTTCCTTGTCAACGGTCATACAAATGAAAGACATGGATCCGGCACATCCGGCATTTTATTTTGTCATAACGCTTGCATTACCGTGGCTTGCCGATGCAGGAGCATATTTTGTCGGAGTATTGCTGGGAAAGCATAAATTATGTCCGTCTGTCAGTCCGAAAAAGACGATAGAGGGAGCTGTTGGCGGTACAGTGGTATGTGTATTGGCGACCTGCGGCATAGGCTGGCTGTTTGCAGACATTGTTTATCAGAATATTTCAATGAATTATGTCAATTTGGCAGTGCTTTCGCTGATAGGTTCACTTTTGTCGATATTGGGTGATTTAAGTTTTTCCGTAGTCAAGAGGACTTTTGAGATAAAGGATTACGGAAATTTAATTCCGGGACATGGCGGAGTGCTGGACAGATTTGACAGTGTAGTAGTGGTATCACCGTTTTTGTATATAATGATGGCATATATGCCGGTAATGGGAGTGTGAAAAGATGAATATATCTGTATTGGGTTCAACGGGTTCCATAGGAGTGCAGACACTTGATGTGGCAAGAATGCACGGAATAAAAGTGTGTGCGTTGACAGCCAATAAAAGCATAGAGCTGCTTGAAAAGCAGGCAAGGGAATTCAAGCCCGACATGGTGGGCGTGCTTGATGAAAAGGCGGCTGAAAAGCTGAGAATATCCCTTGCGGACACGGATATCAAGGTCATTGGCGGAAAAGAGGGGATTACGGCAGCGGCACAGCATGAAAAAGCGGATACAGTGGTAAATGCCGTTGTGGGAGTGGCAGGACTTTTGCCGACGCTTGCGGCGATAAAGGCAGGAAAAAATCTTGCCTTGGCGAATAAGGAAACGCTTGTGGCAGGCGGAAGTATTGTCATGAATGAAGTGAAAAAAACGGGTATAAAGCTGTATCCCGTTGACAGTGAACATTCAGCGATATTTCAGTGTTTGCAGGGCTGTCCGGAAAATTCGCTGAAAAAAGTGATTTTAACGGCATCAGGCGGTTCATTTTTCGGAAAGACGAGAGAGGAATTGAAAAATGTCACGGTTGAGAGTGCATTGAAACATCCTAACTGGAGTATGGGCAGAAAAATCACCATCGACTCTGCTACAATGATGAATAAGGGGCTGGAAGTGATAGAAGCGTCATGGCTGTTCGGAGTGGAGGATAAAGACATTGATGTTTTGATTCACAGGGAAAGTATTATTCATTCCATGATACAGTTAAAGGATAATGCAGTGATTGCACAGCTTGGCACAGCGGATATGCGAATACCGATACAGTATGCATTGACATATCCGAACAGATTGCCGTCACCTGCGGGGGAGCTTGACCTGTCGGAGATAGCGGAACTGCATTTTGCAAAGCCCGATTATGAAACTTTCAAATGCCTTGCCCTTTGCAGAGAGGCTTTAAGAAAAGGCGGATTATATCCGACAGTGGCAAATGCTGCCAATGAAGCAGCGGTTCAGATGTTTTTGGAGGAGAAAATCGGATTCCTTGATATAGGCGATATCGTGGAAAAAGCCCTTGCAGACTTCCATGTCAATAAGACGGAAATCACGCTTGAAGACATTTTGCAGGCGGACAGAGAAACAAGAATTAAACTGGGAGATGATTGACATAGAAAGTATATTGCTTATAATGATAGGAGTACTGCTTTTTGAACTGATTGTATTCGTGCATGAATTCGGGCATTTTATCACGGCGAAAAAATTCGGTGTAAAGGTGAATGAATTTGCCTTGGGCATGGGACCGAAAATACTGAAATTTCAGAAAGGTGAAACGCTGTATTCATTGAGATTATTTCCGATAGGCGGATTTTGTTCCATGGAGGGTGAGGACAGTGAAAGTCAGGATGACAGGTCTTTCAATAAAAAGCCTGTCTGGCAGAGAATGGTAATTGTAGTGGCAGGTGCAGTAATGAACTTGCTTTTGGGATTGGTATTGATGTTGATAACGCTTATACCCGAGGAGTATTTTGCGTCAACGAGAATTGTATATTTTTCAGAGAATGCCCCGTCGTCACAGACACTGGAACTGTATGATGACATACGGGCGATAAACGGATATCGGATATTCACTTCCATGGATTTGAATTTTGCCTTTGCAACGGCAAAATCGAATGAAATGTCATTTGATGTGGAGCGTAACGGAGAATATCTTCATTTTGACAAAGTGAAATTCGGCACTGTCGAGAAAGACGGCAAAGAGATTATACAGCTTGATTTCAAGGTCAAAGCGGTAGAAAATACATTTGGAGTGATTATTTCACAGACGTTTTTATCGACGTTATCCACAGTGAGAATGGTATGGGCAAGTTTAGTCGGATTGGTTACAGGGCAGTTCGGATTCAATGAAGTAGCGGGACCGATTGGAATGACCTCTGCCATATCGCAGGCGGCATCGGAGGGATTAAAGACAGGTTTTGTCAATGCGTTGATGAATCTGATTTATATCATGACGATTATCACGGTAAATTTGGGAGTCGTGAATTTATTGCCGCTGCCGGCACTTGACGGAGGAAGATTCATGTTTTTACTGGTCGAGGCAATCAGGAGAAAGCCTGTAAAACCCGAACATGAGGGAATCGTACACGCCATAGGAATGGTTCTGCTGTTGATTTTCATGGCAGTGATTTCGATAAATGACATTATAAAGCTGTTTTCATAGGAGGACTTTATGCAAAGACGGGATACAAAAAAAATTGCGGTAGGCAATACGTTTATAGGCGGAGATTCAAAAATCACTGTGCAGTCCATGCTGAACGTGCCGTCAACGGATATCAAGGGCAGCGTGAAACAGGCTGTCGAACTGGAAAAAGCAGGCTGTGATATTATCAGAATTGCCGTACCGGATTTGGCGGCAGTGCAGTTGATACCGGCAATTAAAAAAGAAGTCAGTGTGCCGATAGTGGCAGATATTCATTTTGACTATAGAATCGCACTGGAATCGGCAGCGGCAGGTGTTGACAAAATACGCATCAATCCGGGAAATATCGGAGAGGAAAGCCGTGTAAAGCAGGTTGCAGATGAATGCAGAAAGAGAAATATCCCTATCAGGATAGGAGTGAATTCAGGTTCACTGGAAAAGCATATTTTAGCAAAGTACGGCAAGCCGACACCGCAGGCATTATGTGACAGTGCCATGTATCATGCAGGATTGCTGGAAAAATTTGATTTCGATAATATCGTGCTTTCCATGAAGTCATCAAACGTGGAATTCATGTATCAGGCTTATGAACTGGCGGCAGGTCAGTGTAAATATCCCCTGCATTTAGGCGTTACCGAAGCAGGCACCGAAAGAATGGGAATTATTAAATCATCTATCGGGATAGGTTCGCTTTTGCTGAGGGGCATAGGCGATACAATCAGAGTATCCTTGACAGATGAACCCGTGAAAGAGGTATATGCGGCAAAGGATATTTTAAAAGCATTGGGACTGAATAACGAGGGCATTAAATTTGTATCATGTCCGACTTGCGGCAGAACGAGGATAAATTTAATAGAGATAGCGAAACAGGCGGAAGAACGTCTGAAAGACTGCAAGAAGAATATTACGGTTGCCATCATGGGCTGCGTTGTAAACGGTCCCGGAGAGGCAAGAGAAGCCGATATCGGCATAGCAGGCGGTATCAAAGAAGGCTTGCTATTCAAGAAAGGGGAAATTATCAGAAAAGTTCCCGAAGATAAATTGCTTGATGAATTGGTAAAGGAAATAGAAAAGATGGACTGAAAAGGGAAAGGAGATTTATTTGAATAAATTTGTTGATTTTTTCGGGCGGTATATAGAAACAAAAAATCTGCCTGACGGGATAAATAACAGTATCATTTCCAATATAAAGATAGATTCCGAACAGAGAGTGATGAATATATATGCAGAGTGCGGAGAATTGCTTGACAGGAAAGATATTTTTGAAGCGGAAAGAAAAATACAGGAAAGCGTTTTGAATTTGTCACACTGTTTTTTCAGACCGCATTATGAAAGTATGCTTTTTGATGTAGGGTACTATCCGCAGCTTGTGATGGAGTTAAAGAGGAGAAATGCAAGTCTGAACGGCACTTTGAATGATTCTACAGCGGAGATTGTCGGAAACAGGATAGTGATTTATTTGCAGCATGGCGGAAAAGATTTGCTGGAAGCACAGAATTTCGGGAAAAATCTGTCTGAATTGATAAAAAGTGAATTTGGCGTGAAATTTGATGTAGATTTCAGCGGCGTGTTGTCAATAGATTCCGAAAGTCAGGTATATATTGAACAGCAGAAAACAAATGAAGAAAAAGTATTGCGTGAAGTGCAGATAGAGTCACAGCAGCAGTATGAAAGCATGATGAAAACTGCTAACGAGAGAAAAGCACAGTATACAAAGCCTGCCACGGAAGATATACCGAAAACGGAATTGGAAATAGAAATCAGAGAGGGCGAAAGCCTTATTCCGACATATATTCCCGAGAGTGCGGCGGCAATTTACGGCGGTTCTATCAAGGGCGAAAAGCATACGGAATTGAAAAAAGTCAATGCCAATACGGGAAAAGTTGTTGTATGGGGACAGATATTTTCTGTTGAAGTGAAAGATACTAAAAATAAAAACAAGATAATTTCAATGAAAATAACGGATTTTACAGGTTCGATAACATTGAAAGTTATTGGTGCACCTGAAAAGTGCAAGGGTGTTCTGGAATTAAAAACAGGAATGGCAGTGCTTGTCAAAGGTACGGCACAATATGACAATTTCGACCATGATACAACCATGATGGTATCGAATATCAGTATTGTAGCCATGCCGAAAATCGTGGATAAAGCCGAGAAAAAAAGAGTTGAATTGCATTTGCATACAAATATGTCAGCCATGGACGGAGTGACGGGTGCAAAAGATTTGATAAATCGTGCATATTCATGGGGAATGCCTGCCATAGCGATAACTGACCACGGTGTTGCACAGGCATATCCCGATGCCATGAATGCCTGTGACGCTATCGAGAAAAAAGGCGGCAAATTCAAAATCATATACGGTGTGGAGTCGTATTTTATCAATGATGAGGTGTCGGGTGCAGTGGAGGGAACTGCCGAAAAATCCCTTGACGGAGAATTTATTGTATTTGACATAGAAACGACAGGTTTAGGGGCGGCAAAGGAAAGAATTACGGAAATCGGTGCTGTCAAAATGGTGAACGGCGAAATTAAGGATATTTTTTCTACATTTGTGAATCCCGAAAAGCCGATTCCCGAAAAGATAACGGAATTGACAGGTATTGATGACAGCATGGTAGCGGACGCACCGAAAGAGAAAGAGGCTGTCGAGAGATTCCTGAATTATTGCGGAGAAAATGCGGTTGTCGTGGCACACAATGCTAATTTTGATACGAGTTTTATCAAAGCGGCTGCCGAAAGAAATGATTTGCCATATACGCTGACACATATCGATACGCTTGCGATATCAAGACGAATGTTTCCGCAGTTGGCGAAACATAAACTGGATAATATAGCGAAATTTCTGAAACTGGGAGAATTCAATCATCATAGGGCTTGTGATGACGCCATGATGCTGGCAAAGATATTTCAGGTCATGCTGCAAAAGCTGAAAGATGATTTTGGAATTAAAGATATATCGGAAATTTCAAAGGCTTTGCCAAAGCCCGATATCAAGGCATATAAATCGTATCATCAGATTATTCTTGCCAAGAATCAGGCAGGCTTGAAGAATCTGTATAAGCTGATATCCAAGGCACATATCAATTATTTTTATAAAAAGCCGCTGATACCGAAATCGGAACTGGAAAAGCACAGGGACGGTTTGATAATAGGCAGTGCGTGTGAAGCGGGGGAACTTTTCAGGGCAATTGTTGAGGGCAAGAAATGGGATGAACTGAAAAGCATAGCGGCATTTTATGATTATCTGGAGATACAGCCCATAGGCAATAATATGTATATGCTGAGAAACGGCACTGTAAACAGCATAGAGGAATTGCAGGAGTTTAATAAAACGGTTGTAAAGTTGGGTGAAGAATTGGATATACCCGTCGTGGCAACGTGCGATGTGCATTTCATTGATCCGCATACAAGCGAATACAGGAAAGTATTGATGATGTCACAGGGATATTCAGACGCAGAAGAACAGGCACCGCTGTATTTGAGAACGACAGCCGAAATGCTGAAAGAATTTGAATATCTGGGCAAAGAAAAGGCATATGAAGTTGTTGTCGAAAATACGAACTACATAGCCGATATGGTGGAAAAAATAAGAGCCGTTCCGAAAGGCAATTTTCCGCCGTTCATACAGGGGGCGGAAGAACAGCTCACGGATATCACATGGCAGAGGGCTAAAAATTTATATGGCGATCCTTTGCCTGAAATCGTAAAGGCAAGAATTGATAAAGAATTGAATTCTATTATTAAGAATGGCTTTTCGGTTTTGTATATGACGGCACAAAAATTGGTTGCGGATTCCAATGAACATGGTTATCTGGTAGGTTCGAGAGGTTCTGTCGGTTCGTCATTCGTGGCAACAATGTCGGGTATATCGGAAGTCAATCCGTTGTGTCCTCACTATGTATGCCCGAAATGCCATAACAGCGAGTTTTTCACGGACGGAAGCTATGGTTCGGGATTTGACCTGCCGCCTAAAAAATGTCCGAATTGTCAGACGGAATATCTGCGTGACGGTCACGACATACCGTTTGAAACATTTTTGGGATTCAAGGGCGATAAAACGCCTGATATAGACCTGAACTTTGCAGGTGAGTATCAGACTTGTTCGCATAGATATACAGAGGAATTGTTTGGAAAAGAAAACGTGTTCAAAGCAGGTACAATAGGCACTGTGGCGGAAAAAACGGCATTGGGATTTGTCAAGAAATATGAGGAGATAAAGGGATATTCACTCAACAGGGCGGAAGAACAGCGTTTAGCGGAAGGCTGTACAGGCGTAAGGCGTACAACGGGACAGCACCCTGCCGGAATGGTAGTCGTGCCGAGAACGAATGATGTATATGAATTCTGTCCGATACAGCGACCTGCGAATGACCAGAAAACAGAGATTATCACAACGCATTTTGATTTCCATTCGATACATGACACGGTTTGTAAGCTTGATGAATTGGGACATGATGTGCCGACTATGTATCACTATTTAGAGGAATATACAGGCATCAGCGTCATGGATATTTCCATGAGTGACCCCGAAGTGATGTCGCTTTTTACATCTACAAAGGCATTGGGCGTAACGCCTGATGATATCGAGTCAAAGACAGGTACGTTTTCACTGCCCGAAGTCGGTACGGCATTTGTCAGAAATATGCTGATAGACACTCAGCCAAAGACATTTTCGGACTTATTGCAGGTATCGGGCTTGTCACATGGTACAGATGTATGGATAGGAAACGCCGCTGATTTGATAGCGAAGAAGATATGCAATATATCGGAAGTTATCGGAACGAGAGATAATATCATGGTATATCTCATGCATAAGGGGCTTGAGCCTGATATGTCGTTTAAGATAATGGAAATCGTGCGAAAGGGAAATGCCACGAAATTGCTGACAGAGGAACATATCAAAGCCATGAAAGACCATAATGTGCCGCAGTGGTATATAGATTCCTGTATGAAGATAAAATATATGTTTCCGAAGGCACACGCAGCGGCATATATGATAGCAACATT
>CADCJK010000065.1 GCA_902801715.1 uncultured Ruminococcus sp. | reverse complement strand
AAGCAGAATATCCAGTTTCATGAACGTGCCGAATGACTCTGCCAATTCATCATAACTTGGTATATCACTCATTACGAGAAATTTCACAAAACTGCCAAACTGTTCATTCATTTCAGTGCTTGTTATCGCATTGTCAATGATAAATGTCACGCTGAGATAAAATATGAATATCAATATCATTGCCGCTGTCATCAGCGGTTTTCTCGGCTTGTTAATAATGCACACTGCAAGCATGGAAAGTATTACCGATATCGTTATTATAATCACTATCGGATTTATCATAACATATCACCGTCTTTGCCTGTCAGCCTTTTATACAGCATGGCTGTCTTTAAAACTGCCGCCTGCGTCTTGGCATCGACTATTTCATTATTCAGCACCATTTCAACTGCCTTTTTCAGCGGTATCTTCTCAAATGACAAAAATTCATCTTCATCAAGCTGCTGTTTCTCAAATCTGTCCACTTTGCAGAAATACAAATGTATGATTTCTCCGCAATAGCCCGGACTTGGATAGAGCTTTCCCAATGTGATATATTCTTTTCCGATAGCTCCCGTTTCTTCCAAAAGCTCTCTTTTGCCGTTGTCAAGGGGTGTCTGACCTTTTTCCAGCTTGCCTGCCGGCAATTCCAGCAAAACTTCTTTATACGGATATCTGAACTGCCTTACAAACAGCAGTTCATCATTTTCCGTCAATGCCGCTATGCACACTCCTCCCGGATGTCCGACAACCTCCCTGACTGCCTTTGTGCCGTCCTCCAATTCTGCCATTTCCTCCGTCACGTGAATCACTTTGCCGTTAAATATCTCTTTTTTTTCAAGTGTCTTTTCAAAAAGCTTCATAACACATTCCTCCCTTTTCAAATCTATTATATATTATCCTTTCACGAAAATCAACAAAAAATAGTACTTGACATATGATATTTACAATGATATAATTCACTTGAAATTAAATACAGTGCTGTCTTCGGGGCGAGGTGCAATTCCTCACCGGTGGTCAAAGCCCACGAGCGATTTTTTTCGCTGAATTGGTGTAACTCCAATGCCGACGGTCAAAGTCCGGATGAAAGAAGATATCTTTTTATACCTGCGTATAAAATCATTCCGTCCCTGCCTTTGTGCAGGCTTTTTTTATTGACAGCCAATATCAAATGGAGGTCTTTTTATGACAAATCAATCTTCAAGAAACAAGAGCAATATCACTAAAATTACGATTACTGCCATGCTGACAGCCGTTGCCGTTGTACTGCAGTATATCGAAATGCCCGTTCCGCTGGTGCCGTCTTTCCTGAAACTCGACTTTTCCGACATTCCCGAATTGATAGGGGCTTTCGTCATCTCTCCCATTTATGGCGTTATTATATGCCTTTTGAAAAATCTGATACATCTGCCTTTCGGTTCTTCCGTGGGCGTGGGAGAATTTGCCAATTTCCTTTTCGGTGCGGTATTCGCATTCACAGCCGGCATGATTTACAAGCATAAAAAAACAAAGAAAACTGCCCTTATCGCCTGCCTTGCAGGTGCTCTGGCAATGTCCGTTCTCAGTATCGCTATCAATTATTTTATCGTCTATCCCGCTTATGCACAGCTCTGGGCGGGCGGTGACATGAATATCATTATCAGTATGTATAAAACCATTTTGCCTGCTTCCGATAATCTCATCAAGTCCCTTATCATTTTCAATCTGCCGTTTACTTTCGTAAAAGGCATTATTGATGCCGTTATCACCATGCTGATTTATAAACCGCTTTCCAATATGTTCGTCAAAATGAATACTGCCATCAATAAAAAATCCGAAAAATGAGTTGACATATTTCATTATTTATAATAAAATAAGAACTGTAATTTATTTTAAAGGAGATGTCCCGTATGAGCACAAAACAGAACGAAAATGAATTTGATGCGAACCTCGTTTCACTTCTTGATGATGAAGGCAACGAATACGAATTTGAAATTATCGAAGAACTCGACTATGAAGACAAGCACTATTATGCCCTTATGCCCCTGTTTGAGATTCCCGATGAAGAAGACACTGAAAACGTTTATATGATTTTTGAAGATATCATGGACGAAAACGGTGAACCTCAGCTTGCCGAAATTGATGACGAAGAACTTCTTGACACCCTTGCAGAACTCTTTGAAGAAAAATTCGATCTCTTTATGGGTGAATTTGACGAAGAAGACGAGGACGAAGAATAATTTTTCCTGAAAATAACATAATTTCCTCTTGATTTTTCGGAGAATTTGTTATATAATGTAGTTGTACAAAAAAACTTGAATTTGTTTACAATTTCTGCCCAATTCGTGTAAATGTCTATTTAACCCTACAAATTTTATTCAGGGAGCCGGGCTTCGGTGACGGACTTCAGACCTCCCGCTGTTTCAGCGGACGAAGGGAGTATGAAATCATTGAGCTGGCACCCACCTGCTTATCTCGTAGGCAGGTTATCTATGACATGAACGGTTGGGCGGATTTCTTTTTTACCCTGAAATTTCAAAAGAGGAATGAGAACTTTGATTCCCATTCCTCTTTTTTCATGCAAACATAAATACCAATATTCCCACCAAAAGACCTAATACAAAAAGTCCGAGACCGACACAGAAAAATACCGTTTTTACTATATTAATCGTATTGTCGCCCTCTATATAGAATTTTTCGGGCTTGTGCGGATCATATCTTACATGAACAGTTTCTCCGACATGATATTTCGGCGGATTTGTTTCGACAGGCGATGTAATCGACATGGTTTCTCCCTTTGCAGTCGTATACTGCACTACGGGGTGATATCCCTTCATGTGGTTGCTTCTGTCAAAATCCGCTGTACTTCTCACCAGATCCGTGACCGTTCCGACTGCTTTGGAAGTGCAGTTCTTTTTCTTGTCCGCCACCACTGACGCTATAATCCATGCCACCATCAGGAATATAAGACCGATACCGCAAAAAATACCCGAAAATATCCATATGAACATCATTTTTTCTTCCATCATTCAACACTCCTGTTACTTTTTTTATCATTTTATATCACATACAAGTACTCTGTCAATATATTTCTGAATAGTTACAACATTGTAGTTGAAATATATCCCGAAAAATTATATAATTACCTGTAGAAATTACTGTTTTTGTGCGAGGTGGACTTATGAGCAAAAAAAGAAATATATTACTTACCGTTGTCACCATATCTGTCATTACACTGATTACTGCCGTCATTGTCGGTATCATGCTTTCCTACCAGAACAATCAAAAAAATTCCAATTCCTATCTGACTGCCAATACCATTATTTCCCGTGTCATTAAAAAAATGAATTACCAGAACCTGACGAAAATATCCGATGAAAATATCTATAAATACTACAACATTCCCAAGGGTACGGTTACCGATTCGGCAATGTATATATCCAACAGAACCGACTCCGGCATGGAATTGGCGTGTTTCCGGCTTGCCGATGAAAACAGTTCTCAGAAACTCTCCGATGCCATATCCGAACACATCTCCTCCAAAAATACCGAAAATAAAGAAGGCAGCGGTCAGCTTGCCAAAGTGAAAACCGATACCTTTTATCCGTATGTGTTTGTTGCCGTTGCGTCCGACAGCGAAACTGCCGCCAATACATTCAAAGAAATCGTCAATGAAAAATAAAATCAAGGGTTGCAAGCCTCCAAGCCTGCAACCCTTTTTCATTTTCTGAAAAATCCTGTCAGTCGCCCAGACCAATGTGATTATACTGCCTGATGATCATTTCCGAAAGAACGCCAAGAAACGTTCCGCACAAAATATAAAGCAGAACATTGTACTGAAATGGTCCGCCAAGCACGATTTCCCCCAAAGTACTGTCATAAATATGATTATACCATGCAATATTCGTCAGCCTTACAATATGAAGTCCACAGCATACGGCCAGTTCTATCACAATAAGCACCCCTTCATTCGCCTTGCGGAACATCAGGGCAAATATATAAAACAATCCCATGACAATTAAAATCGTACTGCTGCGGCAATAATTTTCGACCTGCATCACCCTTACAACATAGCCGGTTGTTATAAGCAACCCGCCTACCAAAAAATACAATAATCTGTTTCTGTCCATCAGCTTTCCTCCAACATTTCCTCGAATCCCAAAATATATTTCTTTGCTTTTTTCCTGAGATAATCGGAATTTTTTTCTGATGCCCTGTCATATACGGCTATTGTGTACATTCCTGCTTTGTCTGCACCCTCTATGCCCTCCGGTATATCCTCGAACACCATACATTCTTCCGGTCTGACTTCAAGCCTTTCCGCTGTTTTGATATATACATCTGGGAAACTCTTATTTTTCCCTACTTCACTCGTATAACACACAGTATCGAAATATCCGTGTATACCGTTGTTTTTCAGTACCGGTTCCAGCAGATACGGATCCGATGATGTTGCAAGACCTATCCGAATATGATTCTCTCTGAGATGTGCAAGATATTCCTTTACCCACGGCTTTGCCTTTACATTGTATTCATACTCATGCCTTGCCATATCAAGCCATGTCTGCATGATTTCCTCGACACTTTCACTCAGCGAATAGGTGCTTTTTGTATACTCTGCCGCTGTTTTGAAAAACATTCCCCTTACAATGTCACTGTATTCCTGTGTGACCGGTATGCCGTGATCCGTAAGGAAATCCCTGTCAACTTTCTCCCATACATACATGGAATCAATAATCGTACCGTCTGCATCAAAAATAGCTGCCTTGAAGTTCTTCATAAAATCCCCCAAATTCCAATTACATATTTCATTATATCATAAACGCCTTTAAGATTAAAGCTACATAAGACAAGAATTTTCCGATTATTTTTTGTGCATTTTCCCAAAGCAAAGAAAAGCAGAGTCACTTTTCCGACTCCGCTTTCACTACTATTTACAATATCGGCAAAAGTTTCGGTTTTCTTTTTTCATATACCGTGAAATGAGTGTATCCGCATTTCAACAATAACTGCAAACCGTCTTCTATCCCTGAACCTACATCTCCCCAGCGGTGTGCATCCGAACCTATCGTCACATACTTTCCGCCAAGTTCCCTGAATCTCCTGATAACTTCTTCATCAGGCAAAGTCCTATGAATCATCTGTCTTAATCCCGATGTATTGACTTCCAGTGCCTTACCGTTTTCCGCAAGCTTTTTCAGAATTTCATCAAGCTCATCTTTAAAACAACTCATATCCGTTGTAATTTCGGGATTTGCCGCAATATATCTCATCGGATATGTCAGATGTGCCAGTGAATCAAAATTATTTTCCTCAACCAATTCCAGCAATTCCCTGAAATATCTTTCCAGAAGTTCCGGAACATTCTCTTTTGTATATTCCAGAAAATAGAAATCCTTTTCCCCCCTGAGATTATGCAGAGAACCCAATACAAAATCATATTCCGCAAGCGACAGAACTTCTTCCGCCGCCTTTCTGTCCTGACAGGGCTGTCCAAGTTCAATGCCGGTATATATATTCACTTTGGAAATATACATTGCCCTTGCTTTTGCCGTATCCCTTATTGAATCTTCTATGCACTTTCTGTAATTCACATTTTCTTCATTCTCATAATACTCGTTACACTCACAGTGATCCGTCACAGTGACGGAATACAATCCCAGATTTGCCGCCCTTTCACACATCATGATAACGCTGTCATTTCCATCAAACGAATTTTCACTATGTGTGTGGCTGTCCGATATAAATTTATATTTCATCTTCAACACATTCCTTATCTTCAGATTTTTTCCTCTGTTTTTCATTATATCATATCAGCCTCTGTTTTTAAACGTCAATTATAACACAAATTTCTCCATTTTTTTACCGATAAATTATTATAATTGAAAAATTCTCTTGATTAAATCCGAATTATGTTATAAAATATTCATTGTAAACCTATTTTGAAAGGAATGTTTTTTTATGAATGCAGTAATCACTGTTCTCGGCAAGGATACCGTTGGCATTCTTGCAAAAGTTTCTACCGAATGTGCCGCCGTAGGTGTCAATATCATTGAAGTTACCCAGTCCGTTTTACAGGGAATGTTCGCTATGATTATGTTCGTTGACATTTCGGGCTGTACCGTTCCCTTTGAAAATCTCGTTGACTCCCTCACTTCCACCGGTGAAAACATGGGCGTTAAAATCCACGTCATGCATGAAGATATCTTCAATGCCATGCACAAGATTTAATTCATAATGCATAATTGCTATGCAGAAAGGATTTTTTTAAATGATAAATTCACATGATATACTGGAAACTATCAATATGATAGACAATGAAAATCTCGATGTCAGAACCATCACCATGGGTATTTCCCTGCTGGACTGCATTGATGACAACATTGATATCGCCTGCAAGAAAGTCTATGACAAAATCTGCCGCTATGCCGAAAAACTCGTTAAAACAGGCGAGGACATCAGCAAGGAATACGGTATTCCCATCATTCACAAGAGAATCGCTGTTACACCTATTGCCATGCTTGCAGCGGCTTGTCCGAGTATGAGTCCCGTTAAATTCGCAAAAGCCCTTGACGCTGCTGCTGATACTGTCGGTGTCAATTTCGTAGGCGGCTATTCCGCTCTCGTTCATAAAGGCTTTGCACAAGGCGATTATGCCCTTATCGAAAGCATACCCGAAGCACTTGCTACAACTGAAAAAGTCTGCTCGTCCGTCAATATCGGCAGTACAAAAGCCGGTATCAATATGGATGCTGTTGCAAAAATGGGTAAAATTATCCGTCAGACAGCCGAACTCACTGCCGACAGAGATTGTATCGGTGCAGCCAAACTCGTTGTATTCTGCAACGCTCCCGAAGATAATCCATTCATGGCAGGTGCTTTTCACGGTGTAGGCGAACCTGACTGCGTTATCAATGTAGGCGTATCCGGTCCGGGTGTCGTCAGAGCCGCCCTTGCCAAAGCCGGTGACTGCAATATTACAGAAGTTGCCGATATCGTCAAAAAAACCGCTTTCAAAATCACTCGTATGGGACAGCTTGTGGCAAAAGAGGCTTCCAAAAGATTAAGCGTTCCTTTCGGTATCGTTGACTTATCACTTGCCCCCACTCCCGCTATTGGTGATTCCGTTGCCTACATACTCGAAGAAATGGGACTTGAACAGTGCGGTGCACACGGCACGACAGCTTGTCTTGCACTTCTCAATGATGCCGTTAAAAAAGGCGGTGTCATGGCTTCTTCTCATGTAGGCGGCTTGTCGGGTGCATTCATTCCCGTCACCGAAGATGCCGGCATGATTGCCGCTGCACGTTCCAAAGCCCTCTCCATCGTAAAGCTCGAAGCCATGACCGCTGTATGTTCCGTCGGTCTTGACATGATTGCCATTCCCGGTGATACAAGTGCCGAAATTATTTCCGGCATTATCGCTGATGAAGCCGCTATCGGCATGGTCAATTCCAAAACTACCGCTGTACGCCTGATTCCTGCCATCGGCAAAAATGCAGGTGAAGAACTCAATTTCGGCGGACTTCTCGGCAACGGTCCCATTATGGACATCAATCCGAAATCTCCTGCAAAATTCATATCTCGTGGTGGTCGCATACCTGCCCCCATGCAGTCACTTAAAAACTAAGTAACATATCAAAAACGGCAGTTCACTTTGAACCGCCGTTTTTCTTATAACTCATAACTTATATATCATTTTCATTTCTTTTTTGGAAACCAACCAAAGTAAACTATCAATCCAGCGACAATGGTAAGTATATATGTAACAAGAAGTAAAT
>CADCJK010000064.1:11686-15165 GCA_902801715.1 uncultured Ruminococcus sp. | reverse complement strand
TCTCTTTGACGGTCATTCTTTCACCTTTGAGATGTCCTCCGAAATCCTGATAGAAAGCTGTTGCCTGAATGGTATTTTCATCTTTGAAGTCATACCATACACTGCCGCTTCTGTTGTCATTCGGATTGGGGAACAATGCCAAAAGCGGTGCAAGCGTTACGTCAACATCATTGGAACCGTAAATGAGATAATTGCCGTCATTCTTTTCGATAAAGGCACTGCCATCTTTATTTTTGAGCTCCATAACGGCACCTACGAGCGTGTCATCGCCTGCAATACCCTGAAATTCAATATCGAGCTTATCGCTCTTTTCGGAAACATTGCTGCCTGCAAAAAGTCCGTATTTGGGTTCACCTGCAAACCAATTTCCGAAAGCCTTGTTGAAACCGCCCGACGCACCGACCGAAACAGTGCCTATTGCAATCGCTGCCGCCACTGCTGCGGCAATTCCGATAATCCCCTTTTTTGTAAAACGTCTGATTTTTTTAGCCTTTGCTGCCTCCATGACTGTCTTCACTACCCTTTCTGTATCAACACCTGTATTTTCGATAATCGTTTCTTCTCTGATATCCGAAAAATCGGATTCCATCGAGTCAAACACAAATTTCTTTTTCATTTGGCAAAGCCTCTTTCCGTGAGTATTTTTTTGAGCTTGTCTTTGGCACGCTTGATGCGTGACTTGACGGTTTCGCTGTTCATCTGCATTTTTTCGGATATGACCGTTGAGGACTGATAGTAATAATAATGCCTGATGATAATTTCCCTGTCAGGTTCACCTATTTCGTCAAGGGCATCTTTCAGAGCCTTTGAAATGAATTTATCCTCTATTTTTTGAGATACATTCAGAGAATCTTCAAATTCCATGCCATCAATGCTGACGATATCCTGATGACGCTGATTACTCTTTATTTTATTTTTAGCTTTGTTCTTGGCAATACAGCAGATAAAACCTTTGAGCTTGTCGGGCTGTATTTTGTTTCTGTTGAACCAGAGGGCTATGAATGTATCGGAAGTAGTTTCTTCGATATCCTGCACGCTGAAACAGCCTGCGGCTATATTGGAAATGATTGTCGATACCAGAGGCGTATATTTTCTTGTAACTTCTTTCTTCCAGAGCCGTCTGTTCGCCATGTATAAGCCTTTCGGCAAGTTTTTGTTCGTCCACCGTGTTTGCCTCCCGTGATTTTTGTTTTTCAAGCGCTTTCGGTTATAATAACAACTCTTATCGGCACATAGGGGCATGAATTTAAAAAAATTTTAAAATTTTTTCGGGTGTAATATTATAAAGCTGATTTCAAACGAAAAACGGCAGAACAGCGTAATTGCTGCCTGCCGTTTTCTTTATGGGCTGTTTGCGGAATTTAGGGATCGCCGTCGCCGTCATCGGTGGGGTCATTGGTGGGGTTGCTTTCTGTGATGATATCTTCCACTTCAAACTCAACAATCTCCATTTCAAGTTTGATATATTTCTTGCTCATGGGATTCCTCTCCTTTCTGAATGAAAATTATTATTAAGCTGACACTTTCGGCTGCTGCAGATATCTGCCGGTTTTCCTCATAGCCGGTGTCAGCAAGCGATTTTTTGCCGAAATTTTCATACTTTAACCTCTTGTGCCAGTACATTGAAAAACCACCTCCCCTTTCAGGGGAGGCAAGAGTGGCAAACGCAAATTTGTTGCTTTTTACTTGATTTTTTTAATTTGGGTTTGTTACAAACTGATTTTGAATCAGAAACTCGGCTCGCCTCCCCTGAAAGGGGAGGTGGCAAAAGTTGACAATTTTAATTGTCAACTTTTGACGGAGGGGTCGGAACAGCCGATAAGTTTGATTTTTCATTTTTACTGGCACAACGAGTTACTTTATTAAAAAATGATTTTGTTCTGCGGACGTGTCAGCCGTGTGTCCGCATATTCACTTTCATTCTATCATTCTTAAAATAAAAAATCAACCATTTTTTAATTTCAGGCAGACACTCCAAGCTGTTTCGGCAGCGGTACGGATAAACAGGAAAATCATGTTAAGATAAAATTGATATAAAGCGGAGAGAGTAAAAAAACAGTGTAAGTTTTTTCAATGAACTTACACTGTTTTTTCCGACAGGCTCACTATGCAGGGAAAAGAATCCTTCATAGCCGCCTTTATGGATTGGATTACTTGGTGACTGTTACCGTGAAATACTGTTTGGCAACTGTACCGTTTTTATCCTGAACCTTTACGCATATATCATAGGCTGTAACGCTTGCAGGTTTTACAGTCACGATGTTATTTTCAGCAAAATGGTCCATTTGGTTTTTGCCTGCTGTTTGTACTGTACGGAATAGGTATACGGTGCCGTACCGCCTTTTGCGGAACAGTTCAGCGTTACGCTTTCACCTGCTTTGATGGTTTCTGCCGAAATGGCGGAAGTACTTTGCAGACGATTATCGCTGACGGTTACGGTAAAGTACAATTTGTCGAGTTTGCCTGTAGCGTCTTTTACTTTCACGCATACATCGTATGTTTTCGCATTTTTGGGAGTGAAATTGACGGTCGCATTGGTGCTGAAATCCTGTGCAACTGTCCATTTGGACTGTGCTGTCTGCTTATAGAATACCTGATACTGATATTCACCCAAGCCGTTCTTTGCAAGACAGTTGACTGTAACCTGTTCGCCCAGCTTGATGTTGTCGGATACGAGTGTGGAAAGGTTTGTAACCTTTTCATTTACTTTCAGTACAAAGTATTTCTTTTCGATAGTGCCCGATTTATCCTTGACTTTAACGCATATATCATAGTCGGAAGCATAGGCAGGTTTGAAAATGACCGTATCATTGGAATCAAAATTCTGCTTTGTTACCCACTTTGTATCAGCCTTTTGCTTGCAGTATACAGCATAGGTATAATTGCCTGTACCGCCTTTTGCGGCTGCTTTAATCGTAATGCTGCCGCCCAGAGCGGTTTCATCTGCGGAAATTTCGGACAGGTTTTCCAACAGATTGAGGTCATAAACCGCATTGATAGTTACATTGCTTTCGGGCATGGTCAGAACATAGGCATTTTCTTCTGCCGTGAGAGTGCCTGCATTGGCAGTGAATTCCTTGAAGGTATAGCCCTGCGGAGTATTGCTGTTAAGAGTAAGTGTGATTTCATCGTCTTTTCCTGCATAGAATTTGCCGTTATAGGCAAGACCTGTTGCATAAGCCGTGATACCGCTTGTTTTATAGGTATTTTGGGGAGTGCCGTAGTCGATAGTCACGTTGTCGCCTGCCGTGATGGTATAAGCCTGCTGACCGTTGTTATACTTTTTGGGGGTTACATCGCCGTTTGTCAGATAGGGTGCATAACTTGCACCGTCATTGAACAAATAAGTATAATAGCAGTTGTAAGTATCTACTCTGTTACGGGCAAATGTCGCACTGCCGTTGTTGCCGACAGTGATTTCGGCAGGGGCAAAAATACTGTCATAAATGGTGATTGTATTGTTACGCCAGCCGACGAAA
>CADCJK010000064.1:0-11626 GCA_902801715.1 uncultured Ruminococcus sp. | reverse complement strand
TGAATACGCAGCCTTTGATAGTGATACCGGAATTTTTCTGCTGTTCGCCTACAAAACCGCCGTGAGTACCGTCCTTGTTGCCGTCAATGTCAACACTGCTGTTGATGGTGACACTGCTTATAGAATTTTCGATATTGGTTGTACCCTGTACGACACCTACAAAACCGCCTGCATATTTGCCGTTGGTGGTGATGTTGCCTGTTACTTTGCAGCCGCTGATGGTAAGTGTGCCGTTTTCGGTCTTACTTGCCTG
Source organism: uncultured Ruminococcus sp. (assembly GCA_902801715.1). Classification (GTDB taxonomy): domain Bacteria; phylum Bacillota; class Clostridia; order Oscillospirales; family Acutalibacteraceae; genus UBA1213. The sequence continues at coordinate 11,373 of CADCJK010000064.1, read as the reverse complement.
ACTGACAAGTCCTGCAGGATACAAAGCCTTGTCTGTATCTGCTGTACTGCTGATATTGACTTTCACATTACAGTCTGTAATATCGACATAGCCTGTCTGAAGTGCCACAAGTCCTGCAAGGTGCTTATAGCTTGTGGATGTGATATTGCTGACGACATTCAGATTTTTGATAACGGCATGGTTATCCTTTGAGCCCTGAACATATCTGAACGGTGCTATACGGATGTCATCGGCAGTATAGTTGAATGTCATTTTTTTGCCGTTGCCGTCAAATGTACCCGTGAAATCATGTGAATCACTGCCTGCCATTCTGCTGACGGTGATATTTGCATCCAGTTTGATGATTTTGTTGGTGAAATAGCCTTTTGGTTTTTCGGCAAGCAGGTCGCAGAGCAGATTCCAGCCTTTTGCCGAGCTGATGATATAGGGATACTGTTCCGAGCCGTCTGCGGGATAATTTGCCGTATAACCGAGATAAGAAAGGTCTTTCCAGTTGGCTTCTACTGTGACATTGCCCGTAGAGCCTTTTTTGATTTCTGTGATTTTATTTCCCTGAGTATCTGTCCAGCCCATAAATTCATAGCCGTCTTTGACAGGTGTGGGAAGTGTGATTGTTTCGGATTCGACATTGTAAGATGTCACACGATTGTCAAGAGTGCCGTTATTCAGCGTATAGCTGATAGTGTAATTGATAATATCCATATCGGGAATATTGATCGTTGCTGTTGCTGTGGGAGTGCCTGAAACCTTGATGATATCAACGCCTGCCGACTGTGCCTCTATGCCGTTTGATGAGAGATAAAAACCCTTGGGGAGCTGATAGCCGTCTGAAACGCTGTATATAACGGGAGTAATCGCTTCTTTGCCGCAGTCAACGGATTGTATGGCTTTACCGCTTTTGAGTGTCAGACCTTTTCCCGTATTGACGGTAACATCTACATTTTCCTTGTCGTTATTCGTTGTGAATTCGACAATATTACTTTGGATAGATTCTTGTAATGAGCCTGCATTTCCTGCATACACGTTGGCGATATAGCACTGATATTTTGTATTTCTTTCAAGACCGCTCAAAGACCAGGTTTTTGCACCTTCTGTGCCTTTGAATTCCACCATTTTTGAAGTGTAGTTCAAATCAGCGTCTTTTTTGTAATAGACCTTGATGTAGTTGGCTGTAATTCTGCCATTTGCGGTAGAGGGGTTTGTCCATTTGAGAGCGGCACTGTTGTTGCCCTTGCCCGTAACGGTAAGACTGTCGGGCATGACAGGGGGGATATTGCCGATCATCTCGTCACTTACCTGCACTTTGTAGCCGACCACGGGAATATCTTTCATCATCCAGCGGGCAACGTCCCAGTTGAAGTTGAAACGGCTGTCTTTATCCTGTCTTTTGACTGCACCGCTGCAGGTAACGGAATCTGTATGGAAGAAGGAAGCACCTGTGCCTGCCGATACCTCCCATGTGAATTTGCTGCCCACGCCGAACAGACTGCCGCCGATATAAGTTTCACTGGCAATCTCGATACTGAAGCCATTGTTCAGAGTGGTACTTGAACTGATCGTCTTTTCTGTATAGCCCTCAACACCATTGACGGCAGTTGTTTCCGAATTGCTGGAACAACTGATCAGTTGTTCACCGACATCCGGGAATTCTCTGCGGTAGGACAGGGGATCGCCGGGAGTGCCGAGACCGAAACTGCTGTCTATCTTCGTGAGCTTCTGTTCATGAGTTTTGTTATATTCCTCTGCAAGACCATTGTATTCCTCTACGGAAATCATGGCAGTTTCGGGAGCTCCTGTCACGATGATATTGGCAGGATCATCGGGAAGATTATCTTTTCCGAGTACGTCATATCGGTAGATATACATGGGAGTACGTTCCACAAGCACTGCATTCTTATCGGATTCATTGCCGTGCTGTGTTGTAACTTCCAAAGAGGAAGATTTTGAACCCTCGTATGTCATGGCAGTAGTAAGGGAAGTACCGAATTCCGTACCGCCGATTTCTACACCGAAAAAGGCGATTTCCTGCTCGAAAGAGGCTTCAATGCCTGCGGAAATGCCTGCCTGCCATTTTGTTTCATGACCTTCTTCATGTCCGAAGCCGATAGCTGTCGAACCCTTTGAATCAGGGAATTCCCTGAAAAACGGTGCAGCCTCCAGAACATAGAGCGGTTTCGGATCAGCCCATGTTTTCACAACATCCCTGAGCTTTACATATACGCTGTCATTATCAACATCGACATTACACAGAGCCATTGCTGATGTGGCAGGTCCCATATGAAAAACGCTTTCACCTGCCAGTCCCTTTGCCATCGGGTAATTGCCTGTCAGCAGATTGCGTACGGCATATCTTGTATGACCGTCCACATCTTTGCTCCAGTGGGCAACGCTGAGTTTATTGTCACTTGTAATGTCATAAACGGTATCACCCAGTACCAGTGCCGCCTGCTGAGCGGGACCTTTATAGGCTACCGTATTGACTGCCAATTTGTCATGTCTGTCCCAGCCGACAGGGAAGCCGTTTTTCATATACTGTGAAACGCCGTCCGAGCCTGTGGAATTGATTGTCGCATCGGAAGTTCCCATGACCAGCTTTTCCTGATATTTTCCGACTTGCGTATTACCCTTTTTTTCACGTTTTATAATCTCTGTGATATGAACGCCGAAACGGTGTTTCATGTCAATACCTGCGGCATTTTTGGTATCCACCCAGCCTGCCGTTACGATTTCGGGGAAATCACTGACAAGTTCTCCGCTGGCACCTGTCTGAACGTTGCCGACTGCCGAGGAAGCCCAGCGGATTCTTCCCTGCTGTCCGTTATAATTGCCTGAAAGAGATTTGCTGTAGGTCTGCTCAAATTTGCCGTTGACCATATCATAGATTTTCATAACGGTACTGCAGTTGTTGTCTTCCGAGGTATAGCCGAGACCTGCCGTAATGATAAGTTCATCACAGCCGTCCCTGTCTATATCTTCCGCAATAATATCAACAATCGGGAGATTCCTTGACTTGTCATGATTGCTGGAAGCGGATTTTTTTGTCAGACCGAAATCACTGTAAACATTGGAACTGATTGTCTGATGTTCATAAGGCTTGTAATAATTTGCTCCGCTGTAGGTATAACTGGTATCGGTAGCACTGTAGCTGTAGTTGAAATCCGAAACATTTCTTTTGGTATAACCGTATTCTTTGATGCATGGTGTATCATAATCGGGAATAAAGGCAATAATACTGTCCGTACCGTCACCGTCAAAGTCACCTGCCGCAACAGCGAGATACTGTCCGCTGCTGTTCTGCTGAATATCATCATCAGCGAGATATGCCTGAGAGGAAACTTTTAACAGACCGTATGTGTTTGAAACTTTATTATTCAAATACTGATGATAGTCGCTGTCATGAAAAGACGACTTGATCGACTCCTGAGTACAACTGCCGCTGGTACTTGAACCGTAACGATCACCAAGGACAGGTGCATTTTTCCAGGAAAGATTAAAGTTTCCGTCCGTTTTAAATCCGCCGTTTACAGCATCACAAAGTGAAATATAAACTTTCAATAACGGTTTTCACCTCTCTTTCTGTTTTAAAATTATAAAAGTCAACATATTTTTATAACTTTTTATAAAATCATTTTAACTGTTAAAAGCCTCCCTTGCCTACTTTGCCGTTTGTGTAATCCTTCAGATAACACCAGCAATTGTATACACCGAAAACTTCGGGGACAACGGAAAGAGCTTTCCATTTTGTGCCGTTGCCGTTACTGTCCGTGGTGCCGTAGGGATCGGCTCTTTTGATGGCAAGACTCTTTTCGTCATTGCCGAGTTTCGACTGAGAACGGTCGCCCAATATGGTACCGTCTATTGTACTGTCTGCGGCATTAACAGTGAGGTTTGCAGCCGACATTTCGGGTATGACTGCACCGGCACCGAAATTGACAGCCGCAACTGCTGCACACATCATGGAAGAAATGATGCGTTTTGTCAGATTCTTCATAAAAAAATCCTCCTTGTTTTGTTTTGGCACAGAGTCTGTCCCCTTCCTGCAGGCTCACGTGCTTTTAATAAAAAAGCCTGTAATTTTTTCTGTTCCACGGCTTTTCTTAACCCATATCTTAACACATCAGGTAAAAAAAGTAAACTGATTCTGCGTGAAACAACCGATTTCTACGTGAAACATCTGTTTGAAAGGTCGGCAAGGAATTTTTTATGCAGCAAATGCTTGACGGTATTCCATTGGTGTCATGAAATTAAGCCTTTGACAATAACTTTATCTGAATTTCATCAGCAGAAATTTTTTTTATATTCAGTTCTCCTGTATCGACAGCTGATGAAACGGCTATTGATTTATTTTCAAATATTCCGTAACTGAAATAATAGGTCATTCCGTTGAAAAAAATATGATTTGTTTCGGGATATATTTCGGGAAACGGTACAGAGGAATACAGCCCTGTACCTGCTGCTTTCAGGATACTTTCCCTGATACTCCATAAAATGTGAAAACGGTTGACAGGTTCAGGGCTTATCCATTCAAGTTCCTGCTTTGTAAAAATATGCTCTGCAAGATACAGGTTACTTTCACTGATTTTTTCTATGTCAATGCCTGCTTCATGCTCTCCGCAGACAAGTGCCGCACAATTTCCCGAATGAGATACATTGAAAAAAATGCCGTTTTTGGCATAGGGCTTGCCGTATTCCGAAAGGTATATTTCACTTTCATTTACTCCTGCAATCAATGCTATGAGCAGTCCCGCACCGATACACATCAGCCTGTCATCCGCTTTTAAATATCGTACCGCCTTTTTCATGCGTCCGGGAAAAAGGCGGTAACAAAAACTTTCGGGAATCAGCTGCGTTTCACTGTTTTCCAGAATGTAAATATCCATTATCTTTTCAGGTTGTCCGTCTGGAAGAATAAAAATCCGTTCAGGGCATTAATGAAACTGCTGACATATTTGTCTGTACTTGCATTCCAGAAAAATCCGTTTCTTGCCAGTATCTGTGTCGTATAATGCGAACGGAACGGCAGAGCGGTTATTTTTTTGCCGTGAGCCGTGTTCATATAGGCGGTCATACTCGAAAGAATCGCCGCTTTAGCGGAATCTTTCTGAGCCTCATTCAAAGCGTGTGCAAACTCCTCATACTCCACCAATTTGATATCCATGCCGTTTTGATTCATCTGACGGATAATATCTCCCAGCGGCAGTGTATGATTATTCACGGCATTGAATACACAACATTCTTTCGGTGTACGTGAAAGTCTGAGAAATGCTTCACAGGAAGTGTCAATAGGTCCCATGCAGACCTGATTTTCAAGCATACTGTACGGGAAACAGCCTAAAATGCAGTAGGAACGCAGTCTGCCCATGAAATTATTGGTAAGGAAGTTAATCTGGAATTCACCGTCGGACTCCCTTGCGGCAAGAGTGCCTACACGGATGATTTTGGCATCAAGTCCGTCATTTGCCGCCGCTTCAAGAACCATTCTTTCTCCCATGAGTTTGGAAGATGTATATTTATTGTCAAGTGTCTGACCGTAGTAGAGAGTCTGTTCATCAAGGGCACTTTTGCTTAATTTGTTCATATCGTCAGTCGTGCCCGAAACCGATACTGTCGAAAAATGTATCAGCCTTGCACCGATTTTTTGACACAGCTTTACACAGTTGACTGCACCGCCCACATTGATATCTTCAATATCCGTACCGCTTGAAAAATGCTTTACATTTGCCGCACAGTTGAATACAGTGTTTATGGGAAGTTTCTCAAACTGCTCAAAGAATTTGTAATCCGTCACATCACCGTTAAAAACTTCCACACGTTTTTCAATCTGTTCTGCAAATTTCTCACTGAAATAATAGAACATCATATTGAAAAGTCTTTCTTTTGCGGTTTTATAGCGACCTTTTCTCACCATACAGTAAGCCGTGCCGTTTTCCTCTGTCAGATACTGTGCAAGCAGATGTGCACCCATATAACCTGTTGCACCTGTCAGCAGGATATTTCCGATATTTCTTTTTTCGCCTTTGAGGAATGACTCTACCGTATTTTTGGCAAGCAGTTCATTGATTTTTGTATAGTCATAATCATCAAAATCAAACAGCTTTCCTGTTTCAGCCGTTACTTCGCCTTTTCCGAAAAGTTCCGCCAATGCACGAGGCGTAGAATACTTGAAAATATCTCCGTAAGTAATCGGATAACCGTGTTCGGAAGCGTCCAAAACAACAGATGTAACTATCAAAGATGTTCCGCCTATTTCAAAGAAATTGTCCGTTGCACCCACTCGGTCAAGTTTGAGCGTCTTTCTGAAAGACTCGCAGAAAAATTTCTCTGTTTCATTGACGGGAGCGGCATATTCGCCCAGCGTAACGGGAATGGGTTTGGGCAGTGCTTTTATATCTGTCTTTCCGTTGGCAGTCATGGGCATTTCATTCATCTGTAAATATGCCGTAGGTACCATGTAATGTGTCAGGTGCTTTTTCAGTTCGTTACGCAGTTTTTCTATGTCTATATTTTCATCAGCCGTGAAATACGCACAAAGATTATCCTGACCGTTTATCTTTCTGATAACGACAGCAGATTTCTTGATATGCGGCTGTGCCTCTATCAAGCCCTCTATTTCACCGAGTTCTATACGCAGTCCACGCAGTTTCACCTGATTGTCAAGCCTGCCGAATATCATGACATTTCCGTTTTTATCCCATCTGGAATAGTCGCCTGAACGGTACATTCTTTCTCCGTTGAAATCAATGAATTTTTCAGCCGTCATCTGTTCGAGATTTTTATATCCCTTTGCCGTGCCTGCACCGCCTATATACAATTCTCCTATGACTCCATAGGGGGCAATATCCCCGAATTTATCTACAATCAATTCTTTGTAATTCAACAAAGGTCTGCCGACGGATATATATTCCGCATTGTTTATCTCGGCGGCATTGCATGAAACCGTTATTTCCGTCGGTCCGTAAGTGTTGATGATACGGGCATCAGGTGCAGCCGCTTTTATTTTATCACGCAGTGAAAGCGGATAGCCCTCACCGCCCGACATGATAACTTTACAGTCTGCCAGAGCCTTTTTAAAAGGCTCATAGTCCATATACTGACTTAAACGTGACGGAGTGGCATTGATACAGTCAACTTTGTATTCATTCATGAGCTTTGCAAGCTCTCTCGGATCATTCATCTGGGTATCGCCTGCAAATACAAGCGTTTTTCCGTTGCAGAGGGTGACGGCGTGTTCCTTGAAAGACATATCAAAGGAAACAGTCGTGACGGACAAATAGACATTCACTTCATTTTTCACGGCATAGACATGACGGTTGGCAGGGTGTGGGTTCAGATAATTGCAGATACCCTTGTGTGTCAGCATAACGCCCTTTGGCTTTCCTGTAGAGCCTGATGTATATATCATATAAGAAAGTGAATTATCATCTATCTCAATATCGGGATTTCCTGTATTTTCCCCTGCTGTTATTTCCAGAACATTGATGGCTTTTTCACTCGGATAATCCGAAAGCTTGTCACTTGTTGTGATGATATAAGAGGCTTCGGAATCCGTTATGATATGGTTGATCCTGTCGGCAGGATATTGCGGATCGCATGGGATAAATGCCGCCCCTGCTTTATTCACGCCAAACATACACGCAAAGAAACTTGATTTTCTCGGAAGTAAAACGGCAACGCTGTCACCCGCTTGAATTCCCTTTTCAATAAGATGATTCGCAACAATATTAGCCTTTTCATTCAGTTCACGGTATGTTAAAGTGATATCTTCGGCTATCAGTGCCGTTTTATCGGGAATTTCACTTGCCTGACGTTCCAGTAACTGATGTAACAAACAGGGCTTTATTTCCGTCATGCACTCACTGGAAAATCTGTCAAGAGCTTTTTTCTGTTCGTCGGGCATGGCAAGGGCATTTTTAACCGTGTCTGCACCGTTTTCAATTAAACTGAGTGTATGAAGAATTTGTGAAAGGAAGTTTTCGGCAACTTTATCTTCAAACAGTTGATCGGAATATTGCAGGGTAATTTTCAGGTCATCTTCCCCACGACGCATGACAATGCCGAAATCACGGCTCATTTTCTGCAAAGGTGAATACAGTGATATTTGCAGACCGTTATTTTCAATGACAGACGGCTTGTGCAGATAATTGACACTTACGTCAAAAATCGGATTACGGCTTTCATCACGCTGTTTCACGAATTCCGCCACGATATCTTCAAACGGCAGAGAGGCACCGTAAGTTGCATTCCTGACGGCATTGCTTGCGTTGAAAAGATATTCCGAAATTGTTTCATTTCTCGGTACACGGATTCTCACGGGAGCGGTATTGACAAACATTCCGATAACATTTTCAGCCCCTGACGGACGCATATTAACGGGAATTCCCAATACAACATCTTCCGAAACGGTATATTTTGCCAAAGCCATGGAAACGGCTGAAAAAATCAATTCAAATTCCGTGATACCGTAATTTTTGGCAGTATTGCCGATACGGTTCAATGTATCTTTGTCAAGTTCACATACAATTTCCTTGTTGGAAAGCGGGTGAACTTTCGGACGTTTATTTTTAATCGGCATTTCATTCACGGGTACACCGTCTTTGAATAACTCCCTGTAGAATTGCAAGCCGTTTTCCGTATCAACAGGGCGGTTATACAAATCGGAAAGGTCGATATCGGTCTGAAGTGCCTTTCCCTGAATGGTGTCCATGAGTTCACTGATAAACGTACCTGCCGAACCGCCGTCAATGGCAATATGATGAATGGCAAGGTGTAAAGCGGTGCTTCCGTCATTTAACCGGTATAACATCGGACGGACGGGAATTTCATTATTGAGTTGGAAAGGCTCTGCATAAATATCGGCAATATATTTTACATCTTCAAATGAAACGGCTGTTTTTTCTTCTATGGCAGGCAGTTCATTGGAAAGGATTCTAACAGGGATTCCGTTTTCTTCACCGTAGGTGGAGTGGAAAGCCTCATGTGCGGAAAATACCTGTTTCAAGGCAGATTTTACTGTTTCAAAATCAGTTCCCCGGAAATTCACCGCCAGATTCAGATTATAGACAATGGATTTTTCATTGAGTTTTTGTTCGATATACATACCTCTTTCGGAGGGTGTCAGGGGATAAAACAGCGGTTTTTCTTTTTTGTCGGAATTTGATTTTTGAGTGGCTTTTTTCATCAGAATTTTCTCAATGCCACGGGGCGTTTTACCCTTGAAAATATCCGCTATGGAAACAAAATATAATTCACATTCCCTTGCCGTCATGGCGGATTTGATGGAATCTCCGCCCAATGCAAAGAAATCATCATCTATGCCCACACGCTCTACACCAAGTATTTTTTCAAATGCGGAACAAAGTGCAGTTTGCAGATCTGTTTCGGGAGCAGCATATTCATTTTTGAATTTGCCTGCTTCCACTTCGGGCAGGGCTGACCTGTCTAATTTACCGTTGGCATTCACGGGCAGTTTATCGAGTTTTACAAAAAATGACGGTATCATATAGGACGGCAGTTTTCTGGCAACAGCCGTGCGTATATCATCGACTGCTACAGGCTCTTTTTCAACGTAATACGCAACAAGATAAACCTGTCCGTAACGGTTTTTGAAATCCTTGATAACAGCGTCAAAAATGCCGTTTATATTTTTAATGACCGTTTCAATTTCACCCGGCTCGACTCGCTGACCGTTTATTTTTACCATCCAGTCTTTACGGTTCAGATAAATATAATTGCCGTTTTCATCTTGTCTGCCGATATCGCCTGTACGGAGCAGTTTCGGGAAACCGTCCTTTTCACAAAACGGATTGTCAATAAAAGTTTTGGCAGTCTGCTCGGGCAAATTCAAGTAACCGTCCGCAAAATAGCCTGCAAGGCAAATTTCACCTTCATCGACAGGCTTGTTGTTTTCATCAAGAATATATACTTTCACATTTCCGATGGGCTTGCCGATAGGCGTATTGTCATATTTTTTATCTATTGCAAACATCATGACCGCACCGGCAGATTCCGTCTGACCGTATGCAACCTGTATTTGATAATCTTCACTGAAAGTATTGGAAACTCTTTCACTGCCCGTTGAAACGACTTTGAGGGAATTGCCTTTTGCATGGAACACTTTCAGCATTTTGGGACTGATGAAACAGCGGTTAATTTGTTTTTGGTCGATGTAGTCGGCTAAAAGTTCGGGATCTCTCATGAATTCATACGGAATGAGATATGCCGTATTGGCACTGCACAGCGGGGCAAAAACGCCCTGAACAGAGGCAACGAATGTAAAAGGTGCACCGATAGCCGCACGGAATCCGACAGATGTATCAGCATATTCCATATAGCGAAAAACGGAGTCCGTGATACTTCTGAAAGAGTGGAGAACACCTTTTGGCTTTCCCGTTGAGCCTGATGTATATATCAGAATGGCAGGTGCGGAAAAATCTGTTTCAATTTCGTCTGTAAGCGGAATTTCCCTGTCTATGTGATGCAGAAAACGCTCATCAATGACCGCTTTTGCCTTGCAGTCGTTTCGGATATATTCAATTCTTTCAGGCGGATATGTCGGTGACAACGGGGCAAAGCCTGCCCCTGCAAGCCATACACCGTACATTGCCGCAATATAGTCTTTATTCCGTGGGAGCATTATCATGACAAAATCATTCTGCTTTACTCCAAGACGTATCAGTTTGGCGGCAATTTTGGCGGCACGTTCCCCGAATTGAGCATAGGTATATTGATTATTTTCTCCCTGCTCGACTACCGCAAGGGTATCGGGATAATTTTTTATCGTTTCTTTCAGTCTTTTTATAATAGAATTCATAATTATCATTCCTTATTATTGATTGCCCGTGTAATGAAATTCAGAGCGATTTCATTAAATTCGTCATTCACAAGCATCATTTGTATAGCAAGCAGTTGACTCTTTGTAAATTGGGAAAGCAAATAATTTTCCTGTTCTTTTTGGGAAAGGTTGGCAAGGGCTTTTTCATCTTCGGGATTGATACCCCTGAAAACACGCATGAAACGTGCAGACCACATATTCATACAGTAATCGGAAAATTCCTTTTGAAAAATATTTTCAGCCTCTTTATCGCCTTTTATCAGCCTGTCATGCAGACGGCTTCTTTCTTCAAAAGCGGAAAAATCCTGCTTTTCGTCATATTCACAGCCCTTTTCGGTACGCTTTACCAAATGCTTTTTGATATTAAAGCCATTTTCACCGAACACGACTTCAAGCAATATTCCCGTTGCGGTACATTCGGAAATATTTTTGCTGAGGTTGAAACAAAAATTCCCCTGACCGTAAAGCAGGTAGGAATTTTGATAGTATTCTTCACAGCCTGTTGCATGGGTATGCTGCGAAATGATAATATCAGCCCCGTT